>NZ_JAURWM010000015.1 GCF_030654915.1 Phenylobacterium sp. | reverse complement strand
ATGACCCGGCCGCCGCCAGCAGTGCGGTTTCAAGCCGAGCAGTCGAACGCGTTGTGGCATTTCGACATGAGCCCTTCGGAGCTGAAGCAACTCGCCGTCCCGCCCTGGATCGATCCTGATCGGAACGGCGCGCCGACGCTGATGTTGTTCAGCGTGGTCGATGACCGCTCCGGCGTCGCCTATCAGGAATATCGTTGTGTCTATGGCGAGGACGCTGAATCGGCGCTGCGTTTCTTGTTCAACGCCATGTCGGCCAAGCCGGACGAGGCCAATCCATTCCAGGGCGTCCCCACGACGCTCTATCTCGACAATGGCCCGGTCGCGAAATCCGGGGTGTTTCAGCGCGTGATGGAGAGCCTCAACATCGAGGCGATAATCCACATGCCAGCCGGTAGCGATGGCCGGCGGACCACAGCCCGGGCCAAGGGCAAGGTCGAGCGGCCGTTCAGGACCGTGAAGGACGCCCACGAAACGCTTTATCACTTCCATCAGCCCGAAACCGAGGAAGAGGCCAACCGCTGGCTCGCCCGCTATATCGCCACCTACAACAGCGGCGATCATCGATCCGAGCCGCACAGCCGCCTTCATGACTGGCTCGGCAATCTGCCGCCCGATGGCGTGCGCCAGATGTGCGCTTGGGAGCGGTTTTGCACCTTCGCCCGTGAACCCGAACGACGCGCGGTCGGCATCGACTGCCGGATCACGGTGGCCGGCGTCACCTATGAGGTCGATCCTGACCTGGCGGGCGAGACCGTTGTCGTCTGGTGGGGCCTCTTCGATCAGGAGCTATTCGTCGAACAGGGCGAGGAGCGCTTCGGACCCTACACCCCGGTCGGTGGCCCGATCCCCCTTCATCGCTATCGAAAACATCGCAAGGGTCGTCGCGAGGTTCGCGCCGACAAGGTCGGAGAGCTGGCGGCGCAGCTCAAGCTCCCGCGTTCGGCGCTGAGCGGCGAAGACGATGTGGTGATGATCGGCGTTCAACAGGATTCGGCCGCGCTTCCATCCAGACCGTTCCGCGACCCCGACCCCTTCCACGAGTTGGCCTTTCCGAGCGTTCTGGCGGCCCGGCGGGCCATCGCTGACGAAGTGCGCTTCCCGCTGGCCAAGCTGTCCGATGACGACCGCCGCTTTGTCGATGACCTGCTTCGCCGGACGCTGGCTAGGCCGGAGATTTTGGCGGCGATACGCGAGCGATTTCCCCAAGGGCGCCGAGGAGGGCTCTACGGATGCTGACCGAAGTGATGGAATATTACGGCCTCGAACGATCGCCGGTCGATGTCGAATTCTTCGAGACTGATCACCACGCTCAGATCTCGCGCGACCTGCGCACAGCGATCATGAGCGGTCGGCTGATCGCGCTCACCGCCGTCATCGGGTCCGGCAAGACGGTGCTATCGCGTCAGCTTCGGACCGAACTTGAGCGTGAAGGGCGGGTCATCGTCTCCAGGTCCCTGACGGTGGACAAGGTGAAGATCACGGTTCCCCTGCTGATCTCCGCACTGTTCTACGATCTGTCGTCGGACAAGGCCGTCGTCATTTCCCGCCAGAGTGAACGACGTGAGCGCGACCTTCAGGAACTGTTTCGCAAGGCCAAGAAGCCAGTGGCCCTATTCATCGACGACGCCCACGCCTTGCACCCCAAGACGCTGACCGCGCTCAAACGTCTCATCGAACTCGTCGTGGAAGGCGGCGGACAACTCTCCGTCGTTCTGGTCGGCCACCCCAAGCTCAAAAATGACCTGCGGCGGCCCAGCATGGAAGAGGTCGGCGACCGGACGACTGTTTTCGAGTTCGGAGGGTTGCGCGAACGGCAGCGTGACTTTCTCGACTGGACCCTCAAGAGTTCCCTCCACTCCGACGCCCAACCTGAAGACGTCATCACAGAGGAAGCCGCCACTTTGCTTGCGGTGCGTCTGAAGACGCCGTTGCAGCTCAGCAGTTCGCTGGTGCGGGTGTTCGAGGCCGGTTTCGAGGCTGGCGTGAAGCCGATCGACAAGGCGATCGTCGAGACCGTCTTGTCGCGCCGCGCCGACGATCTAGAGCCGCAGTTGACGCGGCACGGCTACGATCTCAAGTCTCTCGCGGAATTGTTCGACGCCAAGCCGGCAGAGATCCGGCAGTTGTTCCGCGGCGGGCTCGATCCCGCCCGCTCGACGGAGTTGATGGAGGAGATGCGCGCCGCGGGCCTGCCGCTCTGAAGCGTCTCATCGACCGTGCGTCGGTCTCAAATAGCGCGCGTCGGTCTCAACCATTGTGGTTTCAGTCTCACACAATGTGCGCCGAGTAGGCACAGACGTCTCAGCTAATATGCGTCGAAACACGCCTTGTATCTCGCGTCGAGCCGTTCACTATTGCGCGCCGCTACACCTATGAGCCGTATCTTCCCGAAGACAGTCAGCGGGTCTTGGTGGATCGCCTCTGGCCGCGAGGCCTGAGCAGACAGGATCTCGCGGACGTCGTCTGGCTTCGGGACGTGGCGCCCAGCACCGATCTGCGAAAGTGGTTTGGTCACAAGCCCGAACGCTGGCCGGAATTCCGTCGGCGCTATTTCGCGGAGCTAAACGCCAATCCAGCGACCCAGACGCTCTGCGACCTCGTCGAGGCGGGACCGGTCACGTTGATTTACGGCGCGCGCGATGAAATTCACAACCAAGCCGTCGCGCTGGCGGAGTATCTGAGGGAACAGGCCTGATCGGCCAAATGGAAGGCTCTGATGCGGCTCACGGTGTATACGGACTACTCCTTGCGGGTGCTCATGTACGTCGCGGTGCATGTTGAGCGCCGCCCGACGATCGCGGAGATCGCCACCAGCTACGGCATTTCGAAGAACCACATCATGAAGGTGGTCCATCAGCTTGGTCTTGCCGGCTATATCGAAACCGTGCGGGGCCAGCGTGGCGGCATGCGGCTCGCCCGTCCGGCGCAGAGCATCAACCTGGGCGAGGTGGTTCGGCGGACCGAGCCGGACATGGCGCTGGTGCCCTGCTTTGATCCCAGCAACGCCATTTGCGTCCTGACGCCGGCCTGCAAGTTGCGCGGGGCGCTGCAACGTGCCCAGAGCGCGTTCCTCGAGGTGCTCGACGGCTATAGCCTGGCCGACCTGACCGATAACGCCGACGCCTTGCGCGAGCTTTTTGCTCAGGTCCCCACGTCAAAAGCCATCGCCTAGTCAAGCGAGGGCGGCGTGTGGGGGCTGGACGCCGCCGCGATCCAAGAGCCCGCCGGGCTGAACTCAAGGCTTCACCTCTAGCCGATGACACTGGTCAATCCAAAAGATGTATTGTAAATATATGTTTGGGTGGAGCTCGGTAGCGCCTTGGAATTGGCGCCCTGCGTTCGTGTCCGGAAGGAGGTTCGAGGATGGCGAGTTCGCAGGCCGGAGCCAAGGTCGAACGGTTCGGGATCAAGCTCTGTTTGATCTGGGCGGGGCTGTCGGTCGGGGTGGCGTTCCTGGCCACGCCGGCCAAGTTCCTGGCGCCATCGCTCAGCCTGCCCGTCGCGCTCGAAATCGGCCAGCAGACTTTTCGTGTCTACAGCGGCGCCGAGTTCGCGCTGCTGGTGCTGCTGATGGTTCTGGGCGTGTGGTCGAAGGCGCGCGGGCGCTGGTATCTGAGCCTGACTGTCCCTGGCGCCATCATTCTCACACAGGCGTTTTGGCTAGTTCCAGCGCTCGATCTTCGTGTCTCAGCGGTTCAGGCCGGGCTCTCGCCGCTGCCACAGTCCAACCTTCACATGACCTACATCGTCGCCGAGGTGATCAAGCTGCTCTGGTTGCTGATTATCGGCCTGGGCGAGTCTTTCTTGGGCGCGCGTGAGCTGGTCGTCAGTCACGACGACCTCGCCAATGAGCGCGCGCCGATCCGAGTGAGGAGAGCACTATGGTCTTAGGTCGTTTTCTGATGGCGCCGGGCAACGCGGTCTGTGACCGCCTTGGCCTGACCAATGAGCATGAGCGGGGCATGATGCGAATGCTGGTCAACATGCTCATCTGTACGGCTCTCGCCGTGATCGGCGTTGTGGTGGGGTGGAAGATCTTCGCCTGATGGAGCCGCCGCTGCTCCTCAAGATCACCTATGTCCAGCCCGATGGGACCTGCCGACAGGTTCAGGCCAGGGCGGGGGTCTCGCTCATGGAGGCGGCGGTTCGGGCGAACGTCGAGGGCATCGAAGCCAAGTGCCGCGGCAACTGCGCATGCGTGACTTGCCACGTCTATATCGATCCTCAGTGGTCGGCCGTTATGGGCGCGCCAGGGGCGATGGAGGAGTCGATGCTGGACTTCGCCGAAGGCGCCGAAACCCGTTCCAGGCTGTCCTGTCAGGTGCGGATCAACTCTCGTTGCGAGGGGTTGATCGTCATCGTGCCGGCTGAACAGCGCGTGATCGGCCTCTAGCGAAAGCGGCCCAAGATCCCAGGCGCGACAGCTAAGCGCCGCGCCTGGTCGTTGGGGGCGTCAGGCGGCGAGCAGGTCGTCGGCCGGACCGAAGAACTCGTAGTGGATGCGGTCGGAGGAAACCCCAGCCAGCGAGAGGGCTGGGACCAGGGCCTTCAGGAAGGCCGGCGGCCCGCAGAGGTAGTAGTCGGCGTCCTTGATCGGGGTCGCCGTGCTCAACCAGTGATCATTGATCAGGCTGGGCAGGTCGTAGTCGCGTCCCACCGCGTCTTCCGCCCGAGGGGTCTGATAGAAGGTCGTGACCTGCATGTTCGGCCGGTTGGCGGTGAGCGCGCGGACGTGCGAGCCCATGGCGTGCGTCGCGCCGTCCTGAGCGCCATGCACGTAGTGGACCGGCACATCGGGGTGCTGGGCGACCAGGGTCTCCAGCATCGCCACCATGGGCGTAAGGCCGACCCCGCCGGACAGCAGCACGACCGGCCGCTCAGGGGCGGTGGCCAGGAAGAAATCCCCGGCCGGCGGCGCGACCTTCAACACAGTTCCTGGGACAGCATGCTCATGCAGCCAGCCCGAGGCGAGGCCATGGGGCTCGCGCTTCACCGAGATGCGATAGGTCTGGCCGTTGGCCGCGCCTGAAATGCTGTAGTTGCGTTTGATGGGCGGGCGGCCCGGAATTTCCAGCCAGAAGGTCAGGTACTGTCCTGGCTTGTGGCGGATCACCGGGGCGCCGTCCGTCGGGCGCAGGACGAACGAGGAGATGACGGCGCTTTCGGCGTGCACGCCCTCGATCACGAAGGAGCGCCAGCCGTTCCAGCCGCCGTCGGTCGTCGCCTGTTCCTGATAGAGATCGCGCTCGCGGCCGATCAGGATATTGGCCAGGAACCAGTAGGCCTCGCCCCAAGCGTTGAGGATTTCCGGCGTCGCCGCCTCGCCGAGCACGGCCTTGATGGCGCCGAGCAGCGCCTCGGCGACATGCGGATAGTGTTCGGGCGCGATCTGCAATCCGACATGCTTTTGAGCGATGCGTTCGACGGTCTGGGTCAGAGCCCCGAGGTTTTCGATATTGGCGGCGTAGGCCAAGATCGCACCCGCGAGCGCGCGCGGCTGGGAACCTGCGTCAGCGCCGCCCTGGTGGGATTGGTTAAAGAGGTCGCGGATCGCCGGGTCCTTGAACATCTGGGTGTACATCACCTGGACGATCTCCAGGCCATGGGCCTCGAGCGCCGGGACGGTGGCTTTGACGAGCGCGATCGTTTGTTCGCTCAGCGTTTGCGACATCTATCAATCCTGTGGGATGTGCGCGGCTCGGTAGCCGCTAGGGAAGGGCGGGGGTGCGATCAGCCGCCCGGGTCTTCGTGGTAGAAATCGACCTGCATGCGCATGGGGCCCAGGGGCTCGGCGAAGTGTGGTTGTTCCGGATGAATGACGGTCGGCGTCGTCGGCGTGACAATCGTCTCCGAGCGAGGCGCGAGATAGGTCAGCTTCAACTGACCTTCGAGGACGCGCACCAGTCCCCAGACTCCCACCTTGGTCCGATGCTCGGCCCTCAGCGCAGCGGGCAAGGTGACTTCGTCAAAAATCGGCGTCGAGCGATAGGGTGTCGGCATGCAGCTTCGGTCGCCGTGACGACGACCGATCTCCCTTCAACCAAATCATGTATCTGGAACGCATCTATCCTGGACGATTTGATACATGCAACAAAAATGCATATTAAAAGCGGGCGAAGCTCTTCGCGGCGATGAGGAGGCCAGATGCGTCTGACCCGCTACACCGACTACGCGATGAGAGTGCTGCTCTACCTGGGGGCGCGGCCGGAAAAGCTGTGCTCAATCGCCGAGGTGTCCCGCGCCTACGGCATCTCGCAGAACCACCTGATGAAGGTCGTCAACGACCTGGTGCGCGCAGGCTACCTGGAGAGCGTGCGCGGCCGTTCGGGCGGCATAAGGCTGGCCCGCGCAGCGGCTCAGATCAATGTTGGCGGTGTCATCCGGCACACCGAAGGCGGTTTCGATCTCGTCGACTGCGGAAGTTGCGTTATCGCGCCGGCCTGTGGCCTCACGGGCGCCCTGCATGAGGCGCTGGCGGCGTTCATGGCGGTATTGGACGGCTACACGCTCGAGGGGTTGTTGGCGAGAAAGATGGACCTTCGAGCGCTGCTCGCGCCCGAAGTCGGGCCCAATTGACGCCAGCTGGCGATCGACCAGTGGGGGCTCACGCAGTAGTTCCACGAAGGCGGCCTGCGTCCCTAGAAGCCGTCCCAGGGCGGACGGGGCCATTGCTACGATCAGATTTGACGGTAACATATACAGAGAATGCTTTTTTGAGACGGCGGCGGCCTTTGAGGCGATTGCGCGTCCAAAAGCGTGTCGGGGGTGCGTATGGTTTCAGGGATAACGATAGGGGAGCGGCGCTTCTCACTCCTTGTGCTCGCGATCTTGAGCGCGATTGGTCTTGCGATGGCGGTCGCGGGCCGGATGGATCCGCTTGGCGTGCATGGCTTCATCATCTTCGGGTTCAGCGTAGTCCTCACCTTCGTTCTGCTCGGACGCTATTATGCTCCCGAGCCGTCAGCGGAGCGGCTATCGGAGTACTATGACGATCCGACCAAGGTAGGGATCGTCCTGACGATGGCCTGGGCGGTGTTCGCCATGGCGATCGGCCTATGGGTTGCGCTCCTGTTGGCGTGGCCCGATCTCACCTTTGACGCCGCATGGGCGAGTTTCGGACGCCTTCGGCCAGTCCACACGACCGGCGTGGTCTTCGCTTTCGGCGGCAATGCGCTGATCGCAACGTCCTTTCACGTGCTTCAGAGAACGACGCGCGCGCGCCTGCCGGATCAGTTCAGTCCGTGGTTTGTTTTACTCGGGTACAACCTATTCTGTATCCTGGCGATCAGCGGGTACTTTATGGGGATCACCCAATCCAAGGAGTACGCCGAAACTGAATGGTACGCAGACATATGGCTGGTGATCGTCTGGGTTGTCTATTTCCTGATTTATATAAGGACTCTACAGCGTCGAATTGAGCCTCATATTTACGTCGCCAACTGGTATTATATGGCCTTCATCTTGGTGGTGGCGATATTGCACATCGTCAACAACCTCGCGGTGCCGGTCTCGCTTGGTCACGCCAAGAGCTATTCCCTGTTTTCCGGCGTCCAGGATGCGATGACGCAGTGGTGGTACGGGCATAACGCCGTCGCGTTCTTCCTGACCTCAGGCTTCCTGGGGATGATGTATTATTATCTGCCTAAGCGCGCAGGGCGGCCGATCTTCTCCTACCGCCTGTCGATCATCAGCTTCTGGGGCATCACTTTCATGTACATGTGGGCTGGCTCGCACCACCTGCATTACACCGCGCTCCCCATATGGGTTCAGAACCTGGGAATGACCTTTTCGCTCGTGCTGCTGGTGCCGTCGTGGGCCTCGGCGGGCAACGCCTTGGCCACGCTGAACGGCGCCTGGCACAAGGTGCGGGACGACGCCACATTGCGCTTCATGATGGTGGCCGCGGTCTTCTACGGCCTGTCGACCTTCGAGGGGTCGTTCATGGCGATCCGGCCGGTCAACGCCTTGTCACACTACACCGACTGGACGGTCGGGCACGTTCATGCCGGGGCGCTTGGCTGGGTGGCGATGATCACCTTTGGCTCGCTCTACGCGTTGACGCCATGGATGTGGAAGCAGGAGCGTATGTATTCCGCAAAGCTCGTGGAGGTCCATTTCTGGTTGGCTCTAGCCGGGACCGTCACTTATGTCTTTGCGATGTGGAACTCAGGGATCATTCAGGGCCTCATGTGGCGTACTTACAATGAAAACAGCACCTTGACCTATTCGTTCCTCGAGAGCGTTGTCGCGATGCATCCGTATTATATTGCGCGCGCTTTCGGAGGCCTGCTGTTTTTACTTGGCGCTATCGTTGGTTCCTACAATGTGTGGATGACGATCCGCATGGCCGCGCGGCAAAGCGCGACCGACCACAGCAAGGCTGACGTGCCGGTTTCGGCGTCGGGTGTCGCGCCCCTCAAGGCGGGGGAGTAAGGTCGTGGGCGAGTTTTTCCACCGAAAGATTGAACGCAACGCTATCGGTTTCGTGCTGGCCATCATCGCCGTCGCCAGCATCGGCGGGCTTGTTGAGATCGCGCCGCTCTTTACGATCGACGACACGGTGGAGGCCGCGCCGGATATGCGCGTTTACACTCCGCTGGAGCTCGCCGGCCGTAACATCTACATGCGCGAGGGTTGCTACGCCTGCCATAGCCAAATGATCCGCACATTGCGCGACGAGGTGGAGCGCTACGGTCCCTATTCGCTGGCGGTCGAGTCCAAGTACGATCACCCGATGCTGTGGGGGTCAAAGCGCACAGGACCAGACTTGGCCCGCATGGGTGGCAAGTACTCCGACGCTTGGCATGTTGCTCACCTGATCAATCCGCGCGACGTCGTCCCACAATCGGTGATGCCGAAATACGGGTGGTTGCAGCGCAACCCGCTACGAGCCGACGATGTCGGGAAACATCTTACGGCCCAGCGCACGGTCGGCGTCCCCTATACGGACGAGATGGTCAAGAACGCGGGGGACGACCTATATGGCCAGACCGATCCCGATAGCGATGAATCGACGGGTGTCGGGCAACGTTATGGCAAGGCGACCAACATACGCGCCTTCGATGGTGAACCCGATCGTCTGACGGAAATGGATGCTCTCGTCGCTTATCTGCAGGTCCTGGGAAAATTGACCGACGCCGCACACAACAACGCTTCGTCGATGAAAGAGTGAGGCCATGGACCATCAGACGCTTGTCGGCTTCGCCAAGAGTTGGGGCCTGTTCTATCTGATCGGCCTGACGATCGCGGTGCTCGTCTATGCGCTCTGGCCACGGAATCGGAAGAAATTCGATCGGGCGAAGAAGAGCATCTTCGATAAGACTGATCGGCCAGGGAAATAGATTATGGCGGATGAGCGGGTCGATCCTGTAACCGGTCAAAAGACGACTGGGCATGAGTGGAACGGTATTGAAGAGCTAGACACCCGAATTCCTAGGGTTGTCATATTTTTCCTGGTGGCGACGACTCTCTTTGCTATCGTCTATTGGATTCTTCTGCCCGCGTGGCCGACTGGAAACAGTTATACGAAGGGTATACTGGGATTCGATCAGCATTCGGTTGTGATGGGCGAGGTCGGAGCTGCTGCGGCCGAACGCGCCAAATGGACCGACCGTATCGCCACCGAGAGTTTCGACGAGATCTCGCGCGATCCGCAGTTGATGACCTACGTGCGTGAGAGCGGTCACGCCGCATTCATCGACAACTGCGCAGCTTGCCATGGAATGAACGGGACCGGCGGGACCGGCTATCCCAATCTTACAGCGGGCGCCTGGCTGTGGGGCGGTGACCCGGAGACCATCGCGGAGACGATCAGCCTGGGCATCAACTCCACACAGTTGGACACGCGCATTTCACAAATGATGGCGTTCGGCCGCGACGGAATTCTCACTCGTGACCAGGTGTTTGAGGTCGCGGCCTATGTGAGGTCGCTGTCGGGACAGAAACTCAACGCTGAAGACAAGGCCATGCTCGGAGCGGGCCAGAAAATCTTCGCCGAAAACTGTGTGTCCTGCCACGGCGCGACCGGCCAGGGCATGCCTACGGTCGGGGCGCCCGATCTCACCGACCAGGTCTGGCTATACGGCGGCGATGCTCAGTCCGTCTATATGACCATATACTCGGGGCGGCAGGGGCATATGCCGCATTGGTCGGACCGTCTTTCCCCGACAGAGATCAAGCTTCTCGCGCTTTACGTCGGAACGCTTGCAGAGCCGAAGTCATGACCCCCGCCTCGCATCTTGCTCGCGGGAGCCGCCGGCGTTGGCGCCTGATCTCGTTTCTGATCGTCGGCGCGGGGCTCGCGGTGTTGATCGGGGCCAACGCCCATCTGGTCTATGTCGCTTTCAAATCTCAACCCGACTGCGTGCCGCACATGAAGCAGGCCGGAGGTGCGCAAATCTATGCCGCCGCGAGATCGGTCTGTTGAGGGAAAAGATGAGCAATACAGGGACGTCTGACGCGATTATCCCGCTGGGGGCGCAAAGGCGCCGAAACCTTCCAGCGACGGCGGTATGGGGCTGGCTTGCGGCTGGGTGGCGCGATCTTTGGCGATATCCCGCCCCAAGCCTTGCTTACGGGTTTGTCGTATTCGCCGCGTCAGTTGCGATTGTCTGGGGGCTGTTCTGGTTGGAGCTGGATTACATCCTGTTCCCCGCGCTCGCTGGCTTTCTGGTCGTAGGCCCGTTCATCGCGATCGGCCTCTATCAGAAAAGCCGCGATCTCGAGGCCGGCGTCCGCCCCAGCTTCCGTCGCATGTTCTTCCTCGCGGCGTCGTCGGGGGGACAGGTCTGGTTCACGGGAGCCATACTTGGCCTTCTGATGCTGGTCTGGATGCGCGCGGCGGTCATCATCTACGCGTTGTTCTTCGGCCTGCGCCCGTTTCCGGGCCTCGATCACGTCGCCGAAATGCTGTTCACCACGCCATACGGCTGGGCGATGTTGGCGACGGGTACGATCGCAGGCGGCTTGTTCGCGGGCTTCGCCTTCGCCATCAGCGCGTTCTCAATTCCGATGTTGCTGGACGAGCCGACCGACGCCTTTACGGCCATGGGCACCAGTATCTCGTTAGTCTGGAACAACCTGCCCGTCATGCTGGGGTGGGGAGGCGTCGTGCTCGCGCTGTTCCTGCTTAGCCTCGCGACGGGGCTTTTGGGGCTGATTTTCATCTTCCCGTGGCTCGGGCATGCGGCTTGGCACAGCTATCGCGCCATCAGATGAACCGCCAAGATCGGCTGGCGGAGCAGGTCACGCGGTCGCGGGCGGGAGACGAGTTGCGGATCGCCAGCCGCGCGCTGGAGAACGGAATCTATCAGACGGACCTTTCGGTTCCGACTGTGCATTGCGCCGGTTGCATAAGAACGGTTGAGGCCGGTCTGTTGTCGCTGGCAGGTGTCGAGCACGCGCGAGTGAACCTGTCGACCAAGCGCGCCAGCGTTCGATGGCGCGGGGAGGCGGTGCCGCCCCTCATTGAAACGATCAAGGCCTTAGGGTTCCCGGCGCACCTGTACGAGAGCGATGAGGCGGGAAAAGACCCCGAGTTGGGGCGGCTGATCCGGGCTCTGGCCGTCGCCGGATTTGCGAGCATGAACATCATGTTGCTGTCGGTGTCAGTGTGGTCAGGCGCTGAGGCGGGAACACGTCAGGCCTTCCACTGGATTTCGGCGGCGCTGGCGCTGCCATGCCTGCTCTATTCGGGCCGTATTTTTTACACCTCCGCCTGGAGCGCCTTGCGGAACGGCCGCACAAATATGGACGTGCCGATTTCCATCGGCGTCAGCTTGGCGTTCGGCCTGAGCCTCTACGATACGATCCAAGGCGGCCGTCACGCTTATTTCGACGCGATGGCCTCGCTCATTTTCTTCCTCCTGATTGGGCGAACGCTCGATCACCTGATGCGTGACAAGGCGCGGACCGCGGTCCGTGGGCTTGTGCAGATGTCTCCGCGCGGCGCGATGGTGCTCGGTCCAAAGGGAGATCGAGAATACGTGCCGGTCGCGGAGATCGAGCCGGGAATGCGCATTCTGCTGGTGGCTGGCGATCGTGTTCCTGTCGATGGCCGCATCGAGACGGGCCGTTCGGACCTCGACTGCTCTATCGCCACCGGTGAAAGCGCGCTGCTGGCGGTTCATCCTGGGTCTTGCATTCAGGCCGGGGCTCTTAACATGACCGCCCCGCTGACCATGGTCGCTACGGCGCGAGCACAAGATTCATTCCTCGCCGAGATGCTGCGGTTGATGGAGGCGGCCGAGGGGGGCCGGGCTCGCTACCGCCGTCTGGCGGATAAGGCGGCCAGCCTCTATTCGCCAATGGTTCACGCCACCGCGTTTTTGACCTTTGTGGGCTGGATGGCGGCGACCGGCGATTGGCATCGGGCGATCAGTATCGCGATCGCCGTTCTCATCATCACCTGTCCGTGCGCGCTCGGGCTAGCTGTGCCGATCGTTCAGGTCGTTGCGGCCCGGCGTCTGTTCGACAACGGCATCATGCTCAAGGACGGGAGCGGCATAGAGCGTTTGGCGCGGATCGACACGGTCGTCTTCGATAAGACCGGAACCCTGACAAGCGGCGAGATGCGTCTTGTCGATCAGGACCTGGCGCCGGAAGCCTTAGCCGCCGCTGCCGCCCTGGGCGCCTATTCCAAACACCCGCACTCACAAGCCTTGACGCAGTTCGCGCCTATCGACGGCGCCAGGCTGAGCGTCACGGACGTGCGCGAGGAGGCGGGATTTGGCGTTGAAGGCCAGATTGATGGAAGACTCTATCGCTTGGGCCGCACGGACTGGTCGGTGTTCGTTCAGCAGGACGCCCCGACGACCGGCACGGTTTTGAGTTGCGAAGGACGCATTCTGGCGGTCTTCCGGTTTGAGGAGCAACTCCGCTCGGGCGCCGTGGCCGCCATAGACGACCTTCGCGCATCAGGTGTCGGAATGCAGATTCTTTCTGGCGATAGCGCATCTGCGGTCGCCGCGGTCGCCAGTTCGCTGTCCATCGCCGACCACGCATCCAGCCTTCTTCCGGGCGAAAAGGTCAGACGCTTGGAAGCTCTGGCCGAGCAGGGACATAAGGTGATGATGGTCGGGGATGGTCTCAATGACGCCCCGGCGCTCGCCGCGGCCTATGTCTCCATGGCGCCGGTGACCGCCGCCGATATCGGCCGGAACGCCGCCGATTTCGTGTTTCTCAGAAACGACCTGGGGGCTGTGCCGATGGCCGTCGCCATCGCCAGAGAGGCCGATAGATTAGTGCGCCAGAACTTCCTCCTGGCTATCGGTTACAATGCTGTCGCCTTGCCGATCGCGATCCTTGGCTTTGTAACGCCATTGATCGCCGCGCTGGCCATGTCGTCCTCGTCCATCATTGTCGTGGCGAACGCGCTTCGCTTGAAGGCGGGGAGCCGCAGACGGCGGCGAGGATCATTGGCCGCCAACGGGCCTTCCGAGCCTCGCGCGGACCTGGCTCGCGCCTGATGAACAGTTTGATCTTTCTTGTGCCAATCGCACTGGGTCTTGGCGTTATCGGCCTGGCTGCTTTTTTCTGGTCGTTACGCAGCGGGCAATATGACGATCTACAGGGCGCGGGCGAACGCATCTTCGTCGACGAGGATGGTGATCGCGCCGGCTCTTTCAGTTCCCCGCCGCAGGCCCTCGATGCTCTCAAGGAGAAGGATAGCGAGGGCCAAGCCGGTAGCGGCGCCGCGGACTGAACCCTTCCCGTGGAACGCCGCCCTCGGTGAGTCCCGGCGGGCAGGGACTAAGCCATTTTAGGCGGTGGAGTACAGGGAGCGACGTGTCCAAGGGCAAAACCGATTGGGACTTCGGCGAGCTGTTTCGGCGCCGCTTGCCCTCGCCAGTCGGCGCGGGCGGGCAGCCGCGCGGCTTCCCGGGGGTGCGACTGAGCTTCGAGGAAGCCGAGGACTCCCTGGAGGCGGTCGCCGACCGTCTAGCGATACCGCGCGGTCGGTTCGGCAAGGACGAGTTCAATGTTTTGGCGATCTCCGGCGGAGCCGCGGGCGGCGCCTACGGCGCAGGGGCGCTTGTGGGGTTGGCAGAGGCCGGGCGACGCCCTCGATTTGATATCGTCACGGGGGTAAGCACCGGCGCCCTGATCGCGCCCTTCGCATTCCTCGGCGAGAGCTGGGATGGCCGCCTCACCGAAGCCTATACGGGCGGGCGCGCAGCCACGCAGCTGGGACTAACCGCGGTGTCGGGCGTGTTGGGCGGCGGCCTGCTGTCGGCCGCGAGCCTGGACGGTTTGATCGCGCCTTTCATCGACGAGGGGTTACTCGAGGCGATCGCGGCCGAACACCGCCTCGGCCGTCGGCTTCTGGTGGCGACGACGGATCTCGACCGCGAGCGACCGGCGATCTGGGACATGGGAGAAATCGCTTTGCGAGGCGGTCCGGAGGCCGTCGAGATGTTTCGGCTGGTGCTGGCGGCGTCGGCGAGTGTTCCAGGCCTCTTTCCACCGAGGTTGATCCGCTGCGAGGCTGACGGCGAACTGTTCGATGAGCTTCACGTGGATGGGGGTGTCACCACTCCGCTTTTCATCCTGCCCGAGGCGCTCTTGCGATGGCGGCGCGTAGGCCGCCGGCTGCGGAGCGGCAGCGTCTACGCGCTGATCAATACTGTGATCGACCCTGCGCCGCAGACAACGCCCGTGTCCCTGCCGGCGGTCCTGCTGCGCAGCTTCGACACCATGCTGCGCATGTCGTATCGACAGGCGCTCAATGTGGCGACCAGCTTTTGCCTCGGCAATAATGTGCCGCTCAACGTCGCAACCATCGAGGGCGCGGACGGGGGCGCTCCCAACGGGGCCATGCTCGACTTCACCACGGCGAGCATGCGCGCAAACTTCGAGGCCGGGCGCGCCGCGGCGCAGTCTGATGAGTTCTGGAAGGCTCCGTCCGTCCGGGTGGCGCCTTGGGAAGCGTTGGCGGACCTCTTCAAACCGTGATGATGGCCGAGACTGGCGCTCACAGTTGTCGCGCCGATCTGGCACGGGCGGCTAGCGACGGGTCAGCGAACCACCAGCACCGGGACTGAACTGTGGTTGAGGACTTCCGAGGTCACGCTGCCCAGCAGCAGGCGCCCGAGGCCGCGCCGACCGTGCGAGGACATGACGATGATGGTGCAGTCGTGCGTCTTGGCGGTCTCGATAATCGCTTCCGCAGCGTGGGCGTCTTCGAGATAGACGGTCTCGGCCTCGATCCCCATGCGCCCCGCCGCCGTCTTGGCGACCGCGAGAATTTTGTCGGCAGCTTCTTTCTGCGCGCCGGCATAGTCGGCGTAAGCGAAGACGTTCAACCCGCCGTCGAGTCCGCCATAGATCGGCAAGCGGTCGGTTACGGTGATGATCGTGACCTTGGCGCCGAGAGCCTTGGCGAGGGCAAGCCCCTGATCAACGCCCTTCTGCGCGACATCCGAGCCGTCGGTGGAGATGAGAATGTGTTGATACATGAGCGCTTGCCCTTCTTGGCCGCCCTTGGGCCATTCGCCTCGGGCTGTTGCAGACGGTGGAGAGTGGAATGGCTGGCGCCGGTGACGTCGGCCCGTTTGGTATTTAGCTGATCCGTGCGCCTATCTGGTCAAGGATCAAGAGGCGTCGCTTCTCAATCAAGTTCGGCGCAGTCGCGCCGGGGCGGGATGCGCTCGGACAAATGGCGCGGGGTTAGAGCCAAGCGCCGCCTGCACCGCCCTGGCCGTTGATTGCGTGTCTGCTCCTGAACAGGGGCGGTTAGTGGCGCCTTTCTATTGATATATATCGTATCACGACATATATCAATAGATGCGTGGCTGGCGCGAGGCCGGCTGAGGGAAGGTGAGATGTTTGAACTGCCCGACTTGCCTTACGGCTACGACGCGCTTGAACCAGTGATCTCCGAGGTGACCTTGCAGCTTCACCACGGCAAGCACCATGCGCGCTATGTCGCCATGACTAACAGCCTGGCGGATGGCTTGGGGACAGATTTCCAGTCCCTGGAAGACTTGGTGGCGCTCAGCGCACGGCGCGGCCAGCGCCAGTTGTTCAACAATGCCGGCCAGGCGTGGAACCATGGGTTCTTCTGGCAGTGCATGACGCCCGTGCCGACGCCTCCGGCCGGTGATCTCGCCAAAAATATCGAAGCTCAGTTCGGAAGCCTGGACGCGCTTCGGACGCTCTTCATCGCCGAAGGGACAAGTCACTTCGGGTCAGGCTGGGCGTGGTTGGTCGCTAAGGGCGAAGACCTCGCCGTTATCACGACCCATGACGCGGGATCACCGCTCAACCAGACGGGCGTCACGCCGCTGTTGGTCTGCGACCTGTGGGAGCATGCCTACTATCTGGATCACCAGAACGACCGTGCTGCGTTCCTCTCTGCGTGGTGGGACAAGCTGGCCTACTGGGGGTTCGCCGGGCGCCAGTATGCCGCGGCGAACGGCGAGTCCGCAGCGTGGCGTTATCCGAAGCCGGTCGAACCGGCGCTTAGCTGAGGCGCCGTCATGGACCTGCACACACCCGTCTGCGATCTCCTCTGCTGCGATACACCGATCGTGCTGGCCGGCATGGGGGGCGTGGCGCGATCAGAACTGGTCGCCGCCGTCAGCGAGGCTGGGGGCTTTGGTTTCCTGGGCATGGTGCGGGAGGCGCCCGAGTTCATTGCTTCGGAAATCGAGGCGGTCCGGGCGCGAACGAGCCGGCCGTTCGGCGTGAACCTTATTCCAGCCGCCACACACCCTGAGCTGTTGGCGGCGCAGATATCAGTCTGCATCGAAGCCAGGGTTCATGCCGTGACCCTATTCTGGGACTTGGCGCGAGACGCCATCGCCAGGCTTCGCGACGCAGGGGTCTTGGTCGCTTGTCAGATCGGCAGCCTGGCCGAAGCTCGCGCCGCCCAGGACGCCGGCGCCGACATCCTGATCGCCCAAGGATGGGAGGCCGGCGGCCATGTCCGCGGCAGGACCGTCTTGGCCGCGCTCCTGCGCGACGTTGTCGCCCAGATCGACCTGCCGGTCTTGGCCGCGGGCGGTATCGTCGATGGCGCGGGTCTGGCCAACGCTCTGACCATGGGCGCGCAGGGCGTGGTGATGGGCACGGCCTTCCTGGCGACCGAGGAGTCCTTTGCGCATGACTACCACAAGCGCCGGATCATCGAGGCGGAGGCCGACGCCACCGTCCATACCGATGTCTTCCACGTCAACTGGCCGGCTGGGGCTTATGTCAGGGTGCTGCCCAACAGCGTCACGCGCGGCGCGCGCGGTGATCCATTCTTTCATGCGACAGACATCATCGGCGCCGAGGGCGAACGGCCGGTGCAGCTCTTCAGCACGGACTCGCCGCTGCGCTCAATGACCGGCGAGTTCGAGGCCATGGCGCTCTATGCCGGCCAAGGCGTCGGGCGGCTGTCGGCGATCGTTCCGGCGGGCGAGCGTTTGCGCGATATAGCCGGCCAGGCGAAAGCCCTGCTGAGGCCAGTCCGCCGCCCAGAGCTCTTGGCGGGTCACGCCTCGATCGAACTGAGTTCGCCGGTCTGTTACGGAGCCCATGCGAACCCAACCTATATGGGGTTCGCCGACCGAGACGAACTGGTCGCCGACCTCAACCTCTTGCTTGAGGCCAAGCATGCGGCCGCTCGGGTCGCCGCGCGTCTGGTCGCCGAGGCCAGCGATCCGGAGCTGCGAAACCTCGCCAGGAGCATCCATGCCGACGAGGTCAGATGGCGCGGCGCCCTCTTTGACGCCCTGGTCGAGTTGAAGGTCGAGCCTTCGCTCAAGGTCGGCGGGTTCTACGACAACGCCACGGCGATCAAAGGCGTCGAGGCCCGCCTGGCCTTTCTCGGGCGCGGTGAGGACTGGGTGGTCCGCAAATTGCGCGTGCTGCTGCCGCGGGTCGCCGATGACCGCCTGCACGCCACGCTTCGCCAGATGATCGAAGCGCAGCAGTCCATGGTGGTCTGCGCGCAGGAAACGCTCGCGCGCCGGGGAGGGCGCGCAGCCAGCGCCGCCGGCGCGGCCTCTATCGCGCGAGATGAGGTCGGGCCGGCGGCGTGACCGTTCGGGCGATCCCGGGTCAGAGCAATTGTGCTGGCCACTCACACTCAGGAGGATGTCGTGACCAAGGGAGCTAGCGATACGGCGGTCGCCTTGGAGCAGGTAGCTGGCCGCAGTCCGGCTGATTGGCCGTCGGCCGACGTCGCCATGGCAGGGCGTATCCGCGCGTTCCCATGGTCGACGACGAGTCTGGGCGCCGTCGACGACTGGCCGTTGTCGCTGCGGGGGGCGGTCGATCTGATCTTACGTTCGCCCCTGCCCATGGCTGTCTATTGGGGTGTCGATGGGGTGATGATCTTCAACGACGCCTATAGCGAATTCGCCGAGGCGAGGCGCCCCAACCTTCTCGGATCCGAAGTGCTGGTGGCGTGGCCAGCGATGGTCGAACTACACCGCCAGGCGTTGCTGGCCGGGCTGGCGGGCGAGGCGCTCTCCGTTCGGCGTCGTTACTTTCTGCTTCACCGACGCCATCAGACCGAGGAAGCCTGTCTCGACCTGGATTTCATCCCCATCCTGGATGATGTCGGACAATCGCGGGGCGTGCTGGCGATC
>NZ_JAURWM010000002.1 GCF_030654915.1 Phenylobacterium sp. | reverse complement strand
GGATTTCACAAGCCGGCGCCAAGGCGATGACCTCGGCGCTGGAAGCGGTGCTTGGTTGGCAGGTTGATCCGAAGCTGAGTGCGCAGCCTGAAGAAGCATCGCCTGCAGGGCCACCGCGGCGTTGATCAGGCGGCTGCGTTCGGCGCTGTTCGTCGCCGATCTCGCGGCGGCCAACAAATCATCGACGGAGCGGCCTAGTGTTTCATCGGGCCCCATAAGGCGTAGTCTGGCGACGGTGACAGCTGTCGACAAGAGGCTCGCTCGCACGGGCCAGCGGCTGGCGCACGCTTGGCTCGGCCGTGGCAAGCAAGGAGGCGGTATGCGCATCGCGATCCACACCCTCGGCACTCGTGGGGACGTTCAGCCTTTCGTGGCGCTGGCGCTCGGATTGATGGATCGAGGCCACAGGGTGCAGCTTGCCGCACCCGAACAATTTCAGGCGATGGCCGAAGGCCGCGGCGTCAGATTCGCCCCGCTGCCGGGCGAGTTCCTGGAACTGATGGACACGCCGGAGGGGAAGGCTGCTATCGCTGGCGGAGAGGGCTTCAGCGCTGGGTTCAAGCTCCTCAAGCACGTTCGCCCACTAATGCGTGGTCTGCTCGACGCCGAATGGGCCGCGGCCAAGGCATTCGACCCGGATCTGATCATCCATCATCCCAAGTCGATCGCCGTGCCTCATATCGGTGAGGCGCTTGGACGGCAGACCATGCTTGCCTCGCCGCTGCCGGGCTTCACGCCGACCGCTGCATTTCCGACGCCGATGTTGCCATTCGCCTCTCTGGGCCCGCTCAACCGCGTCAGCCATGCGTTGGCGATCCGGGGCGCGGATGTGTTGTTCGGCCGCCTGATCGCCAACTGGCGGGCGACCTCGCTAGGGCTTGCAGGTCGCCGAAGTGCGCGGTCCGGGGCGGCGCTCTACGCCTACAGCCCGCTTGTCGTGCCCGTCCCCCCCGACTGGGGCCAAGATGTCCTCGTGAGCGGCTACTGGTTCCTCGATGATGAGGCGTGGCGGCCGCCAGCCGATCTGCAGGCGTTTTTGAGCGCCGGCGCGCCGCCCGTCTATATTGGGTTTGGCAGCATGCCAGGGCTGGATCCGGCGCATTTGGCGGCCGTGGTCCTCAAGGCGTTGGAGAAGACCGGCAAGCGGGGCCTGTTGGCCACCGGAGGCGGCGCCCTGGAAGTGGCGAACGCGCCATGCGACGTGCACGTCATCACCAGCGCCCCGCACGATTGGTTGATGCCCCGCATGTCGGCCGCCATCCATCACGGCGGCGCTGGCACCACGGGCGCGTCGTTGCGGGCGGGGAAGCCGACAGCTATTTGCCCGTTCTTCGGGGATCAACCCTTCTGGGGGCGTCGGGTCGCGCAACTCGGCGTTGGTCCGCCGCCGCTAGATCGCAAGTCGCTGTCGGCGGAGGCGCTGGCCGCCGCCATACTCGCGATGGAGGATGACCATATGCGTCGGACGGCGGCGGGGCTGGGCGCCGAAATTCGCCAAGAGGACGGTGTCGCAACAGCCGTGGACTTCATCGAGACGCGCGCCAGGCAGCGCGGCGCTCGTTCCGACGGGGCCCAACAATGAGCGGCTCGACACACGGTTCATGTGACTTGGACGGACATCAATTGAGGCCGCCCCATCGATCGATGAGGCGGCCGGGCAGTTGCGCGAATTGCGGTGATCGCCTCTGTATCAATGTCGAGCAGCCGGCGCTGACTTCCCATCTCCAGTCCAGATCGAAGCTAGGCTCGAATCCAACCCGGCCGCGCGAGCCGCTGTCAGCTTGGCCGACATCACCAGGGGCGCAATTGAGGCGGTGCACCGCGTAGCGTGGTCGGGGCTGTGTCGGCGTGAGGGGACGAACTCAGGGTTTCGGAGGCCGTCATAGGCGTTGTCCTGCCTCGGCGGCCCTCTTCATTTGACCTATCTGCGTCGTCGTCACGCAGCGACTGACCAGCAGTCTCCTTCATGAAGCAAAGCGCAATCATCCCGATGATGCAGGCGGCGATCATGTAGTAGGCGGGAAACATGGTGTCCCCCGTCAAGCGTATCAGCCACGAGTTCATCGCCGGCGCCGTGCCGCCGAATATCGAGGTCGCCACATTGTAGGCGATCGCAAATCCGGCGAAGCGGACGCTGGTTGGGAACATCGCAGGAAAGGTCGCCGAGATTGTCGCCAGTTGCGGGGCGTAGAGGAGGCCGAGGGCCGCAAAACCTACGATGGCGCCGAGCAGACCGGTCGCCATCAGGTGATAGAGCGGGATCACAAACAGGCAAAGGCCCACCAGCGACACCCACCACAGCGGCTTGCGCCCAAAGCGATCGGACAACGCGCCGGCGAAGGGCAGCAACGCCATCATGAACAGCATGCCAATGATCGGCACGATCAGTGACTGCTGCGTGGTGAGGCCGAGTCTGCGCTCCAGATAGGTCGGCATGTAGCTCAGCAGAGTATAGTTGACGACGTTGAGGGCGATGACCAATCCGCTCATGATCAGGAGGGGACGCCAATGGTGCGCGAACAGGTGATTTAGCCCACCCTTCGCCGGGGAGGCGTCCGTCCGATTGGCTTGGCGCTCGCGGAAGACGGGTGTGTCTTCCATCTTCGAACGCAAGTAGACGCCGATGAGACCGAGCGGTCCCGCCACCAGGAAGGGAAGGCGCCAGCCCCAATCGTGCATCGCCTCCTGGCTCAGCAGCAACGAGAAGGTCAGCATCAACAGCGCGCCTAGCGAGAAGCCCGCCAAGGTTCCAAATTCCAGGAAGCTGCCGAAGAATCCACGTCTGGCGTCCGGCGCGTACTCCGCCATGAAGGTGGCCGCCCCGCCATATTCGCCGCCCGTCGAAAAGCCCTGGACCATCCGAAGCATGATCAGAATGAGCGGCGCCCAGAAGCCGATCTGCTCATAGGTCGGGATAAGGCCGACGCAAACCGTGGCGACCGCCATCATGATGATGGTGAGGGCAAGCACCGACTTGCGTCCAAAGCGGTCGCCCAGCGGACCCCAGAAGAGTCCGCCTAGCGGACGGATCAGAAACGAAATGGCGAAGGTCGCGAGCGCAAATAGCGTGGCTTCCGCCGCCTCCCCAGGAAAGAGCGCCGCGGCGATGTAGGTCACGCCGTAGGCGTAGATCCCATAGTCGAACCACTCAGTGGCGTTACCGATGGCAGACGCGGCCACCGCGCGTCGCAAGGTCGCCTTCGATGGATCCCGTGCCTCGATTGACTTCATGGCCCCCTCCTGAGTCATGCCCCTTTTCGGGGCGTCTGATTTGTTGGTCATTCGTCGCCATCCCTGTGCGCATCCAAGGCGGCTGACATCGGTGTCGTGCGGGGCAGGGTTTGGAAGCCCTGCTGCAGCTCCTGCGGCACCGGCTGACTGCTCCAATGGCGCCACATCGCGAACGCCAGGCTGGCCAGGGCGCATGCGGTGAAGAACAGGAAGAGCCCTGGCGCGCCCAGCATCGACATCGCCAGCCCGCCGGCGACCGGGCCGATGGCGGCTC
>NZ_JAURWM010000397.1 GCF_030654915.1 Phenylobacterium sp. | reverse complement strand
AGAGCCGCAGGTCGTCGACCTGAACGAGCGCCGCAAGGCCATCCAGGCCAAGGAGGCCGCCGCGAAGGCGGCCCAGGCCAAGGCCGCGCGCCAGGCCAAGACCGGCGGCTCGGTGCTGGGCGGGCGCAAACATGCCCCCGTGATCCTGGTCGTCGTCGTCCTGGTGCTGCTGGCGATCTACGTCCTGCCGCGGTTCCTCTAGCGGTTGGTGTCACACCGAGCCGGGCCGGTTCGTCCTGTTGCTAAAGGCGCCACGACGGCGCCGCCGCAACGAGGACCTCCCCCCATGTCAGCCCGCCTGAACCCCTTCGCCGCCGCCCCTGAGATGATCGCCGCCATGACCGCGTTCGAGACCGCGGTGGCCTCCTCGGGACTTGAACACAGCCTGATCGAACTGGTGAAGACCCGCGCCTCCCAGATCAACGGCTGCGCCTTCTGCCTGCACATGCACACCCGCGACGCCCGCGCCGCCGGCGAGAGCGAGGAGCGCCTGCACCTGCTGGCCGCCTGGTGGGAATCCTCGCTGTTCACGCCGCGCGAGAAGGCGGCCCTGACCTGGACGGAGTCGCTGACCCTGATCGCCCAGACCCGCGCGCCGGACGCCGACTACGCCATCATGCGCGAAGAGTTCGACGAGGCCGAGGCCGTGAAGCTGACCATGCTGATCGGGGCGATCAACGTCTGGAACCGCCTGGCCGTCGGATTCCGCTCACAGCACCCGCGCAAGTGGGCGGTTGAGAAGGTAGCCTAGGGCCCGCAATTCCCAACTAGATGATCCCCCGCTGGGGGAGCATCTATCGCCGAGCAGGACTAAGCGGCCAACCGCTGCGCCACGGCCTGGTCGATCCGGGCCTTGGCCATTTCGTTGGCGACCTCGTGGGTCGGACGCGCTTCGGTCACGGCGCGGTCGAGCACTTCTTCCAAGGTCGCGGTCAACCGGTCGAGCTTGGCGCCGACCCAGGCGTCGTCAAAGGCGGCGTTCTGTTCCAGCGCCCGGATCTCGCCGGCCACATTGATGATCCCACCGCCATTGATCACGTAGTCGGGGGCGTAGAGCATGCCGCGCTCGAACACCTGGCGGCCGATCTCGAGATCGGCCAGCTGGTTGTTGGCGCCGCCGGCGATGACCTTGGCCTTCAGCTTCGGCAGGGTGGTGGCGTTGATCGCCCCGCCCATCGCGCAGGGTGCGAAGACATCTGCCTCGGCATCGAAGATCGCGCCCGGCGCCACGATCTTCGCGCCCGTGCGGGCCGCGACCTGCGCCAGTGCGGTCTCATTGACGTCGGTGATGATCAGTTTGGCGCCCGCCGCATGAAGCTTCTCGGCAAGATAGGCGCCCACATGGCCGACGCCCTGAATGGCGACGGTGACGCCGTCCAGGTCACGGTTCAACGCTCGCCGCACCGCCAGCCGCACGCCGCGGAACACGCCCTCGGCGGTGACCGGACTGGGATCGCCCGACGCGGCCGCATGGCCTTCGAGACCGGCGACGAAACGGGTCTGCCTGCGGGCGCTCATCAGGTCGGCGGGCGAGACGCCGACGTCCTCGGCGGTCCAGTAGCTGCCGCCCAGGGTGTCGACCGCGCGGCCGAACGCCTCGAACAGGGCGGGCGTCTTCATGGTCCGGCTATCGCCGATGATCACAGCCTTGCCGCCGCCCAATTCCAGGTCGGCCATGGCGTTCTTGTAGGACATGGCGCGCGAGAGCCGCAGGGCGTCCTCCAGCGCCGCATCGGCGCTGGCATAGGGCCACATGCGACACCCCCCGGCGGCCGGACCGCGGGCGGTGGAGTGCACGGCGATGATTGTCTTGAGGCCAGTTTTCTCGTCGTAGAACGAATGGACGCCTTCATGTCCTTCGAAATCGGGAGAATCGAACAAGGTCATGCCGCACTCGCCACGAGATACTGGAAGAGATTACCTAAACCCCTACGCCCCTGACCGGCGCTTCACAAGCCCGCCTGCACCTTGCGCGATCCTTCGGCCTCGACTGCCGCATTGGGCTGTGTCGGCGAACCAGGAATAGTCGGCGCTCCTGACGGGAGCGGCGCCTGGGGATCGCGAATGAACGACAATAGGTCCTCCCAGACCACCGGTCCCTGATGGTCGCGGGTCATCAGGTGCCAGCCCTTGGCGTAGTAGGCCGAGCGATCAGTCGGCTTCAGTCGGGCGGCGGCCTCGAAGGCTGGCTCCTTGGGGATAATCTCATCGTTGGCGCCGTAGATGTAGAGGACCGGCACCTTGACGGCGCCCGCGGCCTGCCAGGCCCGCTCCATCATCGCCACCAGGCCGAACAACGTGTCCGAACGCGCGCCCCAGACCATCAGCGGATCGCGGCCCATGGCGCGCAGTTCTTCGTGATTGTCGGTCGGCTGCACGCGGTTGGTCAGCCAGCGCGGCGGCTCATAGACCTTGCCGGCGGTGAACCGTGCGGCCAGCCACAGCATGGTCTTGTAGGGCAGCGGCTGGTTCGACCAGCCCCAGACGGCGGGCGACATCAGGATCAGTCGGTCCCCTGCGGGCGGGCGATCCGAAGCGAAGGCCTCGATCGCCACCGCCCCGCCCATGCTTTCGCCGGCGACGATCAACGGCACGCCAGGATGCTGGTTGTGGACCACGGCGGTGATGGTGCGCAGGTCCTCGACCATCAGCTCGTCGCCCCCCCAGATGCCGCGATTGGGCGAACGTCCGAACCCGCGCTGATCGAAGGCGTAGGTGGTGACGCCGTTCTTGGCCCAATAGGGCGCGGCCAGGTGGAAGGCGTTGGCGTAGTCGTTCATGCCGTGCAGGGCCACGACCACCGCCCTGGGCTCGCCCTCGGCGTCCCAGCGGGTGAGGCCAAGACGCGCGCCGTCGAACGAAACAAACACGTCGTTTTCCAGACGCGGCCCCTGAAAGCCCATCGGCGGCGCGCCGGCCTGCTGAACCATCAGCGGCGTACAGGCGCTGAGCATCATGGCGGCGGAAATAGCGGCAAGGCGTCTCACGGTCGCAGAATCTCCAGGACCCTTTGGCGAAGATAGGGCGTGACCTCGTCCTCGAACCACGGATTGCGCTTCAACCAGCCGGTATTGCGCCACGACGGGTGCGGCATGGGCAATATCGCCGGAGCATAGTCGCGCCAAGCCCGCACCGTCTGCGTCATGTTGGGGCCCATGCGATCGCCGAGCGCCCACGCCTGGGCATAGCCGCCGACCAGCAGGGTCAATTCAACCTTCGGCAGCTCCGCCAGCAACTGCGGCCGCCAGAGCTGAGCGCAGCGCGGCGGCGGCGGAAAGTCGCCGCCCTTCGGGTTGGTTCCTGGAAAGCAGAAGGCCATGGCCGCCACCCCGATCTCGGGCCGGCCGTAGAAGGTCTCGTAGTCGAGGCCCATCCAGGCGCGCAGGCGATCGCCGGAGGGATCGGTGAAAGGTAGGCCGCTCTCATGCACCCGCCGGCCCGGCGCCTGACCGCAGATCAGCAGTCGCGTCGCCGGGGTCACGCGCACCACCGGCCGGGGCTCATGCGGCAATTCTGGCGCGCAGGCCCGGCAGGCGGCGATATCGGCGAGGACGGCCTGGAGGCTCATATCGCCGATATAGGGATTGCGCCCTAGCTCGCCACGTCCTGCGGCGGTGCGACGCTCTCGCCCTCCAACGGCATCCGCAGGCGATAGACGCCTTTGAACTTCTCCGGATCGGCCGGCTTGCCATGGCGAGTGATGACGATCTTGCCCTGGCGGGCCAAGCCGCGCGCGGTCGAGCGCACGTGACCGGTCAGGCGCCGCCAGTTCTCGTTGTCGGCGGCGCGCGCCACTTCTTCCGACGAAGCCGATTTCCCGGCCGGGAGCTTGCCCAGCACCTCCAGGATCACGGCTTCCATATCTACGCTCATCAGCCGCCTCGTTTCATGGTTTCGCGGGCGATGACCACCTGCTGAATCTGACTGGTGCCCTCATAGATCCGGAAGATGCGTACGTCTCGATAGAACCGCTCGATACCGTGGTCGGCCACATAGCCGGCGCCGCCGAAGATCTGCACCGCCCGGTCGGCGACCCGGCCGACCATTTCCGAGGCGAAGTACTTGGAGGCCGCGGCCTCCAAGGTCACGCTGTGGCCGGCGTCACGCTTGCGGGCGCTCTCCATGGTCATGGCCTTGGCGACCAGGGCCTCGGTCTTGCTATCGGCGATCATGCCCTGGATGAGCTGGAAGCCGGAGATCGCCTGGCCGAACTGCTTGCGCTCCGAGGCATAGGCCACGCAGTCGGCCAGCAGCCGCTCGGCCACCCCGATGCAGACCGCCGAGATATGCAGGCGGCCGCGATC
>NZ_JAURWM010000396.1 GCF_030654915.1 Phenylobacterium sp. | reverse complement strand
GGGCGTGGTGTTCGACACCGGCGGCCTCGACATCAAGCCCTCGGCCGGCATGCGCAACATGAAGAAGGACATGGGCGGCGCCGCCCATGTCCTGGCGCTCGGCCGCATGATCATGGCCGCCAACCTGCCAGTGCGGCTGGCGATCCTGATTCCGGTGGTGGAGAACGCCATTTCCGGCGACGCCATGCGGCCGGGCGATGTGCTGGACAGCCGCAAGGGCCTGACCATCGAGGTAGGCAACACCGACGCCGAGGGGCGGTTGATCCTGGCCGACGCCCTGACCCGGGCCGAGGAGTTGGAGCCGGCCCTGACCCTGGACCTGGCGACCCTGACCGGCGCCGCGCGCGCCGCGCTGGGGCCGCAACTGCCCCCGTTCTATACCGACGACGAGGAACTGGCCGGTCAGATCGAGGCGGCGATGACGGCGGTCTGCGACCCCATGTGGCGGATGCCGCTGTGGAAGGGCTATGTCGACGCGCTGGATTCCGACGTCGCGGACATCAAGAACGACTCGGACGGTTGGGCCCAGGCGGGCTCGGTGACGGCGGCGTTGTTCCTGCAGAAATTCGCGCCGAAGGGTCCGTGGGCGCACTTCGACATCTTCGCCTGGAACCCGCGCAGTCGGCCGGGCTGGCCCTCGGGTGGCGAGGTCCAGGCGGTGCGCGCGCTCTACCAAATGATTCGGGACCGCTTCGCGTGAGTCGCGATTCTCGCGTGACCTTGGCGCGTGGCGACTTGGCCGCCCGCGCCCTGGAAGGCGTGGTCGCAGCTGACGCCTATGCAGACTCGCAGGTCCAGGTCGCCATCGTCCCGGCCGTGGCCATCCGCCGGACGCCGGACCTGACGGGCGAGCAACTGGACCAGTTGTTGTTTGGCGAGATTTTCGAGGTGCTGGGCGAGCAGGACGGCTTTGCCTGGGGGCAGTCGCGCCGTGACGGCTATGTCGGGTTCGTGGAGCGCGCGGCCCTCGCGCCGGCGGGCGCCCTGCCGACCCACCGGGTCGCGGCGATTCGCACCTACGCCTTCGCCGAGCCCAGCATCAAGACCCGGGCCTTCGGTCCCTATTCGATCAACGCCCTGGTCCGCATCGAGGCGCGTGACGGCCGATTCGCCAAGGCGGCGGGGACGGGTTGGTTCGTCGAGGACCACCTGGCCCCGATCGGGCGGTTCGAGGTCGACCCCGTTACGGTGGCTGAGCGGTTTCTGGGCGCCCCCTATCTGTGGGGCGGGCGCGAGAGCCTGGGGCTGGACTGCTCAGGCCTGACGCAGCAGGCGCTGGCGGCCTGCGGGATCGCCTATCCGCGCGATACCGACCAGCAGGAGCGGCTGGGCCAGCCGCTGGTGGCGGCGGACCTGAGACGTGGAGACCTGGTGTTCTGGAAGGGGCATGTGGCGATGATGCTGGACGCCGAGCGGATCATCCACGCCAACGCGCACCATATGGCCACAGCAATCGAGCCCCTGTCGCAGACAAGGGCCCGTTACATCGCGGCGGGGGTGGGCGAACCCACCGCCTATCGCCGCCCTTAGATGATTATTGCGCGGCGGCCGGAGCCGCTGCAGCCGGAGCGCCCGCGGCGGGAGCCGCACCAGCCGCCGGAGCAGCCGCGCCGTCAGCGGCAGGAGCCGCAGGAGCAGCGGCCGCGGCCGGGTTCGGCGCCGGGAAGGGCAGGGTGGAGCCTTCGCTATGCAGATAAGCGATGACCGCGATGCGATCTTCGGCCTTCTTCAGACCGACGAAGGTCATCTTGGTGCCCGGCACGTGCTTTTGCGGAGCCTTCAGGAACTCCGACATTTCCTCGTAGCTCCAGACCTTGGCCTTGTCGCCTTCAGCGATCATGCCGGCCGAATAGGCGAAGCCGGGATGGGTGCCGGGCTTCTTGCCGAGCGTGCCATGCAGGTTCGGGCCGGTGCCGTTGGCGCCGCCAGCGTCCACCGTGTGGCAGGATTTGCACTTAGCGAAGACCGCTTCGCCCGCCTTGATGTCGGCGATCGGCAGCACGGTGCCCCAATCGATCGGAGCTTCGGCGACCGCGCCGCCGCCGCCGGTATCCTCGGCGACCGCGATGGCGTAGCCAGGCTTCTCGACCGGATGCGGCGCGAAAATGCCCGAAGAAATTTCACGAAGGCCGACGATGGCCAGACCGGTCGCCAGCACTGCGCCAACGACTTTGTTGAACGTAAGGTCGCTCATAGTCCTTAAATCGGCCCTCTCAACGGCCAGCCAACGGCTGGCGGAAGCGCGGGTAACCCCGCCCCTTATTGCGCCCGGCTCTCTTACACGCTACCGCCGCCCGCGCAACCAGCCAGTTGCTCGCTCAGGATCTCATGAAACCGATCATCCTCATCCCGGCCCGAATGGCGGCCACCAGGCTGCCTGGTAAGCCGCTGGCGGACATCAATGGCATACCGATGATCGTCCGCGTGCTGCGCCAGGCGCAGGCCGCGGCCATAGGACCCGTGGCGGTGGCGGCGGGCGATGTCGAGATCGTCGAGGCGGTTCGCGCCGCCGGCGGGCTGGCGGTGCTGACCGACCCCGACCTGCCCTCGGGCTCGGACCGAATCGTCGCGGCCCTGAACGAGATCGATCCGGCTGGCGATCACGACGTGATCATCAACCTCCAGGGCGACATTCCTTTCTTGGCCCCTAGCGTGGTCGAGGCGACCGCCCGGCTGCTCGCCGACCAGCCGTCGTGCGACATCGCCACGGTGATGGTGGCCGAGGCCGACGTGGCTGAGCGCGCCAATCCTGATATTCCCAAGGTCGTGGCTTCGATGGCCGCCGACGGGCGAAGCGCGCGGGCGCTCTATTTCACCCGCTCGGTGCTCTATGGCGACGCGCCGGTCTGGCTTCACCATGGGGTCTATGGCTATCGCCGCGAGGCGTTGCTGCGCTTCACCGCCGCTCCACCCTCGCCGCTGGAGCTGCGCGAGCGGCTGGAACAGCTGCGCGCGCTGGAGCTTGGCATGTCCATCTGGGCGGCGGTCATCGACGAAGCGCCGATCTCGGTCGATAACCCCGCAGATCTCGAACGGGCTCGGGCCCACGCAAGGAAGACTTCATGACCAAGGGACGGATCGCCTTCCAGGGCGAGCTCGGCGCCAATAGCCATGAGGCCTGCGTCGCGGCCTTTCCAGACATGGAGCCGGTGCCCCACGCCGCCTTCGAGGAGGCGTTCGATGCGGTGAAGACCGGGGACTGCCAACTCGGCATGATTCCGGTGGAAAACTCGATCGCCGGCCGGGTCGCCGACGTTCACCACCTGCTGCCGTCCTCGGGGCTGAAGATCATCGGCGAGCGGTTCAAGCCGATTCACTTCCAGCTGATGGTCAATCCCGGCGTGAAGCTGGAGGACGTGAAGACCGTCGCCTCCATGCCGATCGCGCTGGGCCAATGCCGCAAGTCGCTGCGCCGAATGGGGCTGAAGACCGTGCCGGTGGGCGACACCGCCCTGGCCGCCAAGCTGCTGTCAGAAAATCCCGACCCGACCCACGGCGCGGTCTCGCCGGCCCTGGCCGCCGAACTCTACGGCCTGGAGATTGTCGCGCGCGACATCGAGGACGAGCACAACAACACCACCCGCTTCCTGGTGATGACGGCCGACAAGAACCCGCCGCCGCCGCCATTCACCACGCCTTGCGTGACCAGCTTCATCTTCCGCGTCCGCAACCTGCCCGCCGCGCTCTATAAGGCGTTGGGCGGCTTTGCGACCAATGGCGTGAACATGACCAAGCTGGAGAGCTACATGGAGAACGGCGCGTTCACCGCGACCTTCTTCTATGCCGAGGTCGACGGCCGTCCCGAGGATCGCGATTTGGCGCTGGCCCTCGAGGAGTTGCGGTTCTTCTCCGAACGGTTCGAGATTCTCGGCGTTTATCCAGCCGACGCCTTCAGGTCACGTGGCTAAGATGAAACGTATCGAGATCGATGTCGCGGCGTGCCGCAATCCCAAGGAGTTCGGCCGGGTGCTGCAGGAGGCGATCCTGGCCCTGCCCGGTCACGGCTCCAGCATCGAGGCCTTCGTGGACTCGATGGTGTTCGGCACGATGAGCGAGCTTTCGCCGCCCTATATGATCACGGTCAACGGCGCGACGAACCCCGAGGTTCGGGCCTTCGCCGAGCGTCTGTCGAACGCGCTCGGCCAGGCCAGGCTGGAGCGCCGCACGCGGCGCGGGGATGATTCCGAGGTCGTGTTGAAGGTGGCGTAGGGGCTCAGCTCTCCCCTTCCTTCTCCTCTCCCCGCCGAGGAGAGGCTGGGTGAGGGGCTTTTTGGACCTCACCGATGCGCTGATTGATCGTCAGTAGAGCGCCGCTTCGCGGCCCCCTCACCTAACCTCTCCCGAGGGAGAGGGATGGTCGGCGCTATCCCAGCCACAGCCCGGGGATGACGAGCTTGGGTGAGGCCTAGTCGTCGCTTTCGGCCCAGCTCTTCAGGAGCTGATGGGCGATGGCCATGGCGCCAGGCGCGAAGGTTCCCTCGATCTTGCCGGCTATCAGGTCGCGGGCCTCGGGCTTGGTGAACCAGCGGACTTCCGACAATTCGGTCTGGTCCGGGGTCGCCTCGTCATTGGCCACCTGGGCGATCAGGCCGATCATCAGCGAGGACGGATAGGGCCAGGGCTGGGTCGAGTGGTAGGCGACAGAGACGGTCTTGAGGCCAGCCTCTTCCTCAAGCTCGCGGGCGCAGGCCTCCTCGATGGTCTCGCCGGGCTCAAGGAAGCCGGCCAGGGCCGAGAACATTCCGGCCGGCCAGATCTCCTGGCGGCCGAGCATGCAGCGATCCTCATGCACGGCCAGCATGATCACTACCGGATCGGTGCGCGGGAAGTGCTCGACCTTGCAGGCCGGGCACGAGCGCTTCCAGCCGCCGTCGATGACATTGGTCTGTTCGCCGCAGGAGGCGCAGTGGCGATGGCGGCGGCGCCATTCGAACATCTGCTTTGACGTCGCCATGATCGCCGCGTCGGTCGCCGGCAGCCGCAGGGCCATGGCGCGCAGATCCTCGAATCGCCCGAGGCCGGCCAGCGGCCCGTCGGCCGGGTCGACCCCGCCCTCCAGATCGACGGCGAAGACCGCGGTTTCTTGCCACAGGCCCAGGAACAGCAACCGTTCGGGACCGCCGGCCAGTTCCTCGGCCATCCGCGAGGGCAGGTAGGCGATCTGGACCCCGCCGTCCTTGGCGTTCTCCACGAACGGCTTGCCGTTCCAGACCGCGACGGCCAGCGAATCAGGGGCGGCGAGCTTTTCGGCAAGCCATGAGGCGTCGCCGCGCCTTTCGCTGGCGCGGTTCAAAGGGTTGCCGGCGAAGGTGTTCTGGAAGGCGGAAAGAGGCATGAGTGGTGTTGTAGCTCTGCTGCCGCTTGCGCGCGAGCCTCAAGGCCGCGATATAGGGGGCGGAGATCGGCGACGGGCGGACGCCTCGCTAACCCGGTCAGGTCCGGAAGGAAGCAGCCGCAACGAGTTTCGCTCCGGGTCGTTGTCCGGTCTCCACCCAGAACCCTCAGGGTTCCAGCCTCAATCCTCGGGCGCCAATGGCTGACGAAGAAGATCCCGAGACCCTCGATCGCGATCCCAATACAAGCGACATGTTCGGGGCGCCCATCGCCTCGCCTGCCGCCGCGCCGGTCGAACAATCAGCCGCCTACACCGTCATCGCGCGCAAATACCGCCCGCGGACCTTTGATGACCTGTTTGGTCAGGAGGCGATGGTGCGCACGCTGCGCAACGCCTTCTCCAGCGGCCGGATCGCCCACGCCTTCATGCTCACCGGGGTCCGGGGCGTCGGCAAGACCACCACCGCGCGACTGCTGGCCCGGGCGCTGAACTATGACACCGACTCGATTCACGAGCCGACCCTGGATCTGAACGAGGAAGGCCGGCACTGCCGCTCGATCATCGAGGGCCGGCACATGGACGTGCTGGAGCTCGACGCCGCCAGCCGCACCGGCGTGGCCGACATGCGTGAACTGCTCGACGGGGTGCGCTATGCGCCGGTCGAGGCGCGCTACAAGGTCTACATCATCGATGAGGTGCACATGCTGTCGACAGGGGCGTTCAACGCGCTCCTGAAGACCCTCGAAGAGCCGCCGCCCCACGCCAAGTTCATCTTCGCCACCACCGAGATCCGCAAGGTTCCGGTGACCATCCTGTCGCGCTGTCAGCGATTCGACCTGCGCCGGGTCGAGCCGGACGTGATCATCAAGAACCTGGAGATGATCGCCGGCAAGGAAGGCGCGCAGGTCGAGAACGAGGGCATGCTGCTGATCGCCCGCGCCGCCGAGGGTTCGGTGCGCGACGCCCAGTCGATGCTGGACCAGGCCATCGTCCAGGCCGAGCCGGGCGAGATGGTCACCGCCGGCTCGATCCGCGACATGCTGGGCCTGGCCGACCGCGCGCAGACCATCAGCCTGTTCGAGCAGATCATGCGCGGCGAGAGCGGCGTGGCGATCGCGACCTTCCGCACGCTGTATAATTTCGGGGCCGAGCCCGGCCAGGTCATGCTCGACCTGCTGGACCATACCCATGGCGCCTCGGTCGCCAAGGCCATCGGCCCGCAGGCCCTGACCTTGCCCAAGGAACAGGCCGCGCGGCTGGCGGCGGTGGGGGCCTCGGTCTCGGCCGGCAACCTGTCTCGGATCTGGCAGATGCTGCTGAAGGCCCACGAAGAGGTTCGCCGCGCGCCCGACGCCGCGGCGGCCTGCGACATGGCGATCATCCGGCTGGCCTACGCCGCCGACCTGCCGGGCCCGGAAGAGGCGCTGCGGCGCCTGCAGTCGGGCGAACCGCTGACCGGCGGCCCGCCTTCGGGCGGCGGCGGTGGGGGCGGCGGCGTCTCGGCCTCGATGGGCGGGGGCGGGGTCACCGCCCAGGCCCGCGCCATGCCGCAGCCGGCGGTCAGCGACGCGGCCCCGGTGCTGAAGTCGTTCGCCGACGTCATCGCCCTGATGGACAAGAAGCGCGAGATCGCGCTGCGGCTGGACGTCGAGCGCTATGTGCGCCCGATCAGCTTCCGTCCGGGCGTACTGGAGTACGAGCCCGCGCCCGGCGCGCCCAACAACCTGGCCCAGCGTCTGGTGGCGCGGCTCAAGGAGTGGACCGGCCAGCCGTGGCTGGTCGCGGCCCAGGGCGGCGGCGGGGCCGAAAGCGCCTGGGAGCGCCAGAAGCGCGAAGAGCGCGAGGTCCGCGCCGAGATCGAGATCGACCCGTTCGTACTGTCGGTGATGGCCGCCTTCCCGGGCGCCGAGATCATCAGCGTGCGGAACCTGCCGCAACCCGAGGCGTCGCCGATGACCGACGCGCCCGACGAAGACGAAGACGACGAGTGAGGCTGCCATGAAAGATCTCGGTTCCATCATGAAGCAGGCCCAGGCCATGCAGCAGAAGCTGGCCGACGCCCAGGCGCGCATCGCCGAGATCGTCGTCGAGGGCACCTCCGGCGGCGGGATGGTCAAGCTCACCCTCAAGGGGACGGGCGAGCTGTCGGGCGTCGAACTGGACGAGAGCCTGCTGGCCCCCGGCGAGGGCGAGGTGATCTCCGACCTGCTGGTCGCCGCCCACGCCGACGCCAAGCGCAAGCTCGACGCCCAGCAGTCCGAGCTGATGCGCGAAGCCGCCGGCCCGCTGGCCGGAATGAACCTTCCGGGCATGCCGAAGTTCTAGTCTGCGCCTGGCGGGTCTCCCGCCGACACGGAGAGCGTGATGAGAACTGAAATGCTGATCGGCGTCTTGGCCCTTAGCCTGGCGGCCTGCAATGGACCGGCGCAGCCCGCCGCGACCAAGGAGAGCGCGGCCGCGGCTGCTCCAGCGCCCGTCGCTGTGACCCTGCCCCCGGTTGACGTGGCGGCCGTGCAGGCCAGCTTGACGCCCGACGACACCGTGGAGGCCCTGACCTTCGCCCCGACCGGCGCGACCAGCGCCTCAGGGGCGATCAAGAGCTACAAGGCGCCGGTCTACGCGGTGCCGGTGGCGGCGGGTCAGACCCTCACCGTGGCCTTCAAGCCCTCGAACACCAGCCAGTATCTCAACGTGGTCGACGCCGCCGACACCACGGGCGCGGCCGTGCATCGCGGCGAAGTCGATGGTCCGGACGCCTCGCTGACCGCCGTCAGGGACACCGTCTATCTGCTCAAGCCCTTCCTGGTCCGCGCGGCGGCGCGGCGCGGCGAGAGCGGAACCTTCGAGATCACCGTCACCCGGAAGTAGGGTCTAGCGTCTCGCCTGCGGAGCCTCTTGTTCTCTCACGGCGTCATCTCCATCCTCGCGTCTCTCGCCTGCGTCGCTACATATGCACCAGCGACGGGGACGCTGCTTCGGCGATCCTGGGCTTACCGCTGACGGAGATCACTTGGCAGCTTCCGCCGGACCTGAAATCGAGCGGCTGATCGCGCTGTTGTCGAAACTGCCGGGGCTTGGCCCCCGGTCGGCGCGGCGCGCCACCCTGGCGCTGCTGAAGCGCCGCGACCAACTGCTGCTGCCCCTGGCCGAGGCGCTGTCGACGGCGGCGCAGCGGGTGAAGACCTGCGGCCTCTGCGGATCGCTGGACACCCAGGACCCCTGCGCGATCTGCGCCGACCCGCATCGCGATGGCTCGTTGATCTGCGTGGTGGAGGAGGTGGGCGCGCTGTGGGCGATGGAGCGCGCGGTGGCGTTCCGCGGCCGCTACCACGTGCTGGGCGGCTTGCTCTCGGCGTTGGATGGGATCGGGCCCGAGGCCCTGCGGATCGGGCCGCTGGTGGCGCGCGCCTCGGAAGGGAGCGTGCGCGAGGTGGTCCTGGCCCTGCCGGCCACGGTCGATGGCCAGACCACGGCGCACTACCTGGCCGAGAGGCTCTCCAACGCCGACGTCTCGGTGACCATGCTGGCGCGCGGCGTTCCGGTCGGCGGCGAGTTGGACTGGCTGGACGACGGGACAATCAACCAGGCCATGCGGGCGCGCCGGCCGGCTTAGGGGCTTCTCCTCTCCCTCTCATGATCGTCATGGCCGGGACGAGAGCCCGCCGTTGACGAACTGCGTAGAGCGCCGCTGCGCGCCGCCCCCTCACCTAGCCTCTCCCGAGGGAGAGGAATGGTCAGTGCAACGCTAAGGCCGGACTTCATTGGAGGCTTCTTCTCCTCTCCCCGCTGGGGAGAGGTCGGGTGAGGGGTCTTTGGGAGCGCTCGTCCGTGTTGATCCGTCGTCTGTAGAGCGCCGCCGCGCGTCGGCCCAACCTCTCCCGAGGGCGTGGACGGTCAGCGCAAACCCGACCAGTCGGCGGCGACCAGGGCGCGGGTCAGGGTCTCTAGGTCGGCTTGCAGCTTGGCGAAGCCCTCGGTGAGCTCCAGGCTCGCCTCGTCCAGATAGAGGGCGCGGTTGATCTCGATCTGCAGGGCGTGGGTGCGCCGCATCGGCCGGCCGTAGTGCTCGGTGGTGTAGCCGCCCGCATAGGGGGCGTTGCGGGCGACGCGGTAGCCCATGGCCTCCAGCTCCCGCTCGACCCGCTGGGTCACCAGGCTGGAGCAGGACGCGCCGAAGCGGTCGCCCAGCACCATGTCGCAAGGGCCGTCACGGCCGCCGGTCCGCGCGGCGGCGGCGGGCATGGAGTGCCAGTCGATCAGGATGGCGTAGCCGTGGGCGGAGTGGGCCTCGCCCAGCAGGCGCGCCAGGGCGGCGTGATAGGGGGTGTGGGTTCCGTCTATCCGCCCTCGCGCCTCGGCGAAGGTCAGCTTGCGGGCGTAGATCTCTTGGCCCTCGGAGACCACTCGGGCGATGGCGCCTAGCCCGGCGGCCACGCGGGCGGTCCGCGCGCGGGCGAAATCGGGCAGTTCGTCGGCGAACATGCCTTGGTCGAGCTCGAAAGCCTCGCGGTTCAGGTCGATATAGGCCCGGGCCAGATTGGCCGAGATCAAAGCCGCGCCCAGTGATGGCGCCGCGCCGATCAGTTCATCGACATAGGCGTCTTCAGAGCGCCGAATCGCGTGGGCGTCGAGCGCCGCGGCGGCCATCATGTCGTCGGGATAGGAGCGGCCCGAATGCGGGGAGGCGAAGACCAGGGCGGTCGGCGCGGCGGCGCCGGCCTCGGCGGCGCGTCGCAACTCGAAGGGCGGGACCTTCGGCGCGGCGGCGTCTGCGGCGATGGGTTCCCAGGCGTTCATCGCGGCCATATGACGATGCGTCTTGCTTCGGGTCAAACGGATCGCATCGCCCTGGCGGTTCACGGTGGATTTACATCTGCCGGAGTAGAGTCCCGCTTTACGATTGACGCCTTGCGGAGCGCCCATGCCCCGAATTCTCCTCGCCGAAGACGATGACTCTCTGCGCGGTTTCCTCAGCCGCGCCCTGCAGCGCGCCGGCTATGAGGTGACCTCCTGCGCCGATGGCGAAGAAGCGGTCGCCGTCCTCGACCAGGAATGGGACCTGCTGCTGACCGACATCGTCATGCCGGGCATGGACGGCATCGAGGTCGCGCGCTTGGCCGCGGCCCGCCATCCGGGGCTGCGGATCATGTTTATCACCGGTTTCGCCGCCGTGGCCCTGGCCGCCGGCGAGGCCGCGCCTCCCGGCGCCAAGGTGCTGTCCAAGCCGATTCACCTGCGGGAAATCGTCACCGAGGTGGAGCGGATGATGGCCGCGGCCTAGCGGGCGCGAAACATTCACAGGCGGTGCGTCACATTTTGTTTTGCGACGCTTGCGCGAGGGAGCCCTCGCCGTTATACCGCCGCCTCCCGTCCCCGAAAGGGGGCCCGACTGGTTCGGACGTGTAGCTCAGCGGGAGAGCACCTCGTTGACATCGAGGGGGTCACAGGTTCAATCCCTGTCACGTCCACCATCTCTTTCCTTCCCAGAATTTGGCCAAGCCCAGCCGACGCAGACTTGGCGTCGACTCGCGACGCGGGGCTGACCAAGTCCCGCTGTTCGGCTTCGGCGCGAGACCCTGCCGCCCCTTTCGCGGAGGTTCAGCTTGCCTGGCCCTGTGCGACCTCTCCCTCGCCCGACAATGAGCGGCGAAGCTGAGCCCAATCCAGGAGGGCCAGGAACACAGGACCAAGTCCTCGCCCGAGCTCGGTAAGCTCGTACTCCACCTTGGGCGGCACCTGGGGGTAGATGGTGCGCGTGACCACCCCATCCTCCTCCAGACCGCGCAACTGCTGGATCAGCATCTTTTGCGAGACCTGCGGGATCGCGCGGCGCAGCTCCGAGAAGCGTAGCACCGGCTCCCCATAGAGATGCGCGACGATCAGCATCTTCCAGCGCCCTTCCAGGATTGAGATCGCGTCCTCCACGTCGTCGACGCAGGCGATCTTCGGAACCTTCGGCTCGGCCAGGCGGGGGTCGGACATCAGCTTACCTTCAGGTGACTGGCACACTTTTTCGTCCGTTCTTGTCAGATCGAGAGCGCCCCGCCTAGATGCCTGAGGCTTCCTGCCGCCGCACCTCCACATACGAGCTCCGCATGCGCGCTTACCGTTTCGACAGCTTCGATAACCTGGACGAGCTCCGCCTACGCGAGGAGCCCGATCCGCAGCCGCAGCGCGGCGAGGTGCTGGTTCGCGTGCACGCGGTCTCTCTGAATTTCCGCGACATCGCCATGCTGCGGGGCCGCTATCCGCGCAAGTGCGTCCCGGGCCTGATCCCCGCCAGCGACGCCGCGGGTGAAATCGTAGCGGTTGGCGAAGGCGTTCGCGCGCTCAAGGTCGGCGACCGTGTGATCGGCGCGTTCCACCCACGCTGGTTCGGCGGCGAAATGCCCTCGACGATCGCCAGCGACAGCTACGGCGCCGAGAGCGACGGCTGGCTCTGCGAACTGAAGGCGATCAGCCAGGAGGCTGTGGTCCGCTTGCCTGACGCCCTTTCCTACGAGGAGGCCTGCACGCTCCCCTGCGCTGGCCTCACCGCCTGGACGGCTCTGACCGGACCTGCGCCCATTCGCGCCGGTCATACGGTGCTTGTGCAGGGCAGCGGCGGCGTCTCCATTTTCGCCCTGCAGCTGGCCCGTGCGGTGGGCGCCACCGTGATCGCCACCACGTCCAGCGCGGCCAAGGCCGAGCAGTTAAAGGCGTTGGGCGCCGCGCACATCGTGAACTATGTCGACGAGCCCGAGTGGGGGCGGCGGGTTCGCGTGCTGACGGACGGACGAGGGGTAGATCGCGTGGTCGAGGTCGGCGGGCCCGGGACCATCGCCCAATCCTTGCGCGCCGTGGCGCTGGGCGGCGAGATCGCCTCCATCGGCTTCCTCAGCACCGAGAACCCCGGCATCGATTTTTTCCAACTCAAGGCCAGCGGCGCATCTTTCCGCAATATCACCGTGGGCGACCGCGCTGCGCTACTGGACCTCAATCGCGCCGTCGGGGCGAGCGGCCTGAAGCCGGTGATCGACCGCGTCTTCGCCTTTGAGGAGGCCCGCGAGGCCTTCGCGCATCTTGAAAGCGGCACGCATCTTGGGAAGGTCGTGATCCGCTGCCTGAATTGAGGTCCGGGACCGACGTCTGCCTGAGTCCGCCCAGTCCTAGCTCGTTGGCCTTGGCTGTTGCGCACGCCGAATGCGGCCGGCAGTTTGGGGGCATGACCTCAGATGAGCTGCTCGATCAGTGGAGGCGGGACGCCGCGGCGCCCTTCGCGGGCTGGGACTTCTCCTATCTGGCCGGGCGATTGATCGAGGGCGAGCCGCCCTGGTCCTATCTCGACCTGGCCAAGGCGGCGGTCGTTGGCGCTCAGGACATCCTGGATGTGGCGACGGGCGGGGGAGAGGTCTTTTCCTCCTTGGCGCCGTTCCCTGGACGTGCGCGGGCCGTCGAGGGTTATGTGCCGAACCTCGCCGTGGCGCGGCGCCGGCTGGAGTCGCTCGGTGTGGCGGTCTTTGAGGGGAATACGCAGTCGGGCATGCCGTTCGAGGACGGCGCGTTCGACCTGGTGCTGAATCGCCATGGCGGCTTCCGAGCCGCCGAAATGCACCGGATCCTCCAGCCGGGCGGGGTGTTTCTGACCCAGCAGGTCGGCGGCGATAATCTGGCCGATCTGGTCGCCGCGTTTGGCGGGCGGCTCGCCTATCCAGACAACACCCTGGACCGGGTGTGCGAGGACCTCGTGGCGCTCGGCTGTGAGATCCAGCTGCGCGCGGCATGGCGCGGCCCGGTGACGTTTTTGGACGTCGGGGCGCTGGTCTATTTCCTGAAGGCCGTTCCTTGGGTGGTCGAAGGCTTCGAGGTCGATCGGAGTCGCGATGTGCTGGGCGCCCTGCACCGTCAATTGCAGGCGGGTCGGCCGTTGGAATTCACTTATTCGCGCTTCTTGGTGCGGGCGGTGAGGGCCTAAGCGCGGGCCTGATCTCGCGGCATGGTCGAGCCTTGAGCGCCGACGGCGCGCCGAAGCCGATCATTATCATCGCCCTGGAAACGGCGGTGGACGTCCACGCCAAGGCTTTGGTCCTCGGTGATGTCAGGTCCCAGAGCAGTGGACGCGAAGGCGAGAGATGAGGCGCCGACCAGGAGCGATGGCGCCGAATAGTTTCATAGCAACGCCTCGCTGATAGCGTTTGTAAGGTCGTGCGCAAAGCGACGATGCTGTCCGTCAGGTGCTCCAATGTCTGCTGGTTTCAACCTCTAAACCGGTTGGAAGTCATCGGTGGTCAGTTTGGACATCAAGACGAGAAGATCCTGCCTGGATGCCTAATCACAATTGGCCAGCTTTGAGCCAATGGCCCCGGACAATTGTTTGCAATCATCGGTATGTTTTTGAGATCTGTTCCGACGGACCATTGAGGCCTTCGCCATGGGGCTGGGGCGCCGGTAGCGAGCCGGGGCGCTGTCGCTGCTTTCATGCGCGCTGGGATGCGTGCCTAGGCGGCCGATTTCATCAGGTCCGTCAAAAAACGCGTTACGGATAACGGTGTTGCGATTTGAACGCAGTTCGAATGGATTGTTGCGGCGCTGCAAGATTGACCTAGCGTCCCTTCGCCAAACGAGCGTTTGATCTTCGTACCCACGGACGACCATCGCGTCAGATCGATTTCGGCGTCCGTGAGCGGGAGGAACAAGATGTTGAAGAGTAGGTATTTTTATAGCGGCTCGATCATGGCCGTCGCCATGGCCATGGGCGGTCAAGCCCTGGCCCAAGAGGGCGGCACCGTCGAAGAAGTGGTGGTCACCGGGTCGTTCATCCGGGGCACGCCTGAAGACGCAGCTCTGCCGGTCGATGTCATCGGTGCTGAAGAGCTTTCGAAGCGCGGTTCGCCCACCACCATCGATCTCATCAAGTCCCTGCCGATCAGCGGCCCGGTGCTAGGCGACTCAAACCAGTTCTCGACCACGGCCCAGGGCCAGGTCGGCGCCGGTACGATCAACTTGCGCGGCCTGGGAAGCCTGCGGACGCTGGTGCTGCTGAACGGCCGCCGCACGACGGCTTCGCCTGGCGCGGGCAGCGGCGGGGTCGACACCAACCTGATGCCGGCCGCCGCCATTGGCCGCGTCGAGGTGCTGAAGGACGGCGCCGCGGCGACCTACGGTTCAGACGCGATCGCCGGGGTGGTCAACTTCATCACCCGCAAGAATTTCGAAGGCCTGGACGTCTCGGCGGACTACCGCTTCGTCGACGGCTCGGACGGCGACTATAGCGCCAGCGCGGTCTATGGCTGGGTCGGCGAGAACGGCAACATCCTGCTGAGCGCCGGGTATCAACACCGCTCGGAACTGCGAACCACCGAACGCGACTGGGCCAATCAGCCCTATCTGACCAATCCATCGGGCTATTCGGTTCTTGGTCAGCCGCCATCGTTCCTGCCGCGTAACGGGGCGACCCCGACGGCGGGCGTTCAGCGCGACGCCAACTGCTCGGCCGTCGGCGGCTTCGCCGGGGTCAGCGGTACGACGCCGGCCTGCTACTTCTCTTACGTGCCGTTCGACAACCTCATCGAGGATGAGGACCGGTTCCAGATTTACGCCGAAGCCAATATGGACTTCTCGGACAATCTGCGGCTGCACGTCGAGGGCCTCTATTCCAAGACCGACATCCCGAACATCCGGTTCTCGCCGTCCTATCCGCCGACCTCGGGTCCGAACGGTCCCGGCAGCGTGGGGGTGTTCACGGCGCCGACCAGCAACCCAGGCGTCCTGACGGCGCTGCAACAGGCTGGCCTGTCGGCCGGTCAGATCGCGGCGACCAACAACGTCTCGCTGACCCTGTTCCGCGCCCTGGGCGCGGGCGGCAACCCGGCCGAGGGCTATGGCGGCCAGGTCGGCAGCCGCACCTACGACATCTACCGGGTTTCGGCGGCGTTGAGCGGTGAGTTCAGCGGCATCGGCTGGGAGACGGCGGTCACCTATTCGGACGCGACCAGCGACCAGACCACCACCGACATCCTGATCGACCGCCTGCAACGGGCCCTGAACGGCCTCGGCGGCTTCAACTGCACGGGCACGACGCCTGGCCAGAACGGCTGCCAGTACTTCAACCCGTTCTCCAACGGCTATGCGGGCAACCCGGCTCTGGGCCTGACCAATCCAGGCTTCGTCTCGGCGAACGCCAACAACCCCGAACTGGTCCGCTACCTGTTCGACGCCCAGAACACGCAGAACACCCAGAGCCTTCTGGTGGTCGACGCGGTCGTCAACGGCAAGCTGCCGTGGACGCTCCCGGGCGGGGACATCGGCTGGGCCGCGGGCGCCCAGTATCGCCGCAGCGAGCTGCAGACCACCCTGGGCAGCGCCTTCCAGGATCGCCGGATCAATCCGTGCCCGATCCCCGGACAGCAGAACTGCGCGGTGCAGACCGGCCCCTATATCTTCCTGGGCCAAAGCACGCCGTCGCAGCTGGACGACTCGATCTACGCGCTGTTCGCTGAAGCCAGCCTGCCGATCACCGACAAGCTGAACGCCCAGCTCGCGATCCGCTACGAGGACTATGGCGGCGAGACCGGATCGACGACCAACCCCAAGCTGGCCATGAAGTGGCAGGTCTTCGACACCTTCGCCCTGCGCGGCTCGGTCGGCACCACCTTCCGGGGGCCGACCCCGACGAACCGCTCCAGCAACCAGGTCACCGGCCTGTCGGGGATCATCGCGGCGGGCAACAACTTCAAGTCCGTCGACTTCCCCGGCAACCCGTCCATCGGACCGGAGAAGGCCTTCACCTACAGCCTCGGCGCGATCTTCGAAAAGGAAGGCTTCCGGGCGATCATCGACTACTGGAGCTTCAAGATCGAAGACCAGATCGTCAACGTCCCGGCCAATGTCATCGCCACCTCGGTGGCCGGCGTGGGCAACGGCACCCAGCTGGTGAACTGCGCCAGTCCGCTGCGGGGCCTGATCACCTTCAACAACAACAACACCTGCACCCCCGGCGTGACAGTGGGCAACGACATCGCGCGGGTGCGTTCGGAGCTGACCAACGGGCCGGAGATCAAGGCCTCCGGCATCGACGTCTCGCTGGACTATCGCGCTGACGACGTGTGGGGCGGCAGGGCCTCGGCCGGGGTCGCGGCCAGCTACTACCTGAAGTACGAGTACGACGACTTCATGTTCAACGGCGTGCTGGTGAGCGAGGGCTACGACGCCCGCGGCTTCACCAACTATGACCGCCTGCCGGGGACCATCTCCGATTGGCGGGCCAACGCCTATGCCGAGTACAACCGCGGGATCCACAACATCCGCGCGGACGTGACCTTCGTCGATGGCGCGGTCGACAACCGGGCGCCGATCAGCATCCAGAACGCCGTCGGCGTGCTGGTGCCGATCACCTTCGGCCAGAAGGTGGACGACTACTACTCGATGGATCTGACCTATCGGGTCGAGCTTCCGTGGGACACGACGCTCACCGCCTCGGTGTTCAACGTCTTCGACCGCGACCCCTCGGCCGCGCGCTTGGAGCTGAGCTACGACCCCTTCATCGGGAACGTCTACGGCCGCAGCTACAAGCTGGGGATCCGCAAGCACTTCTGAGTCGCGCCGGCATGGACCGGACCGGCCGCCCGACCTGAATCGGGCGGCCAATTCCGGCCGTGAGGGTCGGGAAAACGCCTTCAAGGCGCCGCGAGGTTTCCCTCGCGGCGCCTTTTTTCATGGGCGCGGCTTAGGCGCCACACCGCCATATTCGCGCTTGTCTGGCAGGTCTGGCGAGGCCCTCGA
>NZ_JAURWM010000391.1 GCF_030654915.1 Phenylobacterium sp. | reverse complement strand
GTCACGACGATCATGACCACGATCATGACGACGACCACGAGGAAGAAGAGGGCGGGGTGGTCATCGACCTAAAGCAGACCCGCTATGACCTGCGCGGCGGCCTCGACCTTGATCTGGGCGTCTTCAACCAGTTGAAGGTCTCGGCGGGCTATGCCGACTACGAGCACGCCGAGGTCGAAAATGGCGTCGTCGGCACCCGCTTCCTATCGGATGGTTGGGAGGCCCGCGCCGAACTGGTGCAGGTCGAGCGCGACGGCTGGCAAGGCGCGGTCGGCTTCCAGGCCCTGTCGCGGAACCTCGATGCGGTGGGCGACGAGGCCTATGTGCCTTCCACTGAAACCAAGGAATACGGTGTCTTCACCCTGCAGCGCCTCGACCGCGACACCTGGGGCGTCGAGGGCGGGTTGCGGCTCGACCATCGCGAACTGAAGACGCCGGACATGTCGCGCGATTTCACCAATGTCTCGGCCAGCATCGGCGCTTTCCTGCGCCCGGCCGAGGGCTGGTTCCTGGGTCTGAGCGGTTCGCGCACCAGCCGCGCGCCGACGGAGGCCGAACTGTTCGCCAATGGCGCGCACGCAGCTACGCGCGGCTTTGAGGTCGGCGATCCGGACCTCGACTCCGAGGTGTCCTACTCGCTCGACGCCACCGTTCACTATGGCGCCGGTCCCTGGGAGGCCGACCTTCATGCCTTCGCCGTGAAGTATGACGGCTTCATCGATTTACGGGCCACCGGCACGGAAGATCCGGCCAGCGGCTTCGCGGTCTACGACTATCTGCAGACCGACGCCGAGTTCTACGGCGCGGAGGCCGAAGTCTCCTACCGCCTGTGGCAGGACGGCGATCGCAGCTTCTCTCTGGAAGGCGCGGCTGACTATGTGCGCGGCGAGACCGATCTGGGCGTGCCGGCCCGCATCCCGCCGTGGTCGGTCACGGGGCGCGCGGTGTTCGATGGCGGCTGGTGGACCGGCAAGCTGGAGCTACGCCGCGTGGCCGAGCAGGACCGTGTCGCCGAGTTCGAGCTGCCAACCGACAGCTACATGATGCTGAACGCCTCGCTGAGCGCCACGCCGTTCGACGACAAGAACCTGAAGCTGTTCGCCGAAGCGCGGAACATCAACGACGCCGAGGCGCGCGAACACGTCTCGTTCCTCAAGGACCTCGCGCCCTTGCCCGGCCGCAACTTCCGGATCGGGGCTGGGTACAAGTTCTGAGAATGATCAGCCGGTCACGGGCTCGGCCTTCGGGAAGGTCCACCGGTGCTCCCGCACTTCGGCGCGCGGGCGATAGAGCCGCACGAGATAGTTCCAGCCAGGCGAGGTCGGCACGCAGTTCGGAATTTGATCGTCGCATCCGCCGAACTGGACCGTGATGGAGCCGTCAGCGCTCTTCTTGGCCGTGATGCTGTTGATCGTATAGGCGTTGCGGCTGTTCGGCTCAAAGTAGCCGGCGGCGTTGTAGACGCTAACCGACCAGAAGCCGTCGACCGGCACGTCCTGGACCGTCAGCCGATAGACTGTCTCGCCGTCGTTCCGTTCGGGCGTGTCGCCGATGTACATTGCCTCGGAGTCCGGGTTGCCGCCCCAGCCCGCAGCCGCGCCAATGAGGCGGCGAATGGGGTCGACCTCTTCGCGGGACCCGAAAGCGTGCTCAAAGCTCGATAGACCCGAGGCGAGGACCTTCAAGGCGTCCCTAGACCGTGTCAGGCTTGCTTGATCCCAGGCCGGCAGGTCAACAGCGCCGATGCCTGCCTGGGTGACGGTGACAGCGTCCTGCAGCCGATGCACTTTTCGGAGGTCAGCCTCGTCGGCAGGGTCCACCAGCGTTCGAACGAGCGCGGCGACGTACCGGGCGCCGATGTCAGCCTTGGTCAGGACGCACTGGGCCGGCGCGTGCTCGACGCTATGGGTGTAGTGGTCTTCATCGATGATTTGCAGGGCCATGTAGCGGACACCGGCGTCGGGCAGCGTGATCGTCACGTCGCCGGCGTCGAGGTCAAAGAGCGCCTGACTGTAAAGCGTGTCGCGATTGAGCCTGACGATGTCCTGCTTATCGATCGACGCTGGTTCTCTGACATGCACGAACTTACCGAGCGCGCCGTTCTTCGCGAAGCTGGCAAAATAGTTGTCGGTTTCGGCGCGCGCGAAATTGTCGACGTTTACTAGCAGGGACATCTGAGAACTCTTTGGTTGATGCTTGGAGCCTCATCACAGAACCGATGGGAGGTCGCATCAATCGGCAGAAACCCTGACTTGAATCCGTGCCAGCCCTCAATCGTCAATCGAGGTGACGGCAAGCGCGCCAGACACAAAAAATCCCTCCCCGGGGCGGGGAGGGATTGAATGTCGTCCGGGTGCCGATGGACGGCCCTTGAACTGAAGCTCTAGGCTTCCTCGGTCTCACTCGGCGGGCTGCCTTCGCCGCCCTCGAAGCTGCGCGGAGCGCGGCGACGACGAGCCTTGGGCTTTTCTTCACCCTCGACAGCGGGAGCAGCCTCGGCCTTGGGGGCCCGAGGCGCGCGCGGAGCCTTCAGGAAGGCTGGCGCATGGCTTTCGCCGCCATCTTCGTCGCGCAGAACCGGGGAGGCGCGCTCTTCGCTGGGAACCAGCGGCGAGGCCTTCGGTTCGACCACGGCCAGCGGGTCGCGCTCAGGGCGCTCTTCGCGGTCGCGGCGGTTTTCGTAGCGTTCGCCGCGCGGGCGATCCTCGCGCTCGGCCCTCGGGCGATCATCGCGCTGGCGCTCTTCACGGGGACGGTCCTCGCGAGGACGATCATCGCGGGGGCGCTCGTCGCGAGGCCTGTCGTCACGCGGGCGGTCGTCACGGGGACGCTCGTCGCGCGGACGATCATCACGCGGCCGCTCATCGCGAGGTCTGTCGTCGCGGGGGCGGTCGTCGCGCGCGTCGCGTTGACCTTGGTTTTGCTGGTTCTGTTGGCCGTCGCGCGGGCGGTCATCACGCCAGCGGTCGCGGCCGCGGCCTTCGAAGCGATCATTGCGATCGTTGCGGGGGCGGTCGTCGCGTTGGCCGCCACCTTGACGGTCGTCACGCGGGCGGTCGTCGCGGGGACGATCGTCGCGCCAACGCTCAGCGCGGGGCTGCTGCTGTTGCTGCTGGCCCTCATTTTCGTTGTTTTCGGAGTAGGGCTCGCCCGACGCCTCGGCTTCAGCCACGGCCGCCGCCTGGGCGCCGCTCTCGTCCTCGAAGTCGATCTCGAAGCCGCTGAGGTTCTCGCGGCCGATAATCTCGGCGGCGGGTTTGGTCGGCTGCATGGCGCGCACGACGCGGAAATAGTGCTCGGCGTGCTGCAGGTAGCCCTCGGCGAGCACCCGGTCGCCAGCCGACGACGCGTCGCGGGCGAGCTGCTGATACTTTTCGAAAACGTGCTGGGCGTTGCCGCGCACCTTAACGCCGTCGGGACCGTTCGAATCGAACGACCGGTTCGCGTTTTGCTGCTGCGGCTTGCCGCCACCGCCGCCGCCACGATTGCGGCCGCGCTGGCGCTTCATACCCTTGAAATCTCTCATTCTTTGTGTCCGCCGCCGCTTCGGTCTCGCCGATAAGCGCGCGGTCTATCCTCTCGCCTTGGTCGGGCAAATCGCCCGTCAGTCCATGTTGAAGACGTAAGTGTTCCCCGTCGTCCGCCCGGACCTTGAGGCACGAGACACGCTAGGCCTGCGCGCCTGCCGAGCCGGCTGTCCGTCCTGATTTACAGGTCGGCCTAAACCTCTAGCACCGGCGAATTGGGTGGAGACAGGACAGAGACTTAGCGATTCAGGAGCCGGTTTCCAAGGGGTTTTTCACGCCGACCACAACGCGGTCATTGGTCGACAAGTCCTTGATGGTCCAGACGTCGCCGGCGCCTGCGTCATTGAACAGCGCCTCGACCGCGTCCTTCTGGTCGTAGCCGATCTCCACGGCGAATAGGCCGCCAGGCTTCAGGACGCGCAGGATCTCCGGAGCCAGGTGGCGATAGGCGTCCAGGCCGTCCGCCCCGCCGTCCAGGGCCAACCGTGGCTCGTGGTCCTTTACCTCCGGCTGCAGGGTCTCGATGACCTCGCTGGCGATATAGGGCGGATTGGAGACGACGACGTCGAAGCTGGCGTCGGCCAAGCCCTCGGTCCAATTGCCGCGCATGAAGGCGATCTGCGAGGCTAGGCCCAGATTGGCGGCGTTCTCGCGCGCCACGGCCAGGGCTTCGTCGGAAATGTCGGTGGCCAACCCCTTGGCCCTGGGCCGTTCGGCCAGGATCGACAGGACGATGGCGCCGGAGCCGACGCCAAGGTCGAGGATCTGGAAGGCGGTGGTTTCCCCGGGGAATTTCTTCAGGACGTAGTCCACGATCACCTCGGTGTCGGGGCGCGGTGTCAGCACGTCGGGCGTCACCGACAGCATGATCTTCCAGAAGCCCTTGCGGCCGAGGATATGGCTGACCGGCTCGCGGCGTTCGCGGCGGCCCAGATAATCGGCCAGGCGCTGCTCCTGCTCGGGGGTCAGGGCGCGATAGGGATCGGTGACGATGTCGGCGCGGGTCGCCTCCGCGGCGGCCTCGACCAATAGGCGGGCGTCGATCACCGGCCCTTCCAGCCCCGCGGCGTCGAGCCGCGCCTTGGCCGATTGCCAGGCTTGCAACAGGTTCAGGCTCATTGCGCAGGCTCCATCGTCGGCTCGGTGCAGGCGTCGCCCACGGCGATCGGCCCCGAATCGGTGACGTGGACATAGATGCCCAGGTTCATGTGGCCGTAGTTGTCGAACAGCGCCTTGACGACGTCCATGTCGCGCTCGGCCGTGACCGGATCGACGTGGGTGGCCGCGCAGCGGACGATGGGCTTGTACACCTTGGCGCGGGCGAAGCCGACCATCAGCTCGCGCCCGGCCCACTCGTTCTCGACCCAGGCGGGCCAGCCCTCGACCAGGACGTTGCCCCGAAAGCGCAGGGGATCGACCGGCCGGCCCATCTTGGCCTCCAGGTCGCGGATGCTGGCCAGGTTGATGATTGAGACGTGACCCAGCGGGTGGTCCATGAACCGGTGGCCATCGGCGGAGATGACTTGCAGTGGCCCGGTCGCTTCCTCGCCGAGCAAGGTGGTGAGCCAGCTGGCGAAGGCCGCGCGGCCGTCGTCCTGCGAGAGCATGCCTGAAAAGTCGTGCTGACCCGGCGCGGTGGCGGTCAGGGTCGCGCTGGCCTCGTCATAGGTGGTGCGGGCCTTGGCGACTTCGGGGATGGCGGCCAGCACCGTGAACTTCTGCTTGGGAATGAAGCCGGGCGCACCGGGGTCGAAGCCGGAGGGGCCGTTTTCCACCGCGTACAGCCGGTCGCATGGGAAGGGGCCGCCGGCCGTCAGTTCGGCGTGGCTCAATCGCTCGGGGGTGAAGCCCTTCACGGGATGACGATAGAGCGCTGCTATGTGACCGGTCATAGGCCCTGGTACCTGCAAGTCTGGCGGGGGGACAAGCAGCATATGATTTGGCCGGGCGTGCGGCGAGCCCTTGCGTCTTGGCGGGCGGCGCTATTGGATCGCGCTCGGAACGCGCGTCTGTCTTGAGTGTTCTTGCAGCTCTGGCGTGGGGTCCGAAGTGTGAAGCGGCCATCAGTTTCGGTACAGTCGGTCACCTCGCTGCTTAGCCGGGCCGCGCCGTGGGTCGGACTGGCCGTGGTCACCACCCTTTGGCGGCGCAGCCTGCGCGCCGCGCCGCGGTCCGATCTCGATCTTGAGCCTCAGGCCACGCCGGAGGTCTTCGAAGCCGCTGAGCCGGGGCGGGGGCGGCTGGCCGGGTCGCCCTACCACATACCTCTGCGCGGCTGGCGAGACATCCTGTGGCGCACGTTCAAGGAGATCGAACGTGATCGCCTGCCGGCCGTGGCGGGCGGCGTCACCTTCTACAGTCTGCTGGCCCTGTTTCCGGCCATCGGGGTGTTCGTCTCGCTCTACGGCATCTTCGCCGACTTCGAGGCCATGCACGCCCAGTTGTACGAGATGTCGAAGGTCATCCCGAGCGAGGTCGTGAACATCATCGGCGACCAGATGCTGTTGCTGGCCAGCCGCCCGCAGGCGTCCTTGTCGGTGGCCTTTCTAGTCAGCCTGTTGTTGTCGCTATGGACGGCGAACGCCGGCATGAAGGCGCTCTTCGACGGTCTGAACATCGCCTATGGCGAGCGTGAGAAGCGTACCTTCATCAAGCGCACCGCCCTGTCCTACGGCTTCACTTTCGCGGCCCTGGTTTTCCTGGTGGTGATGACCGCGATCCTGGTCGCCGCGCCGGTGGCGCTCGCTCGTGTCGGGCTCTACGAACTCGCCGTCATTTGGGTCCCGTTACGGTGGATGATCCTGGTGGCCATGGCGGCGGCCGCCTTCTCGTTCATCTACCGGTTCGCGCCCTGTCGGGCCTCGCCGCGCTGGCGATGGGTCACCATTGGCGGAGCTTTCGCGGCGTGCCTGTGGCTAGGCGGGTCGCTGGTTTTTTCTTGGTATATCAACAATATCGCCCACTTCGACGTCACCTATGGCGCGCTGGGGGCGGTGATCGGTTTCATGATGTGGATCTGGTTCTCGGTGATGGTCGTCCTGCTGGGCGCGGAACTGAACGCCGAGATCGAACACCAGACCGCGCGCGATTCCACCACTGGCCCGGAGCAGCCGCTGGGCGCGCGCGGGGCGGTCATGGCCGACAATGTCGGCCGCGCCTTCCATGTGAATTTCGGCAAACTCAGGGACCAGGCGATGGACGACGGCCGTCGTCAGGTCCAGCGCGTGCGCGGGATCCTGAAGCGTTAGGACCCATCAAATTCGTCATGGCCGACTGCTTGTGTCGGTGATGACGATGGGGGGCTCCGACGCGGCCCGCCGTTAGTTGAACTCGTCTTCCAGGGCCGCCAGGCGGGCGGCCTGATCCTCGGCGATCAGCGGGTTGATCACGTCGTCCAGCGCCTCGCCCTCGATCACCTTGGCTAGGTTGTAGAGTGTCAGGTTGATGCGGTGGTCGGTGACCCGGCCTTGCGGGAAATTGTAGGTGCGGATGCGCTCGGAGCGGTCGCCGGAGCCGACCTGGCTCTTGCGGGCGTCGGCGCGGGCGGTGTCGAGCGCTTCGCGCTGTTGATCATAGAGTCTGGCCTGCAGCACCTTCAGGGCTCGGGCGCGGTTCTGGTGCTGTGACTTTTCCGACGAGGTCACCACGATCCCGGTGGGAAGGTGGGTGATGCGGACGGCGGAGTCGGTCTTGTTGACGTGCTGGCCGCCGGCGCCGGACGAGCGATAGGTGTCGATCCGCAGATCGGCGTCGCGGATCTCGATCTCGACGTTCTCGACCTCGGGTAGCACCGCGACGGTGGCGGCCGAGGTGTGGATGCGGCCGCCGGCCTCGGTGTCGGGCACGCGCTGCACCCGGTGGACGCCGCTTTCGAACTTCAGCCGACCGAACACGCCGTCGCCAGTGATCGAGGCGATGATTTCCTTGTATCCGCCGACCTCGCCCTCGGAGATCGAGTCGATCTCGACGCGCCAGCCACGGGTCTGAGCGTAGCGCTGGTACATGCGGAACAGGTCGCCAGCGAACAGCGCCGCCTCGTCGCCGCCGGTGCCGGCGCGCACTTCCAGGATCGCCGAGGCGTTCTCGTCGCGGTCCTTGGGGGCGAGCAACAGGGCGACTTCGCGCTCCAGCTCAGGCAGCCGGTCATTGAGGGTCTGGAGCTCGTCCTGGGCCAGGGACGCCATCTCCGGATCGCCGGCCTTGGCCATCTCTTCGAGTTCAGGCAGCTCTTCACGGGCCTTGGCGACGGCCATCACGGCGTCGGCCACCGGTTTCAGCTCGGCATGCTCCTTGGACAGGCGCACGATCTCGGCGCCTTCGGTGGCCGCGCTCATGCGCGCCTCGATCTCGCGGAAGCGGTCGAGGACCTGATCCAATCTGGCCTGGGGGAGACGCAAGCGGGTATCCAGTCACGGGTGAATGTGGGGACGCTTCTCTAGCGTTCCGGAGCGCCATTGCCAAACGCCCAACGAAAAGGGCCCCCTCCAGCAGGAGAGGGCCCTTCAAGTCCCGCTTGCGCGGAAAGGTCTTAGGCGCGGACGCCCGAGAGCGGGGCGTTGCCGAAGGCGCCCAGCTTCACGTTGCCGGTCATGGCGTCGCCGGCCACGGTGGCGGTGAACTCCAGGGTCATCGGCATCGGCTGGCTGATCGAGCTCGACCAGGTCAGGGTGTCGCCGGCGACCTTGCCCTCGATGGTTTGATCGCCCATCCGGCCGGACGTCTTGCCGGTGAAGGTGTCGCCGCTCGTGGTGATCGAGGCTTCAACCTCTTGAGCGCCCATCGGCGATTGAATCGTGATCTTCCAGTTGCCGTCTGCGGACATGATGTTTCTCCCTGGTTTTGGATGCGCACCTAACCAAGGCTGCGAACGCGACGCAAGAGGTGACGGGGGAGTCATCTTTGACAATGTGCGAATTCGAAATCGCACCGGCGCGCGGCTTAAGTCTGGGGAGCTTCTTCGCTCAGGGGGAAACCCACGTCCCGCAGGGCGCCGACCAGGCTGACGACCCGATCATAGACCTCGTTGGCGCCGTCCATCATCTCACTCGAGGTGAAGACCGCGCCTGGCACGACCAGTCCGCACGGAACCTGTTCGACGAGGCCGATCTCGATGAACATCGCCAGATAGCGGTCGAGGATGTCGCGCGGTGCGCCCAACGATCGCTGCAGCTGGTCATAGGTGATCGGCTTGCTGGTGCTGTCGGGACCGATGGTTCGCAGGCTGGTGTAGCGCTCGTCGCCGACCAGATGCTCACCGTTCGCGCTCCAGATGCTGGTGAAGACCAGCAGGGCGAACATGTCGCCCTCGTGCAACTGGGCCAAGGACCGCAGCGCCTTCAGGATTTCCAGCGTGGTGACACGCAGCACGGCGCGACGATTGTCGGCGGCTTGGCTGGACAAAAGACTCACAACTGCTCCTGGCGCGTCGGTGGTTCAGGCGTCGCCGAAGCTGAAACCGGCGTTCCGCATCGCGGTCACCATGCCCACCATCCGGCTGTAGAGGTCGTTGGCCCCGTCCACCATGCCTGGCTGGGTGAAGACAGCCGACGGCACGACCAAGCCGGCGGGTTTGCGTTCCACAATGCCGTTGGCGACCATCTTCTCGACATAGGCGGTCAGGATGTGGTCGGGCATCGGCGCCGTGCGGCGAAGCTCCTCCATGGAAATTGGCCGACGTTGGGCGTCCGGCGGAATGCTTCTCAACGGCGCGTAGCGTTCGTCGCCGATGATGTGCTGGCTATTCAGCACCCAGATCGCGGTGAAGACGAAATACTCAATGATGTCATCATTGTGCGCCGGCGCCATGGCGGTCGCGATACGCACCATTTCATGGCCGACAATACGCACGATGGCCCGGCGATTGTCCGCCGGTGCGGGGGTTACGGTGGTCACGACAAGCACCTCGGAAATGCAATCGAGGCCTAGTTAGCGCGCTTAAACGTAACAGTTGATGAAACTGAATTCGCGCGACGCGCGAATTATTCGGCGGCCTGAAGGGCCTCGTCCTGGACCTTGGCGAGTTCGGCGGCCTTGGCCTCCACCAGTTCGACGATGTGGTCGACCATCTGGCCATTGTCCATCTTGTGGTCGGGCTTGCCGGCCAGATAAATCATGCCCGCGCCCTTGCCGCCGCCGGTGAAGCCGACGTCGGTCATCAGGGCCTCGCCGGGGCCGTTCACCACGCAGCCGATGATCGACAAGCTCATCGGCTGGGAGATGTGCGCTAGCCGCTGCTCCAGGATCTCCACCGTCTGGATGACGTTGAAGCCCTGCCGCGCGCAGGACGGACAGGCGATGATGTTCACGCCGCGATGGCGCAGGCCCAGCGACTTCAGGATGTCGAAGCCGACCTTGATCTCCTCGACCGGATCGGCCGCCAGGCTGACCCGGATGGTGTCGCCGATGCCGGCCCACAACAGCGAGCCCATGCCGATGGCGGACTTCACGGTGCCGTTGCGCAGCGCGCCGGCCTCGGTGACGCCGACATGCAGCGGGCAGTCGATCGCCTCGGCCAGTTGCTGGTAAGCGGCGACGGTCATGAAGACGTCGGAGGCCTTCACGCTGATCTTGAACTCGTGGAAGTCGTTGTCCTGCAGGATGCGGGCGTGATCGAGCGCGCTCTCGACCATGGCGGCCGGGCACGGCTCCCCGTACTTTTCCAGCAGATGGGGCTCAAGGCTGCCGGCGTTGACGCCGATCCGCATCGAGCAGCCATAGTCGCGGGCCGCCTGGATCACGTCGCGCACCCGGTCGGGCCGGCCGATATTGCCCGGATTGATCCGCAGACATGCCGCGCCGGCCTTGGCCGCCTCGATGCCGCGCTTGTAGTGGAAGTGGATGTCCGCCACGAGCGGGAGCCTGGACTCCTTGGCGATGGTCTTGAACGCCGCGGTCGAGGCTTCATCGGGGCAAGAGACCCGCACGATATCGGCGCCGGCCTCGTCAAGCTGACGGATCTGCTCGAGGGTCGCGGCGGCGTCGGCCGTCAGCGTATTGGTCATCGACTGCACGGTGATCGGGGCGTCGCCGCCGACCTCAACGTTACCGACGCGGATCTTACGCGAGACGCGCCGGTCGATGGCGCGCCAGGGACGGACGTGGGTGTGGTCTTGGACGGTCATGGCCTGGGAAAATAGGGCCTCGCGCGGCAAAATGCGAGGCCGCCGTGCAGGTCAGCCAATGTCCTTGCCAGGCTCAAGGCCGCCATCCAGCAGGCACTGCCAGACGCCCTCCGCATTCTCGGCGAACTTGAAGAGGTTCAGGTCCTCGGCCGCGACCATGCCCTCGGCGACCATGGCGTCGAAATTGATCACCGAGCGCCAATAGGCCTCATCGAACAGCACCACCGGGATGGCCGGTGATTTTCCGGTCTGGCGAAGGGTGAGGATCTCAAACAGCTCGTCGAGCGTGCCGAACCCGCCGGGGAACACCACCAGGGCGTTGGCGCGCATCGCTAGGTGCATCTTCCGCATCCCGAAATAGTGGAAGCGGAAGGTCAGCTCGGGCGTCGAATAGGGGTTGGGAAATTGCTCGTGCGGCAGGGTGATGTTGAAGCCGATGGAGGGGGCGCCGACATCCGAGGCTCCCCGGTTGGCGGCTTCCATGATGCCCGGACCGCCGCCGGTGGCGATGACGTTGTCGCGCGGCTTGCCGTTGGACAGGATCGCCCCGCCGCGTTCCGAGGCGATGCGCCCGAATTCCCGGGCCGCGGCGTACCAGCCGGGATGATTGCCGTCGCCGGTTTCACCCACCCGGGCGCTGCCGAACACCACGATAGTCGAGCGCACGCCCCAGGCCCGCAGCGCCTCGTCGGCCTTGGCGAACTCCAGCAGGAAGCGCACGCCGCGCATCGAGTCGCCGAGCAGGAAGTCCTCGTCCAACGCCGCCAGGCGGTAGGAAGGGGAAGCCAATTGCGCCGTATTGGCCAGTTCCCGATCGATCGCGTCTTCGCCTGTACTCATGACTCTACTCTCTCAAAACACACTCGGCCCCAGCTTCGCCGCCAGGGCCGGGCAAGACAATCGACCGATCTCACCCCTAGCGGGGAGTATCGGCGCCGAAGCGCTCGTCGTGATCGGTAAGGAGGCCTAACCGCCCGTCAGCTTCGACGGCGAGACGGTGGGCGAGGGCAGGAGGCCCTTGGACTGGCCGTCCACGAACACCTGGAAGGCGTGCGCGTCGGTGGTGTCGATGGTCAGGCCGCCCAGGTTCGGCACGCGATAGGCTTCGCCCGCCGCCAGTTGCCGAGCAAAATAAACTACGCCGCCGGCGCCGCGCACGATCAGAGAGCCGCCCTTCAGAGCCTGGACCGTCACCGCCGACGCCCCGGGCTGGGCGCCATAGACCGTGCCCTTGGGAATGAAGGTCGGCGGCAGCGGGCGGACCGGCACGGCCGGTTCTGCGACGACCGGATTGGCGGCGGCGGCTTTGCGCGCGGCGATCACCGAGTCTGAAGAGCCGTCAGCCGCGGTCGCCGCGGCCAGGCCCGGCGTCTCGTAGGCGTCGGGCGTCGTCGACTCGACCGGCGCGGGCAGCGGCGCGCCGAGCGACACGGGACCGGCGGGGGCGCCCAGCTTGGCGCCGGCCATGGCCGATTCCGGCGCTCGATGAGGCGGCGGGGCGTCTTGGCTCATCGCCCGTTGGGCCACGTTCCACAGGATGATGGCGACGAGCACCAGCAGGCCGGCCCCGACGATCAGGGTCAGGCGGGGGTCCTTGGTTTCGCTTACCCCGATCGGCGCGCGAAGGGCGTTGTCGGTGAGGGGTTCTTCCCGGCGGAAGCGGTCAACCGCGGCTTCGCCGTCCAGGCCCAGGGCGTTGGCGTAGGCGCGTACATAGCCGACGGTGAACGGCCGCGACGGCAGCTCATCCAGCCGCATGTCTTCGATGGCCGCCAGGTAGCTGCGACGGATTCGCGTGGAGTCGGCGAGATCTTGCAGGTTGAGACCGTGGAACTCGCGGACTGCTTTCAGAGCCGCGCCAACATCGAGGCCGGCATCGAGGGTAGGCGTCAAGGAGTCGTGACGGTTCGCTTCGCGATCACCGTCCATCTGTAAATGCAGACCTGTAACCCCGCCAGTATCGAGCGGCATGGCTACCTAGCGCCCCTTGCTAGAGTTACGATTTTAAGGCGAAATGACGCGCCGACGACGTTACTGTCTAGATTCTAATATTGTGTTGTGGGTATCACTCTAGGCGTCGGAATTCAATGCGCTATTCAGACGCGGAGCGTTGTTCGCCGGCTTTCGCGTTGCGAATTCTAGATGGCCAAATACAATTTCCGCGCGAGCGTCTCGATCTCGTTGCGAATAGTTCCGGCCGAGCCTCGGATCAGGGTTTGGACCCCTCGGCGGGCCGCTTCGCGGTCGCAGGACAGCACCATCTGCTTGACCGGCCCGATGCCGGCTGGCGGCATGGACAGGCGGTCGAAGCCGAGCGCCACCAGGACGAAGGCTTCGAGCGGCCGGCCGGCCATCTCTCCGCAGACCGACACCGGGGTGCCGGTCTCTTCACAAGCCTTCTGGATGGTCTCCAGCGCCCGCAGGGCGGGCGGCGAGAGGAAGTCATAGCGGTCGGCCACCCGCGGGTTCCCGCGATCGGCGGCGAACAGATACTGCATCAGGTCATTGGTGCCGACGCTGACGAAATCGGTCATCGGCAGCAGGGCGTCCAGGTGCCAGATCAGCGACGGGGCCTCGATCATCGCGCCGACATCCAGGCGCGAAGGCGCGGGGCGGCCGCGGCGCTGGGCCCAGGCGACTTCGTGGTCTACCAGGGCGCGGGCGGCGCGGAACTCGTCCACGCTGGCCACCAGCGGGAACATGATGCGCAAGGCGCGTCCGCGAGCCGCGGCGATCAAGGCGCGCAGTTGCAGGCGCAGCAGGGCCGGGCGATCCAGGCCCATGCGGATGGCGCGCCAGCCGAGGGCGGGGTTCTCTTC
>NZ_JAURWM010000032.1 GCF_030654915.1 Phenylobacterium sp. | reverse complement strand
ATGCCTTCGCGGAACTCGGTGACCTGCTTGCCGTCCTTCAGGACGATGGCGTCCTTGCCGACCAGATCGATCCGGCTGACATGGCTGTCGAGGTTCACGCGGATCAGCGGCCAGTTCAGGCGCGCGGCGATCTGCTCGATGTGGGTCGACTTGCCCGTGCCGTGATAGCCTTGGACCATCACGCGGCGGTCGAACGCGAAGCCTGCGCAGATCGCCCGGGTGGTTTCCGGGTCGAACTTATAGGCGAGATCGATGTCCGGCACGTGGGCGTCGCGCTCGCTGAAGGCGGGCACGGTCATGTCCACATCGACTCCGAACGTGTCGCGGACCGACACCTTCTTGTCCGGAACCAGAGCGATCAGCTTGTCGTCTTGGGTATTGGCGAAAGAAGTCATGGCGGGCTTCGATTACAGGGTTACGGACGCAATGCAAACGCCAGTTTGCATGCTTGGCGGGGCTGTTGCGAGGGCGCCGCGACGTCAGGCGGTTTCCGAGCCGCGCCGCAGTTCCCTGGGACCTGCGCCCCACCATGCCTTAACCGCGCGGGAAAAGGCGCTTTCCTCCGAATAGCCCAGGCGCAGCGCCAGTTCCGCCAGCGACAGGCGAGATTCGGTGAGCAGGATCATGGCCTCGCGCATTCGGGCCTCGTCACGCAGAACCGAGAAGCTGACTCCCGCTTCGTTCAGGCGCCGCTGCAGGCTGCGAACGGACAGGCCAAGCTCGGCCGCCGCGGCTGGCGCGCTGGCGGTGCGAAACCCCGTGCGGTGGATCACCGCCTGGACCTGCGTACAGAGGGTCTCGCTGCGGTTCTGGTCGCGCAGCAGGCCCTCGGCATAGGCGGCGTTCAGTTCCAGCAGCCGGGGATCGGCGCCGGGCACCGGATGCTCAAGGTCGGCGAGGGCGAACACCAGCCCGGCGTTGGTTCCGAAACCGACCGGTAGCTTGAGGAAGGCTTCATAGGTCTCGCGCGGGGCAGGCGCGCCGTTCATCAGGATCACGCGCTCCGGGCGCACGCCGGTCCCGCTCGCCGCCGGGCGGCTTGCGCTCAGGGTCGCGAGCACGGACTCGACCTGTAGCCGATGGACTTCAACGGGATCGCGCGTCGGTACATAGGTCAGGCGAAGCGTTTCGCCTTCACGTGTCGCCCGATAGCCGCCGCTGTTGCTGACCAGCTGCTGATAACGCAGCAGCATGTCGAGGCCGGCCCCCACGGTGGCGCTATGGGCCATCAGGATCGTGATGACGTTGCTGGCCTGGATTGGCAGGCCGGCTCCGACCCTGAAGCCGAGCAGGGGATCGGTGCTGAGCGACGCCGCCCGGCGCCATAGCCGGCGCACCGAGGCGACATCGACGCGGGAATCTCGCGCCGCGGATCCACCGTCGAAGCCCCGCAGGTCATGGGTCAGGGCCTGGCGGTCCAGGCCTTGCGCGACCAGGCCGTCGAGGGCGGCGTTGACCCAGCCCGCCATGATCGTCGAGGTTTCGCGCATCCTGTGAATAGAGACCAGGCGTCACACCGAGCCAAGTCTTGTGGCGCGCGAAGTCAAATGTTCGGCGCGCCGGATCAAGCGCAGGGCGTTAAGGTCGTCTCAAAGATCGAGCGGTGAATAGGCTGGCTCGACCCACGGAGGAACCATATGGACCAGGCTCTCGTCGGCGCGCGCAGCATCTCCGTCACGCCCCAAGCGACCGGCTTTGGCGCCGAGGTCGCCGGCCTCGACCTCTCCAAGCCGCTGAGCCCGGAAATCCTGGCCGAGGTGAAGGCCGCCTGGGCTTCGCATTCGGTGGTGGCGTTCCCGAACCAACCCCTGTCGCTGGACGCGCTGGAAGCCTTCACCCAGCAGATCGGGGCGTTCGGCGTCGATCCGTTCATCGCACCGATGCCTGGGCGCCCCAATGTGCTGGAGCTGCGCCGCGAGCCAGACGAGAAGGCGACCAATTTCGGCGCAGGCTGGCACTCGGACTGGAGCTTCCAGAAGGAGCCGCCGGCCGCGACCTTGCTGCGCTCGGAAGTGACGCCCCCGGTCGGCGGCGACACGCTCTTCGCCGACTGCTCGCGGGCCTATGACGCGCTGTCGGACGCCATGAAGGCGGTGCTCGCGCCGCTCAGGGCGATCCACTCAGCGACGCGCGCCTATGGAACCCAGGGCGTCTTCGCCCGCGAGACCGAGAAGCGCACCATGGAGATCATCGTCTCCTCGGAAGCCGACAAGACGCTGAGCCACCCCTTGGTGCGCACCCATCCCGTCACCGGCCGCAAGGCGCTGTTCGTCAGCCCGACCTATACGGTGGGGATCGAGGGTATGTCCCTGAAGGAAAGTCACGCGATCCTCGGCTTCCTGTTCGCCCACATGACCCAGGAAGAGTTCATCTATCGCCACAAGTGGCGGGCCGGGATGCTGCTGATGTGGGACAACCGCTGCACCGTTCACCTGGCCGAGGGCGGCTATGACGGCCACCTTCGCGTCATGCACCGGACGACCGTGGCGGGGGACGCCCCAGTCTAGACGACGCCTGCCGCGAGCCGGGCCGCCAGGGTCCGGGTCCGGCGCGCCGCCGTCCAGATCGTGCCCAGCACAATGATCGCTAGACCAACGATCAGGGCCTGGCCATGCCAGCCCCAGAGCGGCTCGAAGGCGGCCACCGCGCAGGTGGCGGTCAGCGCCGCCATTCGGTGCGGCTTGGCCATCGGGCCGGAAAAATCGGCTGGGAAGCCCAGGCCCCGGCCCAGTTCGCGGACATAGGCGGTCATCACCGCCAGCACCGCGGCCGCCCAGCCGAGCGGGACGCCCAGAGCCAGGCCCGACGCGGCGGCGCAATATCCGGCGCCGACCAGGAACAGCGCGTCGGCGATGCGGTCGGGCAGCTCGTTCCAGATCGGGCCGGCCGGGCCGCCCTTGCCGTGTTCTACCGCGACCATGCCGTCGAGCAGGTTGCAGACCAGTCGCAGCTGGATGCACACGCCAGCCCCGATCAGCAGGCCGCCGCGCGCCAGGCCGACGGCGCTACCCGCCATCACGAACAGCGCGCAGCCGAGGATGGCGAACATAACGCTGCCGGCGGAAATGGCGTCAGGGCTCAGGCCGGCGCGGGCGAGGCCAGAGGCCAGGCCCTGGGCCCAGGAGGCGCCGCGCGTCTTCAGCGGCCGGCGGTTTTCCGGGGTGAGATCGGTCATCGGGCGGCCTTGGCTTGGCCGCGCGCGAGCGTGGCGGAATAGATGATGGCGTAGAGAGTCGACACCGACCACGGCACGGCGATGGTGCGCAAGATCTCGGGCGTGCCGATCAGCTTGTGGACGCTGACCAGCAGGAGCAGCACCGCTCCCGCGGTGATCGTCGGCGGCAGCGCGTAGTTGAGCACGCCAGGAAACCGGCCGCTCATCGCTTCCAGCGCCCTCTTGAGCACGAGGGTGATCAGGCCTGAGAGCACGCCCTGCGACAGGGCCGGCAACCAGGCGGCGGCCAAGCCATGCCCACTGTTGGCGAACAGAGCCCAACCGCCCATGGCCAGGAAGGCGAAGCCGATATGGGCCACGCTCGATCCGGCGAAAGTCCGAAGGCTCGAGCTCAAATGCTTGCGCCGGAAATCCGGCCCCTCTTGCTAAGGATGGGACCCTTGCTGTCATACACGCTAGGGTCAAGACGCGCGGCGAGGGGGAGTTCGGCTCACCATGCCCGTGGCGGTCGAGCGGGGACATGTCGGCATGGATGCGATCACAGCCTTTTTCGCGGGGCAATCACCCGCCCTGCTGTGGGGCTTGGGCGGCGTGCTCGCGGTCCTGACCCTCGCGGTCGCGGTCACCGCCCTGCTGCCGATGCTGAAGCCGGCGGGAGATTTCACCAACCTGCGTCAGCGGATATCGTCCTGGTGGGTGATGATCGCCCTGTTGGCCGGAGCCTTGCTGATTGGCTGGCAGGCGGTCACCGCCCTGTTCCTGGTGATCTCGTTCATCGCGCTGCGGGAATTCCTGTCGCTGGCCCCTGTGCGCCGTGAGGACCGCCTGATCGTGCTGGCCGCCTTCGTGGCCATGCTGATCAACTACCTCTTCATCGTCATCGACGACTACGGCCTCTATCGGGTGTTCATCCCGACCTATGTGTTCCTGATCATCCCGTTCCTGATGGCCTGTATCGGCCAGACGCGGGCCTTCCTGGCGACCACGGCGACCTTCCACTGGGCCATCGTCACTTGCGTCTACAACCTCGGCTACATCGCCTTCCTGATGCGGACTCCGGCGAGCGAGACGCTGCCGGCCGGGGCGGCGGGCCTGGTATTCTTCCTGCTGGTGGCGACCGAGGCCAATGACGTGGCGCAGTACATCTGGGGCAAGCTGCTTGGGCGCCGCAAGATCGTGCCCAAGGTCAGCCCCAACAAGACCTGGGAAGGCTTCCTGGGCGGCTGGCTCACCACGGGCTTGCTGATCTGGTTCATGGGACCGGTGTTCACGCCGCTCAGCGGGATCGGGCTGGCGGTCTTGGCGATTTTCCTGCCAGTGGCGGGCTTCGCCGGCGACGTGACCATGAGCGCCATCAAGCGTGACATCGGCGTCAAGGACACCAGCGCGCTCATTCCCGGTCACGGCGGGCTGCTGGATCGCGCCGACAGCCTGACCTTCACCGCGCCGCTCTATTTCCACATCCTGGCCTACTTCGCCCTGGGTCACTTCTGATGCTCTGGTTCCGCCGTCTCGTCCTGGTGCTGATCGCCCGTCCGATCGCTCGCATCTTCACCGGCGCCGACATCGTCGGGCGCGAGCGGTTGCCGTTGAAGGGGCCCGCGATCCTGGTCGCCAACCATGCCAGCCATGTCGACACCATCCTGATGCTGACCCTCTATCCGTCGCGCGGGCTGGACCGGGTGCGGCCGGCGGCGGCGGCGGACTATTTCCTGCGCGGCGGGCTGATCAGCTGGTTTTCCAACAAGATCATCGGGATCGTGCCGGTGGCGCGCGACAAGGCCGGCACCGGCGTCGACGTGCTGGCCCCGGTCCGCGAGGCGCTGAAGGCCGGCGATATCGTGTTGATCTTCCCCGAGGGCACGCGCGGGGACGGCGAGGCGATGTCGGACCTGAAGAGCGGCGTCGCCCGCCTGGCCGCCGACGTCCCTGAGGCGCCGGTCATTCCGATCTGGCTGCAGGGCGCGGGCCGGGTGCTGCCCAAGGGCGGCATCGTGCCGGTGCCGATGAACTGCACGGTGCTGGTCGGCGAGCCGCTACATTGGCAGGGCGACCGGGCGGCGTTCATGGCCGAGCTACGCCAGCGGTTGGAGGACCTTCACGCCAAGGCCCCGCCCCAACGCTGGGCGTAGGCGCTTAGGCCATCTTCGCCTTCTTCAGAGACTTGTAGGCCTTGATCGCGCGCTGCAGCTTGTTCTCGGCCGAGCGGTCGCCACCGTTTGAGTCGGGGTGGCAGCGCTTCACCAGTTCCAGGTAGCGGGCGCGGATGGCGGGACCATCGGCGTTCTCGTCCAGGTCCTGGTCGGCCAGGGCGTTGCGTTCGATCTTGCCGATCCGCCGAACGTTGGGGGCTTCCGGGCTCGGCTTGGGACGTTGGCCGCCGCCGAACAGGCTGAACGGGTCGCTATAACCCTCGCCCTTGCCGAAGCCATGCGCCGCCGCCGCGGCTTCGCGCGAGAACTTGCTGGCCTTGAATTGCCAGGTCGGACGATCGCCGGACGCGCTCTGGGCCTGGCGCTGACGCACCTCGCCCTCGCTCATGCCGGCGAAGAAGTTCCACTGCTTGTTATATTCCGCCGCGTGCGGCTGGCAGAACCAGTAGTGCTCATTCAGCATGTCGCGGGATTTCGGCGCACGCGCCGTCGCCGCCGTCCGGCACCCCGGATTGTCGCAGGCCCGTTCCCCGGGCTTTAGCGCATAGACGTCGTCGGATTGCTTCCCCTCATCGGAGGAGGGGGGACGCACCCGGATATCGACGAACTTAGGCTTGTATTGAAACGCACCGGCCATGGCCTGATTATGAGGGTCCTGAGTTCGCTTTTCTAGAATTGAACATGAAGCCGATGGGCGCCATATTTGAGACCATCCACGACAAGCTCACTGCGGTGTTCTCGCCCACCCGCCTGGAGATCCAGGACGACTCTGACCGGCATGCCGGTCACGCGGGCGCGACACCGGGGGGAGAAAGCCATTTCAACGTATTGATTGAAGCGCAAGCCTTCGCTGGAGCGTCCAAAGTGGCGCGTCAGAGATTGATTTACAAGGCGCTTTCCGACGAACTCGCCGGACCGGTCCACGCGCTGTCCATCAAGGCGCTGGCGCCCGGCGAAGATAGCTAGGAAGCTACAACACAGCGGATCGGACGAGTTGAGCGCGCGTTTCACTTTTGACTGAACAACAAGTGTGTGAGCGCTCACGCCTGGGGAGGCGAGATTTTGAAGACGACGATCACGGTTAACGGACAGGCGCGGACGCTCGACGTCGATTCGCGCACAACATTGTTGGACGCCCTGCGCGAGCATCTCGGGCTGATTGGTTCGAAGAAGGGCTGCGATCACGGCCAGTGCGGCGCCTGCACGGTGCTGGTGAACGGCGCGCGGATCAATTCCTGCCTTTCGCTGTTGGCCATGCACGACGGCGACCAGGTCACGACTATCGAGGGACTGGGCACGGCTGAAAACCTGCACCCGGTCCAGCAGGCCTTCCTGGAAAACGACGCCTTCCAATGCGGCTACTGCACGCCGGGCCAGATCTGCTCGGCTGTCGGCATGCTGCAGGAGGCCGCCGACGGCTGGCCAAGCCAGGTGATGGAGGACGTCGCCGCGGTGGTCGACCTGACCGAGGCCGAGATCCGCGAGCGGATGAGCGGCAACATCTGCCGCTGCTCGGCCTATCCCCAGATCGTCGCCGCGATCCGCAGCGTGGCGGGAGACGCCGCATGAGGCCCTTCACCTACGAACGCGCCGCCGACGCCCTGTCGGCGGTCAAGGCGGTGGCCGAGAATCCCGGCGCCAAGTTCCTCGCCGGCGGCACCAACCTGCTGGACCTGATGAAGCTCGACATCGAACGGCCGACCCATCTGGTCGATGTCGGCCGGTTGCCCTTCGCGGGCGTCGAGGAGGTGAACGGCGGCCTGCGGGTCGGCGGAGCCATGGTCAACAGCAAGCTCGCCGCCCATCCGCGGATGCGCGAGATGTATCCGGTGCTGGTCCGCGCCCTGGTCTCTGGCGCCTCGGGCCAGCTTCGCAACAAGGCGACGACGGCGGGAAACCTGCTCCAGCGGACCCGCTGCGCCTATTTCTACGACACCACCAAGCCCTGCAATAAGCGCCAGCCGGGCTCGGGTTGCAGCGCCCTGGAGGGGGTGCACGGCGCTCATGACGCCATCTTCGGCGCCAGCAAGGCCTGCATCGCCAGCCATCCCTCGGACATGGCCGTGGCCCTGACCGCGCTGGGCGCGAGCATCGAGACCCTGACGCCCAGCGGCGCCTCGCGGACCCTGGCGGTTCAGGATCTGCATCGCCTGCCTGGCGACACCCCACAGGTGGAGTCCGATCTGGCGCCCGGCGAATTGATCACC
>NZ_JAURWM010000365.1 GCF_030654915.1 Phenylobacterium sp. | reverse complement strand
GATCGTCACCGGCCTGTTCGTGGCTATCTCGATGACTTCGGGCGGCGGCGCCTGGGACAACGCCAAGAAGTTGATCGAAGAAGGTCACTACGGCGGGAAGGGTTCGGAGGCTCACAAGGCCGCCGTCACTGGCGACACCGTCGGGGACCCCTACAAGGACACCGCCGGTCCGGCGGTGAACCCGATGATCAAGATCACCAACATCGTGGCTCTGCTGCTGCTGGCGGTCCTGGCCAACGGCGTGGTCGGATAGTCCGCCGCGCTCCCAAGACAAGAAAACCCCGGAGAGCGATCTCCGGGGTTTTTGATTCTGGCGAAGGAAACTGCGGAAGAGGCGGTCTAGCGTTGGTCGCCCGGACGGCTGCCCGGGACGCCTTCGTCCTGGTTCGGCAGCATGCCGCCGCGGCCGACGTTGCCGAGCAACTGTTCCAGCACGGTCAGCTCGCGACCGCGGGTCGGGGTTTCGCGACCGTTGAAGGCGATGACCTTGCCGTCCTTCAGGGACATGGTGTCGACGGTCTTCACGACCTCGGTGTCCTTGTCGAATGTCACCGCCACGACATTGCGCGCGGTGATGACCGGGCGACGAAATGCGACGCGCTCCTTGATCTGGTCGATATAGAACCAGACATTGGGGTCGAAGGTGGAGGTAGCCGACGGCGAGCCTAGGCTGGCGCGAACGGTCGACTTGGTGTCAGTGCCGACCTTGACGTCCTTCGGATTAGCCTCGATGGCCTGAAATCCGGAGTAAGTCGTGATTGGCGCGCAAGCGGCCGCCGAGGTCAGGAGACCGGCGGCGAGTGCGACATAGGCGACGCGACGAAACATGTGCAACCGGACCTGTTCAATTCTTCGAGGCTTTGACCTATCTCTCGCCGCCCCTTAGTTCAATGCCGCCTGTATCTGCCCCTGAGGGCGAAATCGAGGCCGATATGTTCCTAGACCGTTTCTTCCGTCCTCGCGTGACCCAGGCCATGGGGCAAAAACTCTATGTCGGAGTGGTCGCCCAGGCCCGGACACCGGAGCTCTATGAGGGCTACGGAGTGCCTGACACCGTCGAAGGGCGGTTCGAACTCTACACCGTGCACGTTTTCCTGCTGCTGGACCGGCTGAGGGGGCACGGCTCGCGGGCCAGCGAGACCTCCCAGAGCCTGTTCGACACCTATCTTAGCGCGCTGGACGATGCTCTGCGCGAGATGGGCGTCGGCGATCTGTCGGTCGGCAAGAAGATGCGGAAGCTGGGCGAGGCCTTCTACGGCCGGGTCAAATCCTATGAGTCGGCGTTCGCCGCCCTGCCGCAGACCGATCACTTGCAGGCGCTGTTGAGTCGCACCGTGTACGAGCAGGGCGGGGCTGAAAACGCGGCCAAGCTTGGCGACTATGTCATTCGCCAGCGCACCGCGCTGGCCGAACAGAAGCTGGACGCCCTGATGGACGGCCAAGTGGTCTGGAGCGCGGCGTGAGCGACTGGAAACATGTGATTCGGCTCGTCGACCTGGCGCGGGGTTCGATCAGCTTAAAGCTTGAGCCCGACGTCGAGACCCGCGCGCAGTTAGCCAAGGAATTGAACCTGGAGGCGCTGCCGGCCCTGACCTGCAAGCTGACGGTTCGGCCCTGGCTGGACGGCGCGGAGATCCTGGGCCGCTACTCGGCGCGGGTCGTGCAGATTTGCGGCGTGAGCTTGGACCCGTTCGAACAGGACCTCGACGGCGAAATCGCGCTGCAGGTGGTGCCACGGGGCAGTCCTCATGCCCTGATCGAATCGGAAGGCAGCGAGATCAGTCTTGATCTGGATGCGCCCGATCCGCCGGACGTGTTGGAGGGCGAGGAGATCGACCTAGCCCACTATCTGGTCGAACAACTGGCGCTCGACCTTGATCCGTTCCCGCGCAAGCCGGGCGCCGAGTTTGAATACAAGCCGGCCGTCACCGAGGAATCGCCTTTCGCGGTTCTCAAGCGCCTGAAGGATGACGGCGCTTGAACGACGCGCGGTTTTCAACGGCTGTGCGCAGTTGTACCTTCAAACGCTTCCGGCGCGACGCCGTGAGGGGTAAGGCGACGCTGTGACCAAGTCCCCAATCATTTCGATCGACGCCATGGGCGGCGACCACGGACCTTCCGTGGTGGTGCCAGGAGTTGTGCTGGCCGCGGCCGAGGCGCCAGACCTGCGCTTCATGCTGCACGGCGACGAGCCGACGATCTCGACGGAGCTGGCCAAGCATCCGGCCCTCAAGGAACGGGTCGAGATCCGTCACGCCGACCGCGTCGTGGCCATGGACGAGAAGCCTGCCCAGGCTCTACGCCGGGGTAAGGGCACCTCGATGTGGGCGACCCTGGAGGCGGTGAAGAGCGGCGACGCATCGGCCGCTGTCTCGGCCGGCAACACCGGCGCCCTGATGGCGATCTCGCTGCTGATCCTGCGGATGAGCGTCGATGTCGATCGTCCTTGCCTGGTCGTCGGGTGGCCCGGGGTCCGGGGAACCACGACAGTGCTGGACGTCGGCGCGAATGTGGACTGCGACGCTGAACGGCTGGTCGAGTTCGCGATCCTGGGCGAAGCCTTCCACAGAGCGGCCCATGGCGTGGCCAAGCCGACGGTGGGGCTGCTCAATGTCGGCTCTGAGGACATGAAGGGCCACGAGGAGGTCCGCCAGGCGCATGCCATTCTGCGTGGCGGCCAGTTCGACCTGGATTATCGGGGCTTCGTCGAGGGCGACGAACTGTTCCAGAACAAGGTCGATGTCGTGGTCACCGACGGCTTCACCGGCAATGTCGCCCTGAAAACCGCTGAGGGTACGGCCAAGTACATTCGCGGCGAACTGAAAGGCGCGCTGATGAGTTCGCCGATCTCCAAGCTCGGCGCGCTGTTGGCTCGGTCCGGGCTGATGAAATTCCAAGAGAAACTGAGTCCGGACGCCGCCGCGCCCTTGCTCGGCCTCAATGGCGTGGTGGTGAAGAGCCACGGCGGCGCCTCGGCCCGGGATTTCGCCGCCGCGATCCGCATGGCGTCAAAATTGGCGCAAAGCGACTTCGCAGCGGAGATCGAACGGAATATGACGCGGCTCACCGCCGCGGTGGCCGAGCATCAGCCACCAGCCGTGGATGGAGCCGCCTGAGTGACGAAAGTTCTGCGTAGCGTTGTGACCGGCGTCGGGGGCTATCTGCCTGACGAGATCGTCACCAATGATGATTTGGCCAAGGTGGTCGACACCACTGACGAATGGATCGTCGAACGGACCGGCATCCGGCAGCGCCATCGCGCGGCGGAAGGCCAGGCCGTGTCCGACCTCGCCGTCGAGGCCGCGCTTCGCGCGCTGGCCGCTGCCGGAAAGACTCCGGCGGATGTCGATCTGATCATTGTCGGCACCACGACCCCCGACCTGACCTTCCCCGCCACCGCGACCATCGTTCAGCGCAAGCTGGGGTGCCCGGTGGGCATCGCCTTCGACGTGCAGGCGGTCTGCTCGGGCTTTGTCTATGCGCTGTCGACCGCTGACGGCTTCGTAGCCCGCGGGCGATCGAAGTGCGCGCTGGTGATCGGGGCCGAGACCATGACTCGGCTGATGGACTGGACCGACCGCGGCACCTGCGTGCTGTTCGGCGACGGCGCCGGCGCCGTGGTGCTTGAGCCCGGCGAGGGCGATGGGTCGACCGCCGATCGCGGCCTGCTCGGCTTCGCCCTGCGCGCCGACGGGACCAAGCAGGATCTGCTCTATGTCGACGGCGGCGTCTCGACGACGGGGCAGATCGGCCATCTGCGCATGCAGGGCAATCAGGTCTTCCGCCACGCGGTCGTGAATATCTCCGAGGCGATCGTCGCCGCGGCGGCCGACGCCGGCATTGAGGTGGCGGATGTCGATTGGTTCATTCCCCACCAGGCCAACCAGAGAATTCTGGAGGGCGTCGCGCGGCGGGTCGGCATCCACGGATCCAAGGTGATCTCGACCGTGGCCGAACACGCCAACACCTCGGCGGCTTCGATCCCCCTGGCCCTGGCCAAGGGCGTCGAAGATGGACGCATCAAGCCCGGCCAGCTGCTGCTGCTCGAAGCGATGGGCGGCGGTTTGACCTGGGGGGCTTGCGTTATTCGCCTATAGCGCACGCAACGTGAGGTCGGTGGCGCTTGCGTCTTGCACTCAGGGGCGCGAGGTTGCCGCTTAGATAACGAATCCCTTGAAGTCTTTGACCTGATGCGACAATCAGGTCATGACGACATGTCGATCTCTTCAGTAACGGTGTTTTTTCTGGGGTAGGGGCGTTCATGAAAGGCGCGACAGTTACGCGAGCCGATCTGTGTGAGGCGGTTCACGAGGAAGTGGGTTTGACCCGCCAGGACTGCTCGGAACTTGTCGAGCGGACCTTGGAGCTTATGGCCCAGGCCCTTGAAAAGGGGGAGCAGGTGAAGCTTTCCGGATTCGGCGTGTTCCAGGTGCGGGCCAAGCGCGCGCGCATGGGCCGCAATCCCAAGACTGGGGAACCCGCCGCGATCGAGCCGCGCCGGGTGATTGGCTTTCGCGCCTCCCAGGTCATGAAGGCGCGGGTGGACCGCGCCCTCGCTAAGTGAGGAAGGCGGCCTCGTGGCCAAAGGTCCTGAAGCCTTTCGGACCATCTCGGAAGCAGCCGATGAGCTGAACGTGCCGCAGCACGTGCTGCGGTTCTGGGAGACGAAGTTCTCGTTCATCCGACCGATGAAGCGGGCTGGCGGACGCAGGTTCTACCGTCCGCAGGACATCGCGGTGCTGCGCGGCGTCCGCGCGCTGCTGCATGACGCCGGCTACACCATCAAGGGCGTGCAGAAGCTGCATAAGGACCAAGGGCTCAAGCGCCTGGTGGCGGCCGGCCATGGCGACGTCGGGCCGCGTCCTGAGGGGCTCGGCGTTGAGGTTGCTGCTGGGGACCTGACGGAGGAGGGGCGGGAGCGCCTGCTCTTCGCCCTGGAAGACCTTGAGACGGCGAAGCATCGTCTGGACACCCTGCTCGACAAGGCCTGATGGCTCAGCCCCGCCCGGCGTGATCGGCGAACCTCGCCAGGATCAGCGGCCCGCCATACTCTGACGCCATCTCCGCGCGATAGGCCTCGCCGGCCACGCCATGTCGTTCGAAGCCGCTGTGCGCTAACTTGACCTCAGTCTCGCTGAGCGCCGAGGGCGTGAAGCGGACTTCGACCTCGCCGGATTGTGCGGGATCTGATTCTTGGTGCGGTCGGCGGCGATCTGCCACAGGATTCGCAGTCGCGATGGCGGCTCCATGTCCGGCAATCGGTCCCAATCGACCCGAAAACCGTGGGGTCCGATCTCGTGGCAGAGGTCGCCAGACTTCATCCCCAGGAAAACGAGTTCAGACCAGGAGGCCCCGCATAGGTGCAATCAGCCGGCCACCAGGCCCCAAAACCGTCCGTAAACAAGGCGAACGCCTGATCTGGCTGCAGGGGGACAGTGATCGATTCCTCGACCGCTGGGACGCGCTGAACCATCACCTCGCACCATCCTTGAAATTCAGCTTGCCCGCCGGGCGCAAGCGGTTAGAAGGGCCGCCTTGCCGATGTCGGAGCGTGGCGCAGCCTGGTAGCGCACTTGACTGGGGGTCAAGGGGTCGCAGGTTCGAATCCTGTCGCTCCGACCATCGGCGGACTTCCCCAAAACACTAAGACGACCAGGCCGGGGCGACCGGCTGGGGCCGGGCTCGGCCTACTGGCGGCCGCGGTTCATCCACGAGATGAGCGGCAGGATCGGTATGCCCCAGGCCAGACCCCCAATGCCGTAGAAGGCCAACTGGGCGGCCCAGTGATTGGGCAGCCGCTCACCAATCGTCGTCAGGGCCCATGCGTAGGCCCCGAGGAAGACGACGATACCAATACCACCAATGAATTTCCGGACGCGCGCGCTCATGCCCCCAGCCTATAGGAGCGCAAGCGCGCGCCGTCACTAGACCCTAACGTCGCTTCATCATTCCGAGCAGGAAGAGCAACAGGATCGCGCCGAGCGAGGCGATGATGAAGCTGCCGATCCAACCGCCGAAATTGATGCCGAGCAGGCCGGCGATGAAGCCGCCAAGCAGGGCGCCGACAACGCCGACAATCAGGTTGGTAAGCAGGCCCTGGTCGCGCTTCATCACTTTTTCAGCGACGAAGCCGGCGGCGATGCCGATGATGATCCAGCCAATAATTCCTACGCCTTGCATTAGGCAGCCCTCTGGTTGATCCCTCTAAGCAAATGCAATCAAGCTTAACCGGTTCCGTCACCGCGGCATGGACCTTGCGGCCGATCTCCGATAGCGGATCGCCGTAAGAACGCCCTGAAGAGTGCCCATTCAGAGTCATGACCTCGTTCCTTCGTTCAGATCGGTCTCGTCCGGTCGCGGTTTGGTTATTCATTGTCGCCGCCTTGGTGCTGGCGATGGTCGTGGTCGGGGGCGCGACGCGGCTCACTGATTCCGGCCTCTCAATCACCGAGTGGAAGCCCGTCACCGGGGCCTTGCCGCCGATGTCGGCGCAGGACTGGAACGACGAGTTCGCGCTCTACAAGGAAATCCCGCAGTACGCGCAACTGAACCAAGGCATGAGCCTGGATCAGTTCAAGGCGATCTATTGGTGGGAATGGAGTCACCGGTTGCTGGGGCGGCTGGTTGGGGCGGCGTTCGCGCTGCCGTTCGCCTATTTCCTGGTCCGTCGAGAGATCCCCCGGCGGCTGATCGGCCGCTGCGTGGGCCTGTTCGCCTTGGGTGGGCTCCAAGGCGCGGTCGGATGGTGGATGGTGGCCAGCGGCCTCTCTGAGCGCGTCTCCGTGGCGCCTGAGCGGCTGATGGTCCATCTGGGCCTGGCCTTCGCGCTGCTTGGGGCGATGGTCTGGACCGCGCTGGACGCCTGGAACGGCGCGGCGCGGCAGACCCTGCCCAGTCCCTGGTCGCGCGGCGCATTGGCGCTGCTGGGCCTGATCTTCCTGCAGATCCTGCTGGGCGCACTGGTGGCCGGCACCGATGCGGGGCTGGTCTACAACGACTGGCCGCTGATGAACGGATCGCTGATTCCGACGGACTACGCCGGGGCGAGCATCTGGGCGACGATCGCCCACAGCCAGGGCGCTGTGCAACTGCATCACCGATTGGGCGGCTATCTGCTGACCGTGGTGGCGATCGCCATGATCTGGGCCGCGACCCGTTCGCGCTACCTGCCGTTCGACACCAAGGTGCTAGCGCTCGCGGTCGGGGCTTCGATCATCCTGCAGGCGATCCTGGGTGTGATCACCCTGGTCTTCGGCGTGCCGATCTGGCTGGGCATCGCCCACCAGCTCGTCGCGGCCTTAGTGCTTTCGTTGGCGGTGGCGCTAGCCTGGCGGGCGCGGCGGCCCTAGCGGCCGTCGTTCAAGAGTCGCTGGCGGCGAGGCGCTCGCTGGCGGCCGGCCCCACGCGGGCCGTTCCTAATTGTCGCCGGATGACGTCGGCGCACTGGATTGGGGTGAGGACCGAGGTATCGATCTCGATGTCGTAAATGCCCGGCTGGTGCACCGCGTCCTGCCAGAGGCGCACGGGGGTAGGGATCGGGTCGTCCGGCGCGCCGGTGACATACTGGCCCTCGCGGCCGTCCTGGCCTGCATTGCGTCGCTGCATGATCACGGCGATCGGGCATTGGACGCCGACCATCAGCACGGGCAGTCCCAGCAGCCGCCGGGCGCAGTCGCGAAGAATATCGCGCGAGGATGGATCGTCCCCGTAGTGGCCGACATCGACCACGACGTTCAGGCCCTGTCGGCTGTGCGCGGCGATAGACTCGTAGAGGGCCGCATAGAGCCTTGGCGCCAGGGTGGCGACTTCGGGGCGATCGCCCTTGGGGCGCAGACCGATTCCCGGCTGATAGCGAGGCGGCGTGACGTGCCGCGCATGGACGTCGACGCCGAGGTTCATCCAGGGACCTTCAAAGGTATCCTGGATCGCCGCTACAATGCTCGACTTCCCTGACCGGGGGGCCCCGTTCAGGATCACGATCTGGCCCACGGCGGTCATGCCTTGAACGACGTCCAGGGGCCGGTGATCGCCAGGGTGCAGCCGGGGCTGTAAATATTCACGAACAGGGTCGAGCCGTCCGGAGAGAAACAGGCGCCGGCCAGTTCGGACGTGCCGCGGGTCTTGGCGCCCTCCAGCATCTGGGCGTTGCGGCCCAGGGTGTAGGTCTGTCCCTGAGGCGTGATTCCGCGCAGATAGTTCGTGCCGCCGATCTTGTCCTCGCACGCTACGATGTGACCCCAGGGGGCGATGGCGATGTTGTCGGCCATCTCCATGTAGCGAATGTCGGAAGGCTCGACGAAGAGCTGCAGGCGGCCGGGCTGGTCGGCTTCGCCCACTTGGCCCTCATGCTCGCTCGGCACGTAGCGCATCACTTGGCCGTGGTACTTCGGGCCGCCGCTGGTGCAGGTGAAATAGACCTCGTCCTTGCCAAAGAAGACGCCCTCGCCACGGGCGAACCAGGAGGCTCCCGCCGCCTTACCTCGCTGGCGCAGGTCGTTGTTCGGGTTGTCGACGCCGTCGAGGTCGACCCAGCGCACGCTTTTCCAGTCGCCCTGCTTCCAGGAGACCGTTTCCCAATTGCGCGGATCGCCGCCATCGATGACGGCCAGGGCCTGAAGGCGGCCGCCCTCGTGTAGGCGTCGGCGATTGTTCGGGAGGTAGCGGTAGAACAGGCCCTTACCGTCGATCTCGTCCTCGGTCATGTAGATCACGCCGGTGCGCGGATCGACGGCGCAGGCCTCGTGTTTGAAGCGCCCCATGGCGGTGATCGGCGCAGGGTCGGCCAGACCACGCAGGCGCGATGGGACTTCGAACACCCAGCCGTGGTCCTTGCCGGTGGCTTGGCCGGCCTTGGCCGTGGTCTCCTCGCAGGTCAGCCACGAGTTCCATGGGGTGAGGCCGCCCGCGCAGTTCACGGCGGTTCCAGCCAGGCTGAGGTGCTGGGCCTTCAACTCGCGGGTCTTTAGGTCATAGACCAGGGTCGAGGTTCCGCCCCCCAGTGGAAGGCCCGCCAAGTCGGTGTCGTAGAGGCGGTCGGCTGCGATCTTAGGGGCCAGCAGCCGGTCGGCGCCAAAGGCGGTGATCTGGAGATCGCGGGGCGGGGGGCTGATCTCATGGTTGCGGACCAGGGCGACGCGGTTCCGACCAACCGGGAAGCAGCCCATGCCGTCCATCTTCCCCGGCGCGATGAGGCCGTCGTCCATCCTATCGCCGGCCTTGGAGATCACCTGGTAGGAGAAGCCTTCCGGCAAGTCGAATATCTCAGCCGGGTCGCGTCTCAGCGGGCCGTAGCCGGCCACTTCGCTGGCGTAGCCGGGGTTGGAATAGCCGTCCGCTCCCGTGGTGATCTGGGCGTTGGCGAACCGCGAGAGGCCCGAGAAGGCGGCGGTCGCCGCGGCGGTGCGAAGGAACTGACGACGGGAACCGATCATGACTCATCCAGCTTGGCTTTGGGACGCTGGGGACGACCATAGAAGCCTAGTCGTGGATTTGCGCGGTATCATAATACCGAAGACCGGAAAGCCTTATCGCATAACGATTTGCGGCATGTGCGTTGCGTTTGAGTGTTGACAGGGGGGCTGTGGACACTTACTAGCCGCCCCTTCGTCGGGACCGTTTCGTCCCGCTAACTTACGGACCCGTTCCCATGATGAAGACGACGGCTTCTTTGAAGCCCGCCGACGTCGAGAAGAAGTGGATCGTGATCGACGCAGAGAACGCCGTTGTCGGCCGTCTCGCTTCGTTCATCGCCATGCGTCTTCGCGGCAAGCACCGGCCTGACTACACCCCGCACGTCGATTGCGGCGACTTTGTCGTCGTGATCAACGCCGACAAGGTGAAGTTCACCGGCAAGAAGCTGACCGACAAGATCTATTACTGGCATACCGGTCACCCGGGCGGTATCAAGGAACGCACCGCGGACAAGATCCTCGGCGGCAAGTATCCGGAACGCATCCTGGAAAAGGCCGTTGAGCGCATGCTGCCCAAGGAAAGCCCCTTGGCTCGCAAGCAAATGACCCACCTGCGTATCTACAATGTGGGTGAGCATCCGCACCAGGCGCAGAACCCCGAAGTCATCGCGTTCGCCGACCTGAACTCCAAGAACGTGCGGAGCAAGTAAGCCAGATGTCCGAGACTCAAGGTTTCGAGGCCCTGCAAAGCCTCTCGTCCAACCCCGACGTCGCTCCGGCCGAGCCGAAGATCGACGCCCTGGGCCGCGCCTATGCGACCGGCAAGCGTAAGAACGCCATCGCTCGCGTCTGGATCAAGCCCGGCAAGGGCACGATCACGATCAACGGTCGCGATCAGGAAGTGTATTTCGCGCGTCCCGTGCTGCGTATGATGATCGCTCAGCCGCTGCAGGTCACTGACCGCCTCGGCCAATTCGACGTCATCGTCACGGTCGAAGGCTCGGGCCTGTCGGGCCAAGCCGGCGCGATCCGCCACGGCCTGTCCAAGGCGCTCACCTACTACGAACCGGCCCTGCGTCCGGTCCTGAAGCCGCACGGCTTCCTGACCCGCGACAGCCGCGTCGTTGAACGTAAGAAGTACGGCAAGGCGAAAGCCCGACGCAGCTTCCAGTTCTCGAAGCGCTAACCCGCTTACGCGAACTCGCGTTTGGAGGGGCGCTTCGGGCAACCGAAGCGCCCTTTCTCATATCCGGTCGACAGTTTTCAGGACCCGCACCATGTCCCACACCGTGTTCATTGATGGCGAAGCCGGCACTACGGGTTTGCAGATCCGCGAGCGCCTGGAAGGCCGCAAGGATCTCGAGATTCTCTCGATCGACCCGGCCAAGCGCAAGGACGCCGATGCGCGGGCCGAGCTGTTGAACAGCGCCGATGCGGTGATTCTCTGCCTGCCCGACGATGCCTCCAAGGAAGCGGTTGGCCTCATCCAATCCAACCGCGTGCGGGTGATCGACGCCTCGACCGCCTACCGGACCGCCTCGGGCTGGACCTATGGCTTCGCCGAGATGGACCAGGATCAGCGCGCAGCCATCGCCTCGTCCACCCGGGTCAGCAATCCGGGCTGCTATCCCACCGGCTTCATCGGCCTGGTGCGCCCGCTGGTGGCCGCTGAACTCATTCCGAGCGACTGGCCGCTGACGGTCAATGCGGTGTCCGGATACACGGGCGGCGGCAAGGGCCTGATC
>NZ_JAURWM010000359.1 GCF_030654915.1 Phenylobacterium sp. | reverse complement strand
GCGGCGCTCGGTTCGCGTCTGGCCGCCGCCTTCCCGCCAAACGCCCTGCTGTCGCGGGTGGGCGAAGACGAGTTCGCCGTCCTGGCTCCGATCTCGCGGCCCTCCGCCGCCGAGACCCTGCGCCTGGCCCTGGAGCAGCCTCTCCGGGTCGCCGGCTTCGATATCCACCCGACCTTGTCGATCGGCGCTGTCGAGGCGGTCGGCGGAGAAGACGCGCCCGAGGCGACCGAGCTGCTGCGCCGGGCCGAACTGGCGGTCGAGGCGGCCAAGGGCAACGGCCGTGGCGGCGCGGCCGCCTATGGCCGCAGCCTGGAGAGCGACGGCCTCTCGCGCCTGGCCCTGGAGAGCGACCTGCGCGGCGCCATGGGCCGCAACGAGATCGTGCCCTTCTACCAACCCATCGTCCGGCTCTCGACCGGCGCCCTCTCGGGCTTCGAAGCCTTGGCCCGTTGGCGCCACCCGCGCCGCGGCCTGCTGACTCCCGACCAGTTCCTGCCGCTCTGCGAAGAGATGGGGCTGATGAGCGAACTGGGCGCGATGATGATGCGCCAGGCCGGGCATCAGTTGGCCAAGTGGCGGCGCGACCACCACGCGGCCGGCGAACTGACCGTGGCGGTGAACCTCTCGACCGGCGAGATCGATCGGCCGGACCTGATCTCCGACGTGACCGCCATCCGTCGCGAAACCGGCCTGCCGCCGGGCGCGCTGAAGTTGGAAGTCACCGAGGGCGACGTCATGCGCGACCCCGACCGCGCGGCCATCGTGCTCGGCAAGCTGCGTGAAGCCGGGGCGGCCCTGGCGCTGGATGACTTCGGCACCGGGTTCTCGTCGCTGAGCTACCTGACGCGGCTGCCGTTCGACACCCTCAAGATCGACCGCTACTTCGTGCGCACCATGGCCACCAACGAGGGCTCGGTGAAAATCGTCTCCTCGGTCGTCAAGCTCGGCCAGGACCTCGACCTGGAAGTTGTCGCCGAGGGCGTCGAGAACGCCCAGATGGCTCGCCACCTGCTGTCGCTTGGCTGCGACTACGGCCAAGGCTTCGGCTACGCGCCGGCGCTGTCGCCGCAGGAGGCCGAGGTTTATCTGAACGAAAGCTATGTGGACGGCGCCGCGCCGGTGAAGGCGCGGGGCTAGGGGCTTCCCCGACCTCGTCATCCTCCGGTTAGCCGAAGGATGACGAGCGGATTGGCTAGGCCCGCCCCGCCGTGGCGGTGAGCAACCGCGCATCGACGCCGAGCTTGGCCAGCGCCTTGGTCCACTTCAGTTCGTGGTCGGGGCCGAAGATCAGGGCTTCGTCGGCCTCGCAGATCAACCAGACGTTCTCACGGATCTCGCGCTCCAACTGGCCAGGCCCCCAGCCGGCATAGCCCAGGGCGAGCATCGCGCGTCGGGGCGGCCGGTTCTGGCCGGCCATGGCCTCCAGCACCTGGCGGGTGGCGGTGAGCGAGATCCCCTCCCGGATCGGCAGGCTGCCTTCGCCGGAGCTATAGTCGTCGGTGTGCAGCACGAATCCACGCTCGCGGTCGACCGGCCCGCCCAGCAGCACCAGGTCGGGGGGCACCTCGATGGTGGACTTCACCTCCAGCCGCGTCAGCAGATCCGGAATGGTCAGGCCCTCGACCGGGCGGTTCACGGCGATGCCCATCGCGTGGCCCTCGTCGTGGGCGCAGATCAGCACCACGGCGCGCTCAAAGCGCGGGTCGCCGATGCCAGGCATGGCGATGAGCATCTGGCCGGAGAGAAAAACGCCGTCTTCCATCCCTTGAAAATTGAACCGTATCGCGGCGCTTTCAAGTCTTGACCGCACACAAGAGCGTTGAAGCGACAGCGGACCGGGTTATCTGGTGGGCGAACCTCATCAGGGAGAGAGACCAATGACGATCAAAGTGGGTGACAAACTGCCCGCCGCCACCTTCTCGGCGGGGACGCCGGAAGGTCCTCGTCCGATGTCCACGGACGATATCTTCGCCGGCAAGAAGGTCGCGCTGTTCGCCGTGCCGGGCGCCTTCACCCCGACCTGCTCGGCCAAGCACCTGCCGGGCTTCAAGGATCACGTCGCCGACTTCAAGGCCAAGGGCGTCGACGCCATCGCCTGCGTCTCGGTCAACGACGCCTTCGTGATGAAGGCCTGGGGCGAAAGCCAGTCGGTTGGCGACGCCATCCTGATGCTGGGCGACGGCAACGGCGACTTCACCAAGGCCATCGGCCTGGAGATGGACGGCTCCAAGTTCGGCATGGGCACGCGCTCGCAACGCTATTCGATGATCGTCGAGGACGGCGTCGTGAAGGAGCTGAACGTCGAAGCTCCCGGCGAATTCAAGGTCTCGGCCGCCGACTATATGCTGGCCCAGCTCTAGGACCCGGCGCGGGCGACGCCTTCGCGCGCCGCCCGCAACTGGCCCTGGCCGCCATGAGACGTGATAACTTCAAGATCGAACGACTGGCCTGGCGCGACGTGGTGCTGGCCGAGATCGCCCTGCCGCGCGGGGTGTTGCGGGTGACGCTGGGCCTGGGCTCGGGTCTCGCTCGCCGGCCTGGCGATCCGCCTGATCGGCTGTGGGCCATCAGCGATCGCGGACCCAATTTGAAAATCAAGCAGGCGGTCGAGGACTACGGTCTCGATCACCTTCGCCCCTTGGCCGGTGTCGACGGGGCCAAGGTGATGCCCTGGCCGGACATCGGCCCCACCATCGCCGAGCTCAGCCTGAAGGACGGCGAGGTGCGCTTCATCCGCGCCCTGCCGCTGCGTACCCCGACCGGGCGGCTGGTCTCGGGCCTGCCGCTGCCGGGCGGCGGCGAGGCGCAGATGGAGCCGACCTTCGATCTGGAGGGCCAACCGCTGCCCGCCGATGGCGGCGCCGACACCGAGGGATTGGTGGCGCTGAGCGACGGCGGCTTCTGGGCGGCTGACGAGTACGGCCCATCCCTGATGCGCATCGATTCCGACGGCGTGGTGACGACCCGCTGGGTTCCGCAAGGCGTGAGCGGAGAGTGCGACTCGCCGCTCACGCCCATCTTGCCGGCCGTGGCGGGGCGCAGGCGGTTAAATCGTGGCTTTGAGGCCTTGGCCATCTCTCAGGGTGAAGCGTGGCTCTACGCGGCCTTCCAGAGCCCCCTGGCCCATGGCGACGACGAGGCCCGCGCTCGCCATGGCCGAATCTGGAAAATCGACGCAGTCACGGGCGCCGTGGTTGCTCAGTACGTCTATCCGTTCGATCGGCCGTCGAGCTTCGAACGCGACGCTCGGGCCGGCGAGGTCAAGCGCCGCGACCTGAAGATTTGCGAAGCCGTCTGTGTCGGCCCTGACCGGCTGCTGGTGCTGGAGCGGATATCCAGCACGGCGAAGGTCTATCTCGTCGAACTAACCGGCGCCGGCGCGCCGGCTCATCGCCTGACGCTCGAAGCTGAGCCGACCATTGAAGCCATGGAACCGGATGACATGGCCGCCGCCGGGGTGCCGGTGCTGGCCAAGACGCTGATCTTCTCGACCGATGACGCCCCCGAGGTGGTCGTGGATCTGGAGGGCATGGCGGTGATGTCGGACCGCGAACTGATCTTCGTCAACGATAACGACTTCGGGACCGAGGGCGCGCAGACCCAGTTCTTCCGCGTCACCTTCGACGAGCCGGTGCTGCGGTAGGGGAGAATCTCCTTCGAGCTTTCCTCCCCTGCGTAGCGGGGGAGGGGGACCGCCCGCAGGGTGGTGGAGGGGGCGAGCCCTCAAGCGCCGAGCCCAGCCGGGGGGGGGGGGGGGGGGGGGGGGGGGGGGGGGGGGGGGGGGGGGGGGGGGGGGGGGGGGGGGGGGGGGGGGGGGGGGGG
>NZ_JAURWM010000351.1 GCF_030654915.1 Phenylobacterium sp. | reverse complement strand
AGCAACGCCGGCGGCTACGGCGTGCTCGGCATGGCCGGCACCAGCCCCGAGTTTATCCGCGAACAGATGCGCAAGGTCCGTTCGCTGACCGACAAGCCGTTCGGCGTGGACCTGCTGGCAGCCTCGCCGGAAAGCCTGACCGCCGCGGTCGAGATCATCATCGAGGAAGGCGCCTCCAGCTTCGTCGCCGGCCTCGGCGTTCCCATGCCGATCATGGAAAAACTCAAGAAGGCTGGCCTGTAGGTCATGGTCGTCTGCGGCGCGGTGAAGCATGCGGTGAAGGCCGAGCAGGCGGGCTGCGACGCGGTCATCTGCCAGGGCGGCGAGGGCGGCGGTCATACTGGCCTGGTCGGCACGATGCCGCTGGTCGCCCAGGCCGTCGAGGCCGTGAAAATCCCGGTGGTCGCCGCCGGCGGCCTCTATGACGGACGCGGACTGGCCGCGGCCCTGGCCCTGGGCGCCACCGGCGTCTGGATGGGCACCCGGTTCATCGCCTCCGAAGAAGCTCATGCCGGCGAGCTCTATCGCCAGGCGATCATCGAGGCGGCCGACGAGGACACCATCCGCACGCGTTCCTATTCAGGCAAGCCGATGCGCGTGAAGAAGAACCCCTATGTCGAAGAGTGGGAGACCCGGCCCCAGGACATCCAGGCCTTCCCAATGCAGGCCATGGTCTCGCACCAGGCCGGCGCGATGGGCGGGATCGGCGGTCAGATCGAGGGTCTGGATCCCGACAAGTCCTGCTTCGCCATGGGCCAGTCCGCTGGCGGCGTCCACAGCGTGATGCCGGCCGGCGAGATCGTCGCCCAACTGATCCAGGAAGCCGAAGCGGCCATCGACCGCACGGCCAAGCTGCGGACCAAGGTCGAGGCTTAGCTCGCACTCCACGGTGTCATCCCGGAAGCCGCATAGCGGCTGTCCGGGATGACAGAGATGTAGCTACCCGTCGATATCCAGGCCGAGCGCCAGGCGACCGGCATAGAGCAACTGCGGCTTTTCCTGCAGCGGGTGGAAGCGCGCGCCTTGCACGTCGCGGAAGGCGCGTTCCAGGCCGGTGTCGCGATAGAAGGACGCCCCGCCCGCCACCTCCATGGCCCGCTCGACGGTCCGGATCGCCGACTGGCCGACCAGGGTCCGGCCGGTCATGGCGCGGCTGGTGGTCTCAGGTCCCGGCGTGGCGGTCTCGGCCAGGCCGATCATGGCCTCCAGAGCCATCTCGGCGGTCTGGAGAGCGTTCTCCATCTCACCGACCAGATAGGGCAGGTTGTCGTCGCCCTGTTTCTTGCGCGCGATCGTCAGCGCCTTGGCGCGGGCGCCTTGGGCGACCCCCACATAGGCCGAATAGATCAGGGGGAAGGCGATCATCGAGATGGTGTGGAACAGCGGATGCCACTTGCCCCTCGGCCGCCGGCCCGAGATCGCCGCGTCCGGCACGAAGACGTCCCTCAACTCGACATCGTGCGAGCCGGTCCCTCGCATCCCGAGCACCCGCCAGGTGTCGAGGATCTTGACGCCCTCGGCTTTCATCGAGACGGCGAAATGCAGGACGGTGGGGCCAGCCTCCGGATCGGCATAGACCGCGCTGGTGACCAGCAGGTCGCCGGCCGGGCAGCCGCTGGAGAAGACCTTGCGGCCGGTGATCTTGAAACCGCCCTCGACCTTCACGGCGTCGCCGCCGCTACTCAGCCAGTCCGAGCCGCCGCTGGAGACCAGCACCAGGTTTTCCGCCGCGACCCGCTTGAGCAGGCCCTCGGTCGGAGCCTGCTGGACCCGCCAGCGCCAGGCGGCGACAGCGACCAGATGGCTGTGCATCGAAAAGGCGAGGGCGGTCGAGCCGCAGGCCGCGCCCAGCCGCCGCACGACGCCGCAGATGTCGGCGAGATCGGCGTCGCCGCCGCCGAATTCGGCGGGGACCAGCGCGCTGAACAAGCCCTCGGCCCCCAGCCGTTCATAGGCGTCGAAGACGAAGCTTTCCTCGGCGTCGTGCCGCGGCGCCTGGGCGGAGATCTCGGCGGCGACGGCGTCGGCGCGAGCGAGCCAATCGACCTTGTCGGATTTGGTTTTGGTTTGGATATCGAGCAACATGTTCAGCTCCTTGAGCCGGGGATCAGTTTCCCCCTGTCGTCGGCAAGCTCTCAGGTCCGGTTCGGCGCGGCCAGTTCAGGAACTGAACTTGCCCGGTACAGGAAATGAACTAGGCCCCGGTCGGCCATGGGCCTATTTTGCGCCCGCGCCTTCTTGGAGGAAACCCATGACCCAGGGCAGCTACAGGCAATTCTGTCCGGTCTCGATGGCGGCGGAGGTCCTCTGTACGCGCTGGACCATCGTCTTGCTGCGCGAGCTTGTGGCCGGCTCGACGCGCTTCAACGATCTGCGGCGCGGCGTGCCGCGCATGTCGCCAGCGTTGCTATCGCAGCGGCTCAAGGAATTGGAGGTGGCCGGGATTGTCCGGCGCGATCCCTCGATGGCCGACCCCAGCGTTCACGAATATCGCCTGACGTTGGCCGGCGAGGAGCTGGCGCCGCTGGTGGATGCGTTCGGCATCTGGGGCCAGCGCTGGATCTCCACGGAGCTTTCGCTGCAGAACCTCGATGCGTCGCTGCTGATGTGGGACATGCGCCGCAATCTGGATCCGACGCCCATGCCCAAGCGGCGCAGCACGGTCCAGTTCCGGTTTCCGGAACTGTCGCCGATCCAGCGATCCTGGTGGTTGCTGGTCGATCCGGACGGGAGCGTCGACCTGTGCTCGATGGATCCCGGTTTCAATGTCGACCTCTTCGTCTCCACCGATCTGCGGACCATGACCGCGATCTGGATGGGGGTGGAGACGGTGGCCGGCGCGCTTCGCGCCGAGCGGCTCGCCTTGACGGGTGATCGTCAGCTTGCCGCCGACATGCAGACCTGGCTCGGCCTCAGCCCGTTCGCCAAGGAGCGTAAGCTCGCCAGTTGAACACGAACCTCCCTTTCCTCCCCTGCGAAGCGGGGGAGGGGGACCGCCCGCAGGGTGGTGGAGGGGGCGAGCCTCAGGCGCCGAACTCGGTCTCGCCCCTCCACTATCGAGTATGAAGTTTCTCTATGTGTTCGTCATGGCCGGGCCGCCAGGACCCGGCCATCCATAACCACCGAGCAGGGCCGGGAAGGCCGGTGCGTATGGATCCCCGGCACCCATACGCGGCCGGGGATGACGATCGGAGCGGGTAGGACCAGCCGGCCGTCGCCCATCGAAGATGGAGGGCGACAAGCCTCGCTAGGCCGCGACCTTGGCGGCGATCTGCGCCGTGTGGCGGCCCTGGTAGCGGGCGCCTTCAAGTTCGTTGGCGCTCGGTTGGCGTGAACCGTCGCCGCCCGTGATGGTCGTGGCGCCGTAAGGCGAGCCGCCGGTGATCTCGTCCAGCTTCATCTGGCCGGCCCAGGCGTAGGGCAGGCCGACGATGACCATGCCGTGGTGCAGCAACTGCGTGATGGTCGACATGATCGTCGTTTCCTGGCCGCCGTGCTGGGTCGCGGTGGAGGTGAAGACCCCGCCGACCTTGCCGACCAGGGCGCCCTTGGCCCAGAGACCGCCGGTCTGATCCCAGAACGCCGCCATCTGCGAGGCCATCCGGCCGTAGCGGGTGCCGACGCCCAGGATGATCGCGTCATACTCGGCGAGGTCGGCGACCGTGGCGATCGGGGCTTCCTGGTCCATCTTGTAGTGCGAAGCCTTGGCCAGCTCGTCCGACACGGTTTCGGGTACGCGCTTGATATCGACGCTCGCGCCGGCCTCGCGGGCGCCCTCCGCGACGGCCTTGGCCATGGTTTCGATGTGGCCGTAGGTCGAGTGGTAGAGGACGAGGATCTTGGTCATGAAGGTTTCCTGGCTGAAGCGGGAATGGGGAAAGGCGGCCCGGGCCTGATGGCCCGGGCCTAGTGGGTTAGGCGGCGTCGACGAGCACGATCTCGGCGTCTTCAAGCGCGGTGACGCGCACGCTGGTCTCGTCGCGGATCGCTAGGCCGTCGCGAGCCTTGGCGGTGACGCCGTTCACCTCGATCGAACCGGTGGCCGGCACCAGATAGGCGTAGCGGCCTTCGCCCAGTTGATACTCGGCGGTCTCGCCGGCCTTCAGCGTGGCGGCCACGACCCGGCCGTCGGCGCGGATCGGCAGCACGTCGGTGTCGCCGTCGATGCCGCTGGCCAGGGTCACGAACTTCCCAGCCCGCTCGCCCTTGGGAAAGGGCTTGGCGCCCCAGGAGGGTTCGCCGCCGGCCTTGGTCGGCAGGATCCAGATTTGGAACAGCGTGGTGTCTTCGTTCTCGACGTTGAACTCGGCGTGGCGGATGCCCGAACCGGCGCTCATCACCTGAACGTCGCCGGCCTCGGTGCGGCCGGTGTTGCCTAGGCTGTCCTGGTGGGTGATCGCCCCGCTGCGGACATAGGTGATGATCTCCATGTTCGCGTGCGGGTGAGGGGGGAAGCCGGAGTTCGGCGCGATCTTGTCGTCGTTCCAAACGCGCAGGGCGCCCCAGCTCATGCGCTTGGGATCGTTGTACTCCGCGAAGGAGAAGTGATGCTTGGCGTCAAGCCAACCGTGGTTGGCGCCGCCGAGGGTTTCAAAAGGGCGATGGTCGATCATCGGTCTGTTCTCCCGGGGGCGATCTCGAAGGGGACCGCCTGCTTGAGGAAATAAGTAGCCCTTCCTCGGGATTTCGAAATAGAAACGATGGAAACCAACTGTTTCCAAAAGTGACATGTCAAAGCTCCCCGACTTCGAAGCCTGGGCTATCCTCGCCAAAGTGGCTGAAACCGGTTCCTTCTCCCGCGCCGCCGAGGAGCTGGAACTGTCCAAGGCCACGATCTCCAAGGCTGTCGGCCGGTTGGAAGCGCGGATGGGCGCCAGCCTGTTCCATCGGACCTCGCGCCGCATCTCGCTGACCGAGACCGGCCGCGCGGCGCTGGAGCGCGCCGGCCGCATCCTGGCCGAAGGCGAGGCGGTGGAGGCCGAAACCGCCGCCCAGTCGGTGATCCCGCGCGGCTTGGTTCGGCTGGCCGCGCCGATGTCGTTCGGGCTGCTGCACCTGGCGCCGATCCTGCCCGATTTCCTGGCGCGCTATCCCGAGGTCTCCATCGACCTCAGCCTCGCCGATGAAAAGATCGATCTGGTGGCCGATGGCTTCGACCTCGCCATCCGGATCGCGCGGTTGCAGGACTCGTCCCTGCTGGCGCGCAAGCTGTGCGACATGCGGATCATGCTGGTCGGCGCGCCGGGCTATTTCGAGGCCTACGGGCGACCGGTCCATCCGCGCGACCTGGCCCAGCACCGCTGCTTCACCTACGCCAATGTCGATACGCCGGACATATGGCGCTTTGCGCACGCGGCCGAGGGGGACCAAGCCGTGGCGGTTAGCGGGCCGATGAAGGTCAACAGCGCCGAGAGCCTTGGACCCTCGCTGCGCTCCGGGCTCGGCCTCGCCCTCCAGCCGGAGTTCATTTGCTGGGAGGACCTGAGGAGCGGGGCCTTGGAGGCGGTCATGACAGATTGGTCCCCGCCGCTGCCCGCTCTGCATCTCGTCAGCCCGCCCGGCCGGTTGCGGCCCGTGCGGGTCAAGGTGCTGTTCGACTTCCTCGCCGACCGGCTCGCCGCCGCGCCCTGGGCGGGGACCCGGCCTTAGGCGCCGGCCAGATAGGCGACCGGATCGCGGTTGAAACGGCCGAAGGTGGTCAGGCAGCCCTGCCAGACCCCTAGGTGCTGCTTCATTTCGGCGGCCGAGAGGCGTGAGGTCAGCATCGCAGCGTACATGACGTTGGAACGCCCATCGTCGGTGAGGTAGCCGCGGCAGGCGACTTGGGTGCGGTTGAAGTCGTTGATCTGCTGCAAGTTGGGACCGCGACGTTCGAAGGCGGTGGAGAAGGCCACGGCGCCGCAGGCCTTGCCGCTCTCGTTGCATTGGACGAACTGCGCGCCGAACTTGCCGCCCGGTGTGGTGATGTCGAGCACCACCATGCCGCCGCCGCTTGAGGCCACAGCGGCCTGGGCGTCCATGCCGTTCAGCAGCCCGACCAGCGCCGTCGGATCGCGGGCGTCGAAGCTGGCGGTCTTCGCCGCGGCCGGGGCCGGCTTGGCGGGCGCGGCGAGAGCCAAATTCGAGGTCGCCGCGATCGCCAGGGCGAGAATGAGAACGCGCATCAGGGTCTCCGGAAATTCTCCCTCCGTGGCTAGCGCTCTCTCAGGCCTGATGACAAGTCGGGGGCGGGAGATTTAAGTGCGGCCATGCGTTCGGCCCTACTTGTGCTTATCCTGTCCGTCCTCGCCCTGCCGGCCGTCGCCCAGGAGCGCTCGATCGAGATGCGCGAGGCTCTGGTCCATCTGGCGCGAGTGCTGGGCGAGAGCCACGCCTTGCGGCAGACCTGCGAGGGAAGCGAGGATCAGTTCTGGCGCTCGCGCATGAACCGCCTGATGGAGACCGAACAGGCCGAGCCGGTGCTCGAGCGCGAGATGAAGGACGCCTTCAACGCCGGTTTCGCCGGGGCGCGCCGCCTCTATTCCGACTGCGGCGAGCCGACCCGGCGCGCCGAGCGGTTGGCGGCGGTGCGAGGGCGCGAGCTCGCGCTCGGTCTGTCCCAATCCAAGTACCGGGTGACGACAGTGCTACCGCCGGAGGGCGCACAGGACGTGACGGCGGAGCCCGCACCGCGTTAGGGTGCTCTCCAGTTCTCGGAGAGGTTGTCATGGAATTGGCTGCGGCCGTCGTTCTACTGGTTCTCGCGGTGGTGATCCTGTTCGGGGCCATCAAGATCGTCCCCCAGGGGCGGGAGTACACTGTCGAGCGCTTCGGGCGCTATACGAGGACCCTGCCGCCGGGCATCGCCTTCCTGACGCCGTTCGTCGAGGGCGTTGGTCGCCGGGTGAACATGATGGAGCAGGTCCTCGACGTGCCCCAGCAGGAGGTCATCACCAAGGACAACGCGGTGGTGAAGGTCGACGGCATCGTCTTCATCCAGGTGATGGACGCGGCCGCCGCGGCCTACCGGGTCGACAACCTCAACTACGCCATCGCCCAGCTCTGCATGACCAACCTGCGCACGGTGGTCGGCTCGATGGAGCTGGACGAGGTGCTGTCGCAGCGTGACCAGATCAACACCCGCCTGCTGCATGTGATCGACGCGGCCACCGGCCCCTGGGGCGTGAAGGTGGCGCGGATCGAGATCAAGGACCTGATGCCGCCGCCGGACATCACCAACGCCATGGCGCGACAGATGAAGGCCGAGCGCGAACGTCGCGCGGTGATCACCGAGGCGGACGGCGAGAAGTCCGCCGCCATCGCCCGGGCCGAGGGCGCCAAGCAGGCCGCCATCCTGGAAGCCGAGGGCCGCCGTGAAGCCGCCTATCGCGACGCCGAGGCGCGCGAGCGGGAAGCCGAGGCCGAGGCGAAGGCGACCGCCATGGTCTCGGAGGCCATCGCCCGCGGCGACGTCAACGCCATCAACTACTTCATCGCCCAGAAGTACGTCGAAGCCTTCGCCAAGCTGGCCGAGAGCCCCAACCAGAAGACGGTCATCGTGCCGGCCGAGATGTCCGCCCTGGTCGGCTCCCTGGCCGGTGTCGGCGAGCTGGTGAAGACGATCCAGAGCGACCACAGGCCGCCG
>NZ_JAURWM010000341.1 GCF_030654915.1 Phenylobacterium sp. | reverse complement strand
GTGGCTGGGGAACTAGGACTCGAACCTAGAATGACGGTACCAAAAACCGCAGTGTTACCATTACACCATTCCCCAGCAGGAACGGCTCGCGGGATAGTCGCCCCGCGGCGAGGGCGTGGAGATAGCCTAACAATTCGCCGGATGCAACGCCTCCAAAAAGGTTCTTTCAGAGGTGTGCGAGGGCGCTTGCGGCGCAGACGAGCCTCACCTATAAGGCGCCCTCCCAAGTCGGAGTGTGGCTCAGTCTGGTAGAGCACCGCGTTCGGGACGCGGGGGTCGCAGGTTCGAATCCTGCCACTCCGACCAAGGGAACCTAAGCGAAAAGCGCTCCAGACTAGCGCTTCGCCGCCGCCTCGGCGGATTTCCATACCCTCAAGAAATCACCGCCTCAGATGTAAACGATCTGAGCCTCGGTATCGCCACGGGCCACGAGTTCGCGCGTCACGTTCGGCGCTTGGCTCACGTTCCTGAGGCCCTCCATTGCCGCGCCGCGATTGAGGTTCGAACCTGGGGCGACACGGCGACATGGCTGCCTAGTACGAGCGCCCAGCCATGGATGGCGTCGGCGGGCCAGGATCAAGGAAAGGGCAACGTCTGCCGCCCGCGGGGATTGAGCGCTAAGCGGCCTTCCGCGGCGGCGAGGAGCAACGCCGGGGAGCGGCGGGCTCCCCTGAAGGAAGCCCGCCTTTGGCCGTCTAGCCTTCGCCCCAGCCGCCGCCCAGCGCCTTGAACAGGGCGATCTGGTTGGTGGTGACTTGAGCGTCGGAGAGGGCGAGCTGTGCTTCCAGCTGCGCCAGGTTCTTTTCGGCCACCAGCAAGACCAGCAAGCTGTCGACGCCCGCCTCGTTGCGCAGGCGCGCCAGGCGGACAGCCTTGGCTCCCTCGTCCCGAGCGCGGCGCAGGGCCGTGCGACGGTCGAGCTCCCGCGCGTATTGGCTCAGCGCGGTCTCGGTTTCCTGAAGGGCCGTCAGGTTCGCCTTCTCGAAGTTGGCGAGCGCCCCCTCCGCGACGGCGCCGGCCTGTTTGATCCGGGCGCGGCTGGCGACGATGTTGGGGAAGTTCCAGCTGATCAGCGGCCCGACATTGAACTGGAAGTCATCACCCAGGTCGCCGGAATTGGCCGCCGCCGTCGAGATCGACCCGCCAATGGTCACCGAGGGATAGAGCGAGGCCGTGGCCACCCCGATCCTGGCGGTGGCCGCCGCGAGTTCCCGCTCAGCCTGACGCACGTCAGGACGACGGGCCAGCATGGCCGCGCCGTCGCCCACCGGCAGCGCCGTCGCGACTTGCGGCACGGCCTTGCAGGCCAGCACCGCCGTAGGCGCCTCGGCTGGCGGCTTGCCGGTCAGCAGCGCCAGACGATACAACGCCGAAGCGCGCTGCCCTTCCAGGGTCGGCAGGGTCGCGCGCGTCGTCTCAAGTTGAGTTGCGGCGCTGGAGGTGTCCAGCGCCGTGCCCCGACCAACCTCAAGCTGCCGGGCCGTGACATCATAGGTCTGCTGCTGCAGTTGCAGGGTCTGCTTGACGACGGCGATCTGAGCGTTGGCGGCGCAGATATCGGCATAGGCGCGCGCGGTCTCGGCGGCGACTGAGATCCGCACCACGTCCAGCCCCGCTTGAGCCGCCGCGGCGTCGGCGCGATTGGCCTCCAGGCTGCGGCGCACGCGGCCGAACAGATCGACCTCGTAGGACATGTCGAAGCCGGCCGAATAACTGTCAGCTTCGGCGAACTGGCCGTTCACGGGATTCTGCCCGCGGACCCGCTGGCCCGACGCCGAGGCGGTGGTCGACGGCAGCAGGCCGGCGCGGCTCTCGCTGAGCACCGCGCGGACCCGGGACAGGTTGGCCGCCGCGATCGCGATGTCCTTGTTGGCGACCAGGGCTTCCTGGACCAAGCCGTCGAGGGCCGGGTCCTGGAACAGCCGCCACCAATCACCCGGAGGCGCATCGGCGGTCGCCACGGCGGGCTCGGCGCTGACGAAGGTCCCCTGCGCCGAGGCGATGGGCCCCTGCGCCTGGTAGTTCGGCCCGACCGCGCAGGCGCTAAGCGCGCTGGCGGACAGGAGGGCGGTGACTAGCGAACGGCGAATCACTTGGCGCCTCCTTCATACTCGAGCGGGCTGTGCGGCGTGCCGCCGCCGGTGGTCGGATAGTCCTTCTCCTTGCTCTTGGCCTTCGGGAGCTTCGCCGCGAGACCACGGCAGAGCACATAGAAGACCGGCGTGAAGATCAGGCCGAAGATGGTCACACCGATCATCCCGAAGAACACCGCGGTGCCCAGGGCCTGCCGCATCTCCGCGCCCGGCCCGCTGGCGATCGCCAGAGGCAACACGCCAAGAATGAAGGCGAAGGAGGTCATCAAGATCGGCCGCAGGCGGGTCTTGGCGGCGCGGACGGCCGCCTCGAAGCGGTCGACCCCGTGCTCTTCTTCCGACTGCTTGGCGAACTCCACGATCAGGATGGCGTTCTTGGCGGCCAGGGCCACAAGTACGATCAAGCCGATCTGAGTCAGGATGTTGTTGTCCTGGCCTCGTAGATTGACGCCCAGAATGGCCGCCAGAATACACATCGGCACGATCAGGATGACCGCGAGCGGCAAGGTGAACGCCTCGTACTGAGCAGCCAGCACCAGGAACACGAACACGACGGCCAAGGCGAAGATCAGCACGCCAGCATTGCCGGCGGCCTTTTCCTGGTAGGCGAGTTCGGTCCACTCGTAGCTGAAGCCCTGCGGGAGGTTCTTGGCCGCGAGTTGCTCCATGGTCGCCAGCGCGTCACCCGACGCGACGCCGGGAGGCGCCCCGCCCTGGACTTCGGCGGCCGGGAACATGTTGTAGCGAACAACACGGATCGGGCCGGTTTCGTCCTTGATGGTGGCGAGCGAGCCCAAGGGCACCATGCCGCCGCTGGCGGAACGGACCTTGATCGCGGCGATGTCGGCCGGATCGTCCCGAGCGTCGGCCTCGGCCTGAGCGGTCACCCGGAAAGTGCGGCCGAGCAGGTTGAAGTCGTTCACATAGGTCGAGCCGAGATACGTGCCGAGCGCGTCGTAGATGTCGCCGGGTTGGACGCCCATCAACAGCGCCTTGTCGCGATCGATCTCGGCGCTCAGGCGCGGCGAACCGGTGTTGAACTGCGAGAACACCCCGACGGTGGTCTGCGGCGACTGGGCGGCGGCGCCGACCAGGCCGTTGGCGGCCTGTTCCAGCGCCTGATAACCGGCGCCCGAACGGTCCTGGACCATCATCTTGAAGCCGCCGGCGTTACCCATGCCTTCGACCGGCGGAGGCGCCAGGAAGAAGATATTGGCCTCTTCGATGCCGCCCAACCGACCCATAATCTGCCCGGCCATCGCGTCGGCGGTCATGTCCTTGCCGCGCTTTGACCAATCGTCGAGCTTCACGAAGAACACGCCGCCGTTCGAGCTGGACGAGAAGCTCGCCCCGTCGAGACCCGCGAAGGCCGCGACGTTCTGAACGCCTGGGGTGTCCATGATGATGGCGTTGGCCTTGCGAACCACGGCGTCCGTCCGCGAGAGCGAAGCCCCCGGCGGAAGTTGGACGACCCCGATCAGGAAGCCTTGGTCCTGTTGCGGAATGAACCCGGCGGGGGTGGAGGTCAGGCGCCATCCGGTCATCAGGATCAGGCCCGCATAGATGACCAGCATGATCATCCCGGATCGCACGAGCCGCGCGGTCAGGGCGCCGTACTTTTCGCTCAACCACTCAAAGCCGGCGTTGAACTTATGGCCGGCGTTCTTGATCGGCCTCATCCAGCGGGGGCCGGAGTTAACGTCATGCTCGACGTGCGGCTTCAGCAGGATCGAGGCCAGCGCCGGCGACAGGGTCAGCGACACGATTAGAGAGATCACCGAGGCCGCCGAGATGGTCACGGCGAACTGGCGGAAGAACATGCCGGGGATACCGGGCATGAAGGCGGTCGGCACGAACACGGCGAGCAGCACCAGCCCGATGGCGATCAAGGCGCCAGACACCTCGTCCATGGTTCGGAACGCCGCCTCTCGGGGCGTCATGCCTAACTTGATATTTCGCTCCACGGCCTCGACGACGACGATGGCGTCATCGACGACGATGCCGACGGCGAGAACCAGGGCGAATAGCGACAACGAGTTGAGCGAGTAGCCCAGCGCGAGCTGGATCGCGAAGGTGCCGACCAGCGCGACGGGAATGGCGATGATCGGAATGATCGCCGCACGCCACGTCTGCAGGAACACCATGATCACGATGACCACGAGGATCACCGCTTCGAACAGCGTGCTCTGGACCGAGGCCACGGACGCCTGCACGAACTCCGTCGGGTTGTACGGAATCATGTAGCTGACGCCCTGGGGCATCGTCGGCTTCAGTTCCTCGACCGCCTTCAGCACCTCGGCGGCCGTCGCCAGGGCGTTCGAACCCGGCTGCTGGACGATCGCCAGACCAATGCCGCGATCGCCGCTGAAGTAGCCGCGCATCCCGTAGTCCTGCGCGCCGAGCTCAACACGCGCGACGTCGCGAACGCGGGTCACGCGGCCTTCGGCGTCGGTGCGGATAACGATATTTCCGAACTCTTCGGGATCGGCCAGACGGCCTTGGACCTGGACGGGCAATTGATAGGCCGCGCCGGTGTCGGACGGAGCCTGGCCAAGCGCGCCACCGGCGGCCTGGACGTTCTGTGCGCGAAGCGCGGCGACGATTTCGCCGGACGTCAGGTTACGGGCCGCGGCCTTGCCGGGGTCGATCCAGACCCGCATCGAATAGAAGCCGCCGCCGAACACCTGGACGCCGCCGACACCGTCGATCCGCAACATGCGGTCGCGCAGCGTCGAGTTGGCGTAGTTGCCAATGTAGTCGAGGTCGGCGTTCGGGTCCTTGGAGGTCAGCGCCACGATCAGCAGGAAGCCGGAAAGCTGCTTGTTGACGGTGACGCCGGTCTGACGGACCTGCTCGGGCAGGCGCGGCTCGGCCAAGGCGACACGGTTCTGAACCAGAACCTGAGCCGCATCGAGGTCGGTGCCCGGTTTGAAGGTGACCGAGATCTGCGCCATGCCGTCGGCGGTCGACGACGAGGTCATGTAAAGCATGTCCTCGACGCCGTTGATCTCCTGCTCGATCGGCGCGGCGACCGTCTCGGCGAGCGTCTCGGCGGAGGCCCCTGGATAGACGGCGGTCACGGCGATGGTCGGCGGTGCGATGTCCGGATACTGCGATAGCGGCAGCAGCGGCAGCGCGAAGGCCCCGATCAGGGTGATGAACACCGCGATGACGCCCGCGAAGATCGGGCGATCGATAAAGAAGTGCGAAAAGCGCATGGGGTCCTGTCCCGTTGCCTGGCGCTACTGAGCGCCGGCGGGGGTGGCGCTCGAGGCCACGGGAATGGTGACAGTGGTCGTGCGTTCGGCCGCGGGCTTGGGCGTGATCTTGACGAGGGTCGCCTTGACCTTCTGACCTGGCATCATCATCCGGGCGGTGCCGTTGACGATGATCTTGTCCTGAGGCGTCACGCCGCTGCGGATGACCCGCAGGCCCTGGCTCAGCGGACCAAGCGTCACGGGCTTCAAAGTGACCGAGCCGTCTGGAGCGACGACATTGACCGCCTTGCGGGCGCCATCGGGAACGATCGCGTCCTCGGGAACCAGCAGAGCTTCATAGGCCTGAGCGCCTTCGACCTTGGCCTTGCCGAACATCCCGGGCTTCAGGAAGCCGTTCGGGTTGGCGACCGCGGCGCGCATGCGCACGGCGCCCGACGCACCGTCGAGGCTGTTGTCGGTGAAATCGATCTGGCCGGTCCAGCGATAGTCGGCCTCGTCCTGCAGACGGATCTGCACCTTGCCGCCCTTCCCGGTTTCGCGTTGGTTCTTCAGAAGCTGCGCTTCCGACGCGTCGAACACGAAGTGGATCGGCGTGGTCGAGACGATGGTGGTCAGGACGTCGGCGCCTGAGCCGCCGCCGGAGATCACATTGCCGGGGTCGACGCGGCGATCGGAGACGACGCCGGAGACCGGCGCGGTCACGCGGGTGAATTCAAGATCCAGCTCACGAGCGCGAACCGTCGCCTGGGCGACTTCGTTAGCGGCGCGCTTGCTGTCGTATTCCTCGCGACTGATCGCCTGGGCCTTCAGCAGGCTTTCGGCGCGGGCCAGGTCGCTGGCGGCCAGCTGGGCCTGGGCGCGGGCGGCGGAGAGCTGCGCCTGCGCGGGGCGCGGATCCAGTTGGAACAGCAGCTGCCCCTTTTGGACGAACTGGCCCTCGCGGAAGTTGGCGCTTTGCAGATAGCCGCCCGCCCGAGCGCGCACATCCACGCGCTCCGGAGCTTCGAAGCGGCCGGTGAAATCGTCCCAATCCACGACGGATTGGCGAAGCGGTGTGGCCACGGACACCTGCGGCGCAGGCATTTGCGGCGGGCCTTCGGGCTTGCTGCAAGCGGCCAAAACCATTGCAGCAGCAGCCGTTGCGACCAACGGCGCGAGAAATTTGCGCATATAATATCCCAGCGGGCGCGGGGAGGCGCCCAAGTCAACAGTTGATGACTTTTACAGCCACACCCCCTACATATGTCAACAACCGATGACAACAAGGGTGGAACGAGAAGAAATGGTGGAGCTTCCGGCCCCGAGCCGCACGCGGAATGCAGCCGCTACACGCCAGGCCATCCTGGACGCAGCGCATCACCGTTTTGCGAAGGAAGGCTATGACGGGGCGAGTCTGCGCGAGATCGCGGCCGACGCCAAAGTCGACGCTGCTCTCGTGTCTCGCTATTTCGGATCGAAAGAGGAGCTCTTCGTCGAGGTGCTGAACTGCGCGCCCGACGCCTCGGACCTGTTCGAGGGAACGCTCAGCGATTTCGGCGTCCGGGTCGCCGCCAAGATTCTCGATGATCGCGACGTCGATCAGGGGGTCGAATACCTGCTCATCATGCTGCGCTCGGCCTCATCGCTCGCCGCGGCCGAGCCGCTGCGGCGCTCAATGCGCACGCACTTCCACGATCCCTTCGCCGCCTGGCTGGGCGGCCCCGACGCCGACGTGCGGGCGCGTCTGGCCGGCGACCTGATCATGGGCGTCTGCATGTCTCAGGCGATCACCGCCGACCACGACCTGGACGAGGAAGGTCGGGCGAACCTACGCCAGCGCCTGGCGGCGGTGTTGCAGGCGGCCGTCGAGCCCTAGAGCGCTTTCAGGCGAAACAGCCGCCGGTTCACAGCCAGAAGACGCGACTAAACATACGACTAGAGGGGAATGGCCGCGCCGAACTTCACGCGCCGACGCACGAAGATAGGCTCGTAGCGCCCCACGGCAGGATGATCGGCGATCTGTGCGTTGGCGAATAGGTTGAAGCTTTCCATGCTCTCGAACATGGCGATGCACATCTGGTCGTGGGGCGATCTCCATCATCACCTGGACGTGCGGCGAGCGGCCGAGCCTGGCGCGGAGGTCGGCCAGTTGAGCGAGCCCCTGCTGCGCCAGTTGAATCAGCAGGACGACGGAAAGGTGTTCGCCGCTCACCTTGGGATTGAGGGACCGACACGTCCGCGGTGATCACCCCATTGTGCCGATAGGACGGAAGGGCGCGCACAGCGGCCGTCGGGCGTCTTTGAGGGCGGCTAGGGTCGCTTCAGGATAGGCCGTCCGAACCAGCTGAAGGATGTCTTCCAACCGCCGTTGGTGGTCGGCGGCCTCAAGATAGTCGCCAACGCTCAGCTCGACCGAGATCTGTCCCCACAACTTCATATCCCACGCTCCAACGTGTTTGCTCGGCGGTGGCTAAACCTAGGCCGCGCGGCATGCACATCAGGGGCGTTCAGGGGGCCGGCCTCGCCGCCTCGCCGCGTGGTGGCGGCCGGAAACGCGAGGGCGTCGGCAGGAGCGGTTCGGGAGCGACGTAGACGCTCCCGCCGCGAACCGGCCGGCCCCGCTGGGGCCGGCCGGGATGCAGGTCCTTAGAAGGACTTGCGGACGCTGACGT
>NZ_JAURWM010000340.1 GCF_030654915.1 Phenylobacterium sp. | reverse complement strand
CAAGGCGGTATGCGCGCGGCAGACAAAGAGAAGGTTGATCTTGGCGGCGGGGCGAAACGCTCGCTCCCAATCCATCGCCTGGACCCGAAACATCTCGCAGGGCTGAGAACCAGGAACCGCACGGCCAAGCGACGGCGCCGTCGTCATGTCGCGTTGGTCAAGTCTCTGGCTGCGGCCGGCGAATTTCAACCGGGCCTCACGACGCCCCATGGTCGGTGCCGATTGAACAACTTCAGCGTTCCACATGTCGTGGCGTGTATCACGGTGCGCGCATGCGAGTCGATACGTTGCGTGGCGACTATGATGTATTAAACATCATGTCCGCGTTCTGCGGCGCTACTTTCGTTCGAGCAACCTCACGCCGCGGCCGGCGCCCTCGCTGCGGGCCCCGCTTGCGATCAGTTCAACCCCCGCCTCATTGATGGCGTTGACCACTTTTTCCAGGCTATCTACAACCGCTCGAACAATACCGTCGCTGGCTTCCATCCGCTGGACGGTCGGCAACGAGACGCCCGATAGGCGCGCCAGCTCCTTCTGGTCGATGCCAAGAAGCGCCCGAGCGGCTTTCATCTGCGATCCCGTGATCATTTGGCTATCTATAATGATGTCCTGAGCATCATCAAGGCGTGATCGTCGATAGCGCGCGTCGACATTCCGAGGCGTTCTTGGCCGCTTCGCGTGCGAGGTCGAGCTCCGCAGCCGTCCAGCGGGGATCTTGCCGCAGAAGGTTCAGGGCAGCCCCCAGCGCAGCTTGATTGTCGAAGTCGAGTTGCATGCGATCATACCACGTTGAACGCGCGATGCAGGTTGGGGAGCGGCGTTCGACATAGTCGATCTTGAAGATCGGGAAGGCCGAAAGCCCTTCCTTGGGATCGACGAAGATGAAGCGCCAGTTGCTCACCAGGACCAAGCCGCAGACGCGCTCGTCGCCGCGCGCGCGTTCGGCGGCCCATCCCTCGATCACCACCTCGCCCTCGAGCGGGCGGAGGGTTTGCCGCAAAGCGGCGAGGTTTTCGGTCATGCCCATTGGATTCTCCCTTGGATCACCGTGTGGCCGCGCGGAAAAAACATCACAAACCATGGTCAGAACATCCCCATACGCGCGGCGATAGCGGCCTAGTTCACCCTGGGTCGACGGGCTTGTGGCCTAGTCTCACGCCATGTGGCTCATCGGCCTTGAGCCAAATTAAACCAACCTAATGACTTTCATTATGGGCTTTCTGATGCTTTATACATCAATTGACCCATCTGGAAATGATCGACCCCGCCGTGGTTGCGCCCAATTGACCCATGTCAGCGATATCTCGACCGTTTTTCTCGTGGAGCATGACCTCGACCTTTGCGGCGTCATGGCTGAGGGACTGCGCCTCGATGGGATGAACGTCGTCGAGTTTCACGAGAGCGCTCAGGCCCTCGCGGCGATCGCCGAGGGCGCGCGCCCCGCGGTTCTAGTGATCGCGCCCGAAGGCGACGGTTTGATCACGTGCGAGCATGTAGATCAGGCCAAGGCCTCGTCGCCCGGAACCCAGATCATTCTTCTGCTCGAGCCTGACGGCGACCCCGAGATCCCCTCAGGCTCCCATGTGCTGGTCAAGCCGTTCAAACCCAGCAAGCTCTCGCGCTTCATTCGCCTCGCCGTCGCCAAGCCCGCCCTGCGCAGCACGCTGCAGGCGCTTTACCGGCGCGCGCATTCGGCGCCGGCCAGGGCCGCTCTATGAACATGACTAACGCGATCCTGGCGGGCGCTCGCTGCCGCTGTCCAAACTGCAGAGAGGCGCCGCTATTCACGGGGTACCTGAAGGTACGACCGGCCTGCGAGCGCTGTAGCGCGGACCTTTCGCGAGCCGATTCTGGCGACGGACCGGTGGTGTTCATCCTCCTGGTCGTGGGAGCCATTGGCTGCTTTGGGATGCTGTTCGCCGAGATTCGCTTCCATCCGCCTATCTGGCTGCAGCTTCTGAT
>NZ_JAURWM010000312.1 GCF_030654915.1 Phenylobacterium sp. | reverse complement strand
TGACATCCCAGGTCAGCTGCCCGCGACGGCCGCGGGTTCCGATCTCTGCGGTCCAGGCTTCCTGAGCCTCGACTGGCGTAAATCCGTTGCCGGTCGGGGACATCGAGCCGTGGTTTGGCGGCTCGACCGACTTGGTGAGGTTGGCGAACACCTGCGAGCCTTGTTCGTCTTCCCAGAGCAGGCCGATCCGTGGGGCGATCCAGTCGTAGTCCTTCGACGCCTTCAAATTGAACGTGTTCGTCACGCCGGGGATGGCGAAGCTCTGATAGTCGCGGGTTGCGATCCCCCAGCTGGCGCCGGCCACCAGGGCAAGATGGTCGCTGATGAACAGCCGGCCTTCGCCGAACACGTCGCTCGCTATGGCGTTCTGCAGGGAGATCGAGGTCGGGGCGCCGCGGGCGCCCTTCACATTGACGTAGAAGTTCGAGTCCAGGTCGCCCTTGCGCAGCCACACGCCCGCATAGCCGTCGGCCCGCATGCCCCCGATGGTTCCGTCCCAGTCAAGCCGCCCGAAGACGCCGTAGTTGCGGCTCTGCTGATCGATCACCTGGAAGATCGGGTGGTCGAGATCCTTCCAGATCGCGTAGACACCGCCCTCAAAGGCAAGATTGTCATTCAGTCGCCAATTGGTCCGCAGCGAGCCGCGCAGACCTCGTTGGTTGCGGCTCTGATCATTGAGGACGTTGCCTGCCGCGGCCTGGCGCGGGTTTGTGTCGAACTGGGCGCGGGTCAGGGCTCCGGGAATTTCCTGGTTGATGTTGGAGCCGTTGATGATCAGCCGGACTTCACGTTCCTCGCCAAAGCTGCGGCCGATGTTCAGCGACCCGAACTGGATGTTCTGCTGGCTTTGCGGGCGCCAGCCCTGACCGGTCTGGTTGGTGGCGGCGACGAAGACATCCCAGTCGCCGGTCTGCCGCGCGAGCGCGACGTGCTGACGAAGCAGCCCGAATGATCCGCCGTCGATCCGCACCCGGTTCTCGAACCCGGCGTTGACGCCCGTGGGCGTGACCATGTTGATCGCGCCTCCCAGCAGAGCGCCGCCGAACCGCAGCGCGTTGCCGCCACGATAGACTTCGGTGTACCGGGCCAGCAGCGGATCGGCGATCTGGCTATCGCCGTAGCCGTCGGCTTCGTTGAGCGGCAGGCCATCCTGAGCGATCAGCAAGCCGCGGTTGTGATTGGCGTTGCCGATCCCAGAGCCGCGGATCGAGATGCGGATGTCGCCGCCCCACTTCTTCTGGGCGAAGACGCCCGGAGCGTCGCGCAGCATGTCGTCGAGGGCGATCGCAAAGCGTTGCTCATAGGATTCCGCAGAGATCACTGAAACAGCGCCGGGCGTCTCCGAGAGGCGCTTGCGGGCGTTGGCGACGACCGCCGGATCTTCCGGGTTGGGTTGGGCGGTGACGATGACCGAGTCGACGGTCGTGGCCTGATCGTCGTCGGCGGAAGCGGTGAGCGGGAAGGCGAGCGAGAGCGCGGCCGTGGAGGCCAGCAGGAGAGACTTCATAAGCTTCTTGGTCCTTGCGGCCGCGGCGATGCGCGGCCGAGAGCGTGCTGAG
>NZ_JAURWM010000236.1 GCF_030654915.1 Phenylobacterium sp. | reverse complement strand
TAGAGCTTCTCGCGGGTGATCTCGGCGGCCAGCAGGCGGGCCGGCAGGTCGGCGGTCTGGTCGGCGGGATAGAACCAGGGCCCCTCCGGCATCAGGGCCGCGAGCCGGGCCTTCAGGTCGTCCACGCCCTGCCCGTCGGCGGCGGAGATCATGAACACCTCGGAATAGACGCCGGTCTCGAACAGGCGCTGCGACAGGGCCAGCAGCGTGTCGCGCTTCATGCCGTCGATCTTGTTGAGCGCCAGGATCGCCTTCTTGCCCGACCTCTGCAGGCCCTCGACAATCGAGACAACGTCGATGGCCGAGCGCTTGTCGGCCGACCGCGCGCCCGGCTCGGGGGCGGCCAACTCGGCGACCGAGTCGACCAGGTGGACGACGGTGTCGGCTTCCTCGGCCCCGCCCCACGCCGAACGGACCATGGCGCGGTCCAGGCGGCGGCGCGGCGCGAAGATGCCGGGGGTGTCGACGAGAATGATCTGGGCCTCACCGGCCATGGCGACGCCACGAACGGGGAAGCGGGTGGTCTGGACCTTCTGGGTCACGATGGAGACCTTGGCCCCCACCAGACGGTTGGTCAGGGTCGACTTCCCCGCATTCGGGGCTCCGATGATCGCGGCGAAGCCGGCGCGGGTGGTCATAGAGGTCCTTCTCGTTTCAATAGCATCGTTAGGGCCGCGGCCTTTTCGGCGTCCTGTCGGGACGGCCCCTGGGCAAGCTCAGGCTCATAGTCGCCGACGGTCACCGAGACGGTGAACGAAGGTGCGTGGTCGGGTCCTTCACGGCCCACGACCTTGTAGGCCGGAAGAGCCATACCACGTCCTTGCGCCCATTCCTGCAACTGGGTCTTCGGGTCCTTGATCCGCGGCTCGTCCAGCGCGGCGAACTCCTCGGTCCAGAACTCCAGGAAGAAGGCGCGGGCGGCGTCCAGTCCGTCGTCGATATAGAGCGCGCCGATCAAGGCCTCGCAGGCGTCGCCCAGGACGGTGTCCTTGTCGCGGGCGCCGATCTTGGTGGCGCTGGCGGCCATGCGCAGGGCGTTCGGCAAGCCGATCCGCCGCGCGACCCGGGCGCAGGCGTGATAGTTCACCAGGCCAGCCATCAGCCGGCTCATCTCGCCTTCGCGGGCGTCTGGATTGAGCGCCATCAACCGCTCGGCCGCGAGCAGGTTGAGCACCCGGTCGCCCAGGAATTCCAGCCGCTCGTAGTGCCGGACCTTCAACGCTCCGTCACCCACGCTGGCGTGGGTCAGGGTGCGCTCCAGAAGCTCGCGGTCATGAAAGGTATGGCCGATCCGGCCCTCAAGCTCGGCGACCGCTGCTTCGCGCTTGTTCATTGAAGGACGGTGAAGAACCGCTCGGGCCGGGCGTTCATCACCCAGGTCCAGGGCTTGAACAGCGAAGCGCCCGGGTTCCAAGACAACAGGATGAGCTGCGCCTTGCCGACCAGGTTCTCGGCCGGCACGAAGCCCACGCCATTTTCGGCGGGCGACACGCGGCTATCGAGCGAGTTGTCACGGTTGTCGCCCATGAAGAAGTAGTGGCCTTCGGGCACGATGAAGGTCTGGGTGTTGTCCACATCGCCGTCCGTACCGTAGTCATAGGTCACGAACTGCCGGCCGTTCGGGAAGGTTTCCTTGTAGCGCTGGACGTTGCGCGTGAAGCCGTAGCCCGAGTCAATCATCACCGGCGGCAGCGCCTGGTGCGGAATTTCCTTGTCGTTGATCCACAGCCGGCCTTCACGCATTTGCACGCGGTCGCCAGGCATGCCGATCAGACGCTTGATGTAGTCCGTGCGGCCGTCGCGCGGCAGCTTGAAGACGATGATATCGCCGCGGTTTGGGATGCGTTCCATGATCCGGCCGTCGAAGATCGGCGGGCTGAACGGGATGGAGTGGCGCGAGTATCCATAGGTGTATTTCGAGACAATGATGTAGTCCCCTTCCTGCAGCGTCGGCTCCATCGAGGCCGACGGGATGGTGAAGGGCTGGAAGAACAGCACGCGCAGGAACAGCGCGATAAGCAGGGCGTAGGCGACCGTTTTCACGATCTCCACGAACTCGTTCATGGCGCCGGTTTTATCCGGAGCGGCCGAGGTCTTTGCGCTGTCGGTCATCATGGGTCCTGCGATTTGTCCGAAACTGACGGACAGTTTGCCTAGCTAGACGCTGCATACGCCGGGAGCAAGCGCGCCGCCCGTGAACTCTGTGTCACGCGCTGTAAAGGCGCATGTGACGCGAGGCGGCGCGAACCGGGCCATGCGACCCTCCGTGCGATTGCAGCCCAGCTTACAGGGTCTATGAAGTGGCGCCATGAATCGCTCCGCCCTCCCCTGGTTGCATGTTCTTCTCGCCCTCGCGGTCGTGGCCGTGTGGGGGACGAACTTCGTCGTCATCCGGATCGGGCTCGACCATCTGCCGCCGCTCACCTTCGCGGCCCTGCGCTTCACCTTCGCTCTGCTTCCGGCGGTGTTCTTTCTAAAGAAGCCCGACGTGCCGTGGCGCAACCTGGCGGCCTACGGCGTGCTGATCGGGGCCGGGCAGTTCGGCCTGCTCTATATCGCCATGAGCGGCTTCATCTCGCCGGGCCTGGCTTCATTGGTCGTGCAGACCCAGGTGTTCTTCACTATCGGCCTGGCCATGTGGCTGGCCAAGGAGAGCATCCGCAGCTTCCAACTGGTCGCCCTGGCTCTGGCCGCGATCGGCCTTGTGGTGATTGTCGCCCATACCGACGCCTCGGTGACCCCGCTCGGCCTGATCCTGGTGCTGATCGCCGCGGCGAGCTGGGCCGGCGGCAACGCGTTCTCCAAGGCCGCCGGCAAGGTCAACATGCTGGCCTACGTGGTCTGGGCGAGTCTGTTCTCGGTCCCGCCGCTGCTGGTCCTGGCGCTGATCTTCGAGGGACCGCAGGCGATGATCCAGGGTGTGCGCGCCGCCGACACCGCCACCTGGGCGGCCGTTCTCTGGCAGTCGGTGGGCAATACGCTGTTTGGCTACGCGGCGTGGGGCTGGCTGCTCTCGCGCCACCCCGCCGCCGTCATCACCCCGATGGCGATGCTGGTCCCGGTGTTCGGGATGGGCGCCTCGGCGCTCTGGCTCGGCGAAAGTCTGCCGCCCTGGAAGCTGCTCGCCGCCGGCCTGGTGATGAGCGGTCTAGCCATCAACATCTTCTGGCCGGCCCTGGAACGGCGGTTCGCCCGCGCCTAGCAGCTTCGCCGAACCCTACTCCGGCAAGGCCTCGATGATCACGAAGGCCTGGGCATAGGGGTGGTCGTCGGTCAGCGACAGATGGATCACCGCCTTGTGGCCGGCCGGCGTCATCGCTTCCAGCCGCTTCAGCGCCCCGCCGGTCAAAGCCATGGTCGGCTGGCCTGAGCGCATGTTGACCACGCCCATGTCGCGCCAAAAGACCCCTGCCCGCATGCCCGTGCCCAGCGCCTTGGCGCAGGCTTCCTTGGCGGCGAACCGCTTGGCGTAGCTTGAGGCGCGGTCGGGCTTACGCTCGGAGCGGGCGCGTTCGACCTCGGTAAAGATGCGATGGGTGAAGCGTTCGCCAAACCGCCCTAGCGTATCGGCGACCCGCCGGATGTCGGAGAGGTCCGAGCCGATCCCGATGATCAAGCCGCTCTCCCGATCCGGGCCTGATCCATCAGGCTGCGCATCCGCTGAATGGCCGGCGTCAGGCCGACGAAGATCGCTTCGCCGATCAGAAAGTGACCGATGTTCAGCTCGGCGAGTTCGGGGATCTCGGCGACCGCCTTGACCGTCTCGTAGTCGATCCCGTGGCCAGCGTGGACTTCGAGGCCCAGGCGCGCGGCCTCGGTGGCGGTGGCCCGCAGATTGGCCAGCAGCCGCCCGGCCTCAGCCGAGCCTTCGCGCACGGCGTCGCAATAGGCGCCGGTATGCAGCTCGACCACCTGGGCGCCCATCGCCTGGGAGGCCGCGGCCTGGGCTGGATCGGCGTCGATAAAGCAAGAGACCCGGACGCCGGCGTCGACCAGCTTACGCACCACCGGCGCGATGTGATTGTGCCCGCCGGCGACGTCGAGGCCGCCCTCCGTCGTGCGTTCCTCGCGGCGCTCGGGCACCAGGCAGGCGGCGT
>NZ_JAURWM010000293.1 GCF_030654915.1 Phenylobacterium sp. | reverse complement strand
TCGGCCCGCAGCACCGCCAGGCGCCGCATGATCGCGTCGCGCGCCACCGGGTTCAGGTGCTCGAAAGCCAGCTCCTCCAGCTCCGAACAGATCCGGTGACAGCCGATGGAGCGCGCCAGCGGCGCATAGATGTCGAGGGTTTCGCGGGCGATCCGCTCTCGCTTGGCGGGGCTCTTGATGTAGTGGAGCGTCCGCATGTTGTGCAGACGGTCGGCCAGCTTGACCATCAGGACGCGCACGTCCTTGGAGATGGCCAGGATGAACTTACGAAGGTTCTCGGCCTGCTTGGTGTGTTCGCTGTTGAGCTCGAGCTTGGTGAGCTTGGTCACCCCCTCGACCAGCTCGGTGATCTCGGCCCCGAACAGGGCGCGGATATCGTCCGGCGTAACCGGCGTATCCTCGATCACGTCATGCAGCAGGGCCGTGACGATGGTGGCGGTGTCCAACCGATAGTCGGTCAGGATCCCCGCCACCTCGATGGGATGAGCAAAGTAGGGGTCGCCCGAAGCGCGCTTCTGACTGCCGTGCATGCGCATGGCGTAGACGTAGGCGCGGTTCAGGATCGCTTCGTCGGCGGTAGGGTCGTACGAGCGGACCTTCTCGATCAACTCGTACTGACGAAGCATCTTCGGACGCTTGATGACCGGCGCGTCCGTTCTTTCGGCGGGTGGTTCGGTCGCCGCCGGTAAGATGAGAGGTTCTGGGCCTTCTAGGCTCAGTACCGCTCCTCCTGGCCACCGTCGCGGTCGCTCTGCAGGGCGCGAACCAGTTCCAGCTCGCTCATCTGCATGTGGGTCGGGTCGGCCAGCAGGGCGAGGGTTTCAGCCTCTTCCTCGGCTTCCGAGCGTTCATCGACGCGTTGCAGGGTCCCGATCAGGTTCTCCCGCAGCTCGTCGGCGTCCACCACGTCGTCGGCGATTTCGCGCAGCGAGACGACGGGGTTCTTATCGTTGTCACGATCGACCAGCAGCGGGGCGCCGGCGGAAATGGCGCGGGCGCGATGGGCCGCCAGCAGCACGAGGCTGAAGCGGTTGGGGACCTTCTCGACGCAATCTTCGACAGTGACGCGGGCCATGGAATCCTCAGAAGGGCGATAGAACCGAACAAAATAGAGGCTTTGCGCTCATTGTGCAACGCCGCAACGCGGACTTTCGGCGCTCAGATCCCGCAGAGACCGGCCTCATGCAGGATGTCGCCCGGCGTTTCGAAAACCACGCTCGGCCGTTGAGCACGCAGGATCTGCGGCGTCGCATAGCCCCAGGTGACCGCACCGGTCGCCAGATGGGCTTTGCGGGCGGCCTCGATGTCACGCACTTCGTCGCCGACACAGAGCACATCGGCCTCGGCCACGCCGGCCTTGCGGATCACCGCGCGGAACTTCGGCGCCTTGCCGAACACCGAAGCGCCGCAGCCATAGTGAGCGATCAGCCCGGACAGTTCGGCTCCAAGCACCTCGCGCACCGTGGCCTCCGAGTTCGAACTGACCACCGCGATCTTCACGCCGCCAGCCGCCAGGCGGCGCAGCATGTTCTCGACGCCAGGGAAAAGCTTGAGGTCCGGCGCGGCTTCGGCGGCCAGTTGCCGGAAGTGAGCGGCGATGAACGGCATCTTCCAGGCGGGCACGCCCAGGCGCCGAATGATCTCGCGGTTCGGGCGGCCGCGCAGCTCCGCCATCTCGTCCACGCCGATCTGGCGGAAGCCGTAGCGCCCCGCCACGTCGTTCAGGACATTGGCGAACCAGAGCGCGCTGTCGGCCAGCGTGCCGTCGAAATCGAAGATCAGGAGGCGATAGCCCACGGAGGGAACCTGCACCAATGATGGGGCGCGGGGGCTATACCCGCGTGATCGCCGCGTCAACGCGGCTCGCCTAATTTGACGCACCCACCGGGGCGGCGTCGCGTCCCACCGTGGCGGCGGCCGCCAGCTCCAGGGCCGTTCGCCCCAGGACCGGATGGCGCCACCTAGGGGCGATTTGCGCCAGCGGCCCCATCACGAACAGCCGCTCGTGGGCGCGTGGATGCGGCAGGGTCAGCTCAGGATCGCCTGACACCAACCGACCATATGCGATCAGGTCCAGGTCCAGGGTGCGCGAGGCGTTGGGCGCTCCCCTCGCCCGACCGAACCGCGCCTCGATCATGAACAATGTTCGGATTAGGTCTTGGGGCGAAAGCTGAGCCTCGACAAGCACAACGCCGTTGCGATACTCCTGAACATTGGGGTCGGGCCAGGCGGCGGAACGCCACCAGGACGATCTCAAAAGAACGGGCAATCCCGCCTCCGCGAAACCAGCGAGCGCCGCCTCAAGAAGGGCTTCGGACGAACCAAAGTCGCCGGCCATATTACCGCCAAGGGCGACGATGACCGCATCGTCCGAATTCATGCCCAACGCCCTATTTCCAGGATCTTCGCACCCATGACCTTCTACCCCACCGACAGGCTCGCGCTCTTCATCGACGGAGCGAACCTGTATTCGGCCGCCAAGGGTCTGGGCTTCGATATAGACTATCGCAAGCTGCTGGAAGAGTTCCGCAAGCGCGGCGTGCTGGTGCGCGCCTATTACTACACCGCCCTGGTCGAGGATCAGGAATATTCGCCGATCCGCCCGCTGGTGGACTGGTTGGATTACAATGGCTTCCGCCTGGTGACGAAGCCGGCGCGTGAATACACCGACGCCCAGGGCCGCAAGCGCTGGCGTGGCGACATGGATGTCGAAATCGCTGTCGACATGCTCGAGATGGCGACCCACGCCGATCACCTGGTGCTGTTCTCCGGCGACGGCGACTTCCGCGTCCTGGTCGAAGCCGTGCAGCGACGCGGCGCGCGCGTGACCGTCGTCTCCACAGTGAAATCACAACCACCGATGGCGTCGGACGACCTGCGCCGCCAAGCCGACAGCTTCGTGGACCTGGCCGACCTGGCCGACATCATTGGCCGCCCCTCGCGTCTGCCGCGCTTCATCCAGGAAAGCCGCGTCGCCCGTGACAGCGACGCCGATCACGACGCCGACGCCGAGGCCTGATGTCTGTCGAGCTATGGGGCGCCGAGCCGCCCCGTGACTGCCCCCTCTGCCCGCGGCTCGTCGCCTATCGGCAAGCTAATCAAGCCCAGAACCCCGAATGGTGGAACGGCCCGGCTCCGTCGTTCGGCGATCCGGAGGCGCGGCTGCTAGTTGCGGGCCTTGCTCCTGGCCGCACCGGCGCCAACCGCACCGGTCGTCCGTTCACCGGCGATCACGCCGGGCTGATGCTCTACGACACCCTGACCAAGACCGGCTTCGCCAACGGCAAGTTTGACGCCCGCGTCGATGACGGGCTTGAGCTGATCGACTGCATGGTCACCAACGCGGTGCGCTGCGCCCCGCCCGGCAACAAGCCCGAAACCAGCGAAGAAAACACCTGCCGTCCGTTCCTGACCGCACGGCTCGAGGCGCTGCCGAGGCTGAAAGTCATCGTCACCCTGGGCGACGTCGCGCGCCGCAACGTGCTGAAGGCCCTGGGCCTGAAGGCGTCGGCCGGTATCCCCGGCCACGGGACTGAGTTTCAGGCCGGCCCCTATATCGTGCTGAACAGCTACCACTGCTCACGCCTCAACACGAACACCGGCCGTCTGACAGCGGAGATGTTCGAGGCGGTGTTCCAGCGGGCGCGCGCCTTGATCGACCAGCACTAACCAAAGATTGCATCCCGCACACCCCTGGTAGTTGAATGCGGTTTCGTGACCGTTAGAATCCGTCAAATGCTCAGGTTGGGCGATGACGTCCGGCCGCGCCCGTCACCGGGCCGGCAGTTCACGGGGGAATTTTCGAAAATGAAGGTACTTGGCGCGCTCGCGCTCATCGCGAGCCTTTCGTTTGGCCTGCCTGCGGCGGCTGGCACAGTGGTGATCAACGGTGATACGGCGGGCGGTCAGACCTACAATCGCCCGGTTGCCGACCTAATTGGCCTCTCCTCGGTCGGCACCAACGTCGCCTACCAGGTCACGGCCTTCACGGTCTCCACCGCGGGCGCCTACTCACTGCGTTCAGACGCTGGCTACGACAACTTCCTCGGTCTCTACGCAGGCACGTTCGATCCCACCCTGCCGTTGCTCAACGCCCTGGCGTACAACGATGACCTCAACAACAACCTGCGGGCCTCCGGCTTCACCACGAATCTGCTGGCGGGCGTCTCGTACTTCGCAGTTGCATCTGCCTTCGAAAACAAGGACTTCGGCGCCTACAACCTGACGATCTCAGGACCGGGCGACATCAGCCTCTCCTCGGCGGTCCCGGAGCCGGCCACGTGGGCGATGATGATCGCCGGCTTTGGCCTCGCTGGCGCGGCCCTGCGCCGCCGCAAGGGCGATCTGGCGCTCGCGGCCTGATGGCGGCTTGAGGGGGCGCATCGCGCGTCCCCTTAGCTACCTGCTCCAGTAAAGGTATCGCCAGGCACGTTCGAAACCGACGCCGCGATAGAGTGACCTTGCACCGGCGTTGCCTTCCTCGACCTGCAGGAACACCCGGTCGATCCCGCGCGCTTGAGCCGCGGCGCCCAGGCCGGCCAGGACGCGTCCGGCGAGCCCCTCCCCGCGCCGGGCGAGGTCCGTGCGCATGCCATGCACGCTCGCCCAACCATGCCCGAAAGCGGCCACGCCCACCGCGATGGTCCGCTCGCCTTCGCTAATCCCGCCATAGACGGCGTCGGCGGATCTGGACAGGGCGGCGACGCGGTTGGCGCCGTCCGCCGGATCAAAGCCTTCACTCGTGAACACCGCCGCCCAGCCGGGACCCGGCGCACGCTCGACCGGGGCCGGTTCGCCGCGCGCGCCTGCGATCATGTCCAGCGCCGCGCCGGTCTTCACCAGGGTCGGCTGTTCGGAGAGATAGCCGCGACGGGCAAGCTCGGTGCGAATATCTTCGAGGCCCGGCGCATCGGCGATCCGAAAAGCCGGCTTCAGGTCACGCGCGGCATAGGCGGCTTCAATCTCATCCAGAACCGCGACGTCGCACCGCAGGCCATGGCGCAGCGGAACTGCGCTGTTGGCGCGCCGGATCGTGCCGGGGTCCAGCGTGACCAGCCAGTCGCCGATCTCCAGCACCTCGCGCGGCGTCACGGCGGCGGCGGTGGCGCGTTCGATAGCCTCGACGTCGGCGGCGGCCGTGGCCACGCCTAGCCCTTGTCGCGCAGCAGTCGGGCTTTGTCCCGGGCCCAGTCGCGGTCGGCGGTCGCTTCGCGCTTGTCGTGCAGCTTCTTGCCCTTGGCGAGCGCGATCTCCAGCTTGGCCAGGCCCTTTTCGTTCCAATAGAGCTTGGTCGGAATGATCGTGCGGCCGTCGCGCTGGACCGCGCCGATCAGCTTGTCGAGCTGCTTGCGATGCAGCAGCAGCTTCCGGTGTCGGCGCGGCTCGTGATTGAAGCGGTTGGCCTGGGCGAAGGGCGGGATGTCGGCATTGATCAACACCACCTCGTTCCCCTCGATCGAGGCGTAGGACTCGGCGATGTTGGCCCGGCCGACCCGGAGCGATTTCACTTCTGAACCGGTCAGCATGATGCCGGCCTCGAAGGTGTCTTCGAGGAAGTAGTCGAACCGCGCGCGGCGGTTTTCGGCGATCAGCTTGCCTGCCATCAGATGACGCCAGCGTCTCTCATGCCGGCCAACACTTCAGCCCGCGAGGCCTCGGAGGCCGCCACGATCGGCAGTCGCACGTCTTCCAGGCAGAGGCCGAGGTGGGCCATCGCGAACTTGGTCGGCGAGGGCGAGGCGTCGGTGAACAGCGACTTGTGCAGTCGGATCAGCCGGTCCTGCCAGTAGAGCGCTGTCTTCCAGTCATCGCCCATGATGGCGTTGTAGAAGGTCGCGCAGAGGTCGGGGGCGACGTTCGAGGTCACCGAGATGCAGCCATGGCCGCCGTGGGCCATGTAGCCCAGCCCCGTGAGGTCATCGCCCGACAACATCACCCAATCGTCGCCGCACAGCAGGCGCTGCATGGTCGCCCGGGTCATGTCGCCGGTGGCGTCCTTGATACCGACGACGTTCGGCAGCTTGGAGAGCCGGCCCAGGGTCTCGTTGGAGATATCCACGGCGGTGCGCGAGGGCACGTTGTAAACCAGCACCGGCAGTTGGACCGTCTCGTTGATCGCCGCATAGTGGGCGTAGAGGCCCTCTTGGCTGGGGCGATTATAGTACGGCGTCACCACCAGGGCCGCATCGGCGCCGACGGCCTTGGCGTGCGCCACCAGTTCGATCGCTTCATCGGTCGCGTTCGAACCCGCGCCGGCGATCACCGGCACGCGGCCGGCGGCGGTCTTCACCGTCAGCTCGACAACGCGGCGGTGCTCGTCATGCGACAAGGTCGCGGTCTCGCCGGTGGTGCCGACGGGCACGAGGCCGTGGACGCCGCCGGCGATCTGGCGCTCGACGAGGGCCACCAGGGCCTGCTCGTCCACCGCGCCATCGCGGAACGGAGTCACCAGGGCCGGCATCACGCCCTTGAACAAAGGATCTGACATGGTCTGCAAAAAGCCGTGAAAGCGAGGCCAGTTGTTGCGGCCTCAAGATTTGGGCGGACAATATGGCGGGCCGACCCCGCGCCGCAACATATCTTCCATATTCCTAGAATACCGGAGTTCCACACCTTGGCTCTCAAGGCCCGAAAAGCGTTCCTGACAACGGCTTCCATCGTTTTGCTGGCGAGCGTCGCCCAGGCCCAGCAGGCGCCGAATCAGGCGCCCGCGCCGCGGGGCCACATGCCTTATGAGGCTCCGCGCCCCATCGAGCTGACCCAGACGCCGCCGTCGGCCTATCGTCAGAGCCTTGGACAGGCCGACACCGCGGCGCTGAATTCCGCTCTCGCCTCTGCCAAACGCGGCGATGTGACCAACGCCCGGAGCGCCATCGCGATGATGAGCGATCCGATCGCCAAGAAGATCGCCACCTGGGCGCTGGTCGATTCGGCCGGCGACTCGCTGTCGTTCTTCGAACTGGACCAAGCTCGGCGCGACCTGGCCGGCTGGCCGCGGGCCGCCCGCCGGCAACTTGCCGCGGAAAAGCAGCTGGAGACCTCGGGGCGGAACCCGCAGCAGATCATCGCCTGGTTCGGCGGCGACGAGCCGCAGACCGCCGAAGGCGCGATGGCCCTGGCCTCGGCCTATCAGGCCACGGGCAAGTCGAAGGACGCCACCGACCTGATCCGCCGGTTCTGGCGCGACAAGCTGTTCGAGGTTGGTCCTCAACGCACCATGCTGGCGCGCTATGGCGGGATGCTGACCCCGGACGATCATGTGCGCCGGGCCGATATCCTGCTCTACGGCGCCCAAGGGCCGGCCGCGCGCGAGATCCTGTTGCTGCTGCCGCCGGACCAGATGCGCCTCGCCCAGACCCGCATGGCCCTGCGCTCGGGCGCCAGCAACGCCAATGAGATGGTGGCAGCCCTTCCGGCCAATCTCGCCAACGATCCGGGCGTCGCCTTCGAGCGCGCCAGCTACTATCGCCAGCGCAACCTCGAGAGCCTGGCCCTGGCCCAGGTGCCGAAATTCCCACGCGAGCTGGCGCACGGCGATATGGCCGACCGAATCTGGGCAGAGCGCTATCGCCTGGTGCTTTACGCCCTGCGCAACAGCGATTCGGCCGGCGCCTACGCAGCGGCGGCCAACAGCGGCCTGACCTCGGGGGCTCCGGCCGCCGACGCCGAGTTCTATGCCGGCTGGATCGCCCTGACCCGGTTGAAGAACCCCGCTCAGGCCGACATCCATTTCGGCAATCTTGAGCGGATCGGCCAGTCGCCGATCACCCGTGGCCGGGCGATGTACTGGCGCGGGCGCGCCGCCGAGGCGCGCGGCGACCAGGCCGCCGCCCAGGCCTTCTATGGCGCGGGAGCCAAGTACAATACGACCTTCTACGGACAGCTATCAGGTGAAAAGGTCAATGGCGGGCGCCTGGTGCTCGGCGCCGATCCGGCCCTCACCCAGGCGGACCGCGCCCGTTTCGAATCTCGCGACACGGTCCGCGCCGCGCGGCTGCTCTACGACATCGGCAACCGCGACCTCTTCCGCGCCTTCGTCCTGGCGCTGGACGATATCCTGCCCACGGTGGAGGAACAGGCTCTGCTGGTCGACCTAGCGCGCGGCTACGGTGACCAGGACACCTCGATGAAGGTGGTCCGTACCGCCGCCCAGCGGGGCTTCATCCTGCCCGAGCGCGGCTATCCGCTGCGCAACCCGCCGCCGGTGATGGGCGCCCCCGAGCAAGCCCTGACTCTCGGCATCACGCGGCAAGAAAGCGGGTTCGATCCCATGGCCCGTTCAGGCGCCGATGCGCGCGGGATGATGCAGTTGCTGCCGGCCACCGCCGCCAGCGAGGCCCGTCGCCTGGGCATGAGCTTCGACAACTCGATGCTCTACCAAGCGGACTATAATATGCAGCTCGGACAGGCCTTCCTGGGCCGGCAGATCAACAACTTCTCGGGCTCCTATCCGATGGCCATCGCGGCCTACAACGCCGGCCCCGGTCGCCCCCCTCAGTGGGTGACCTTCTGCGGCGATCCGCGTGGTTCGACCGATCCCATCGACTTCGTCGAGTGCATCCCGTTCTCGGAGACCCGCAACTACGTCATGCGGGTGATGGAGGGCATGCAGGTCTATCGCGCGCGCCTAAACAACGGCTCGGCGCCGATCACCCTGACCGCCGACCTGAAGCGCGGCGCCTACGGAACCTATACCGGTCCCATGAGCGGCCCTGCCCGGCCCGCTTCGGCCGGCAGCTCTAGCATGGCGCCGATCCCGAACCCTTAGGGTTCGGGCGGGGCCTCAGTCGGCCACCAGGCCGTACATGAGGCCCTCGAGCGTCACTGACAGCAGTTCGTCGGCCGGGGCCCAGACGAAATTTGGCCGGTTGATCATCAGGTTGACGACGCCGTGGCAGGCGCCCCAAAGCGCTTGGGCGGCGGAATCGGCCGTGCCCGTGCGCAAGCGGCCCTCCGCGGCGATCTCGCGAACGACGCCGGAAAATATCTCGTAGCACTCGGCGCCCAGGTCAGCCGTCGCGCCTTCATCAGCCATCACCGCCGTGATGTGCCGCGCCGAGGAAAACACCAGCTCATAGGCGTTCGGGTGCTCCAGCCCCCAGCGCATATAGGTTTCGAGCATCAACTTGACGCGATTGGCCGCGTCCATCGGCTTGGCGGCGATTTCGGCGTTGCGTTCCAGCAGCTGTCGGATCGTGCCTTCGCAGATCTCCAGCAGGATGCAGCTCTTGTCCGGGAAATGCATGTAGAGCGCGGTGGAGGAGACCCCCACCTCATCGGCGATCTTGCGGATCGTGGCCCCGTCATAGCCCTCGGCCACAAAGATGCGCTCTGCGGCTTCCAGAATTTCGGCCCGACGCAGGTGTCCGTCGCCCTTGGGCTTCCGAGCCGACCGCCTCGTGGTCACTGAAGTGGTCACGGGTTTCCTTCCGAGTCCGAACTATTGCAGAGCGGAAACCAAAACCACGCCGGTGGCAAGTCCGCCCTTAAGAAAGCAAGGCAATTCCATGACTAAGGCCATGCCGGTCGGTCAAGACAGCGTTTTCTTGACGTAGGCGACAGCTTGGGGGCCAAACTAGCGCTGTCGGGGGACAAGTTGAACGGAGCAGCTATGAAATTGCCCGACGACCAACTGCAACGCTTGGCGCTGCACAGCGCCTTCGGATTTCACCTGATCGCCAAATGGATGGCCGGGCGCTCCGACGTCGATCCCGAGATTCGCGACCGGCTAAGCGTGCACATCGCCGCGCTCGACGGCGTCCTGTCGGCCAACGGTCACGATTGGATTCGCGACGAAATCGAAGGCACCGAAGAGGCCCTGCACAGCCGCTGACCTTCTCGGGGGCTGGACCTCGGCGCGCCGAACCGGCTAGTCGGTGGCCATGAGCAAGCCTGCCCCCGTTGTCGCGGATCTTCCCGGCGCCATGCGCACCACCGGCTGGGCGGATTACGCCCTGCTCGACTCAGGCGGCGGCCGCAAACTGGAGCGCTACGGCCCCTATACGGTCGTGCGACCTGAGCCGCAGGCCATGTGGACTCCGCGCTTGCCTGAAAGCGCCTGGGAGCAGGCCGACGCCGTTTTCAATCCCAGCGACGAGGAAGACGCCGGCAACTGGCGCTTCAAGGGCAAGCCGCGGGACAGCTGGCCGATGGCTTGGGGAGAGGCGAAGTTCCACGCCCGCTTCACCGCTTTCCGCCACCTGGCCTTTTTCCCGGAACAGGCCGCCAACTGGGCCTGGCTGGATGAACGCCTACGCGCGACGCCGGGCCAGCCGCGCGTGCTGAACCTGTTCGGCTATACCGGCGTCGCCAGCCTCGTCTGCGCGGCGGCCGGCGCCCATGTCACCCATGTCGACGCGTCAAAGAAGGCCATCGGCTGGGCGCGCGAGAACGCTGCTCTGTCGGGCCTGGAGGACAAGCCGATCCGCTGGATTTGCGAGGACGCCCGCCGCTATGTGCAGCGCGAAGTCCGCCGTGGATCGCGCTACGACGGCATCATCCTCGACCCGCCGAAATATGGCCGTGGGCCGGACGGTGAGGTCTGGCGGCTGTTTGAAAACCTGCCTGAGCTTGCAGCGCTATGCGCTGAACTTCTTTCGGAAAACGCCTCATTCTTGTTGCTCAACGCCTATGCCGAACGGATCTCCGGCGCCGCGCTGTCATCGCTGCTGGCCTCGAACCTCCAAGATCGCGGCGGCGGCATCGACTGGGGCGAGCTCACCCTGGTCGAGGACAAGCAGGATCGGCAGATCGGCATGTCCTTCTATGGCCGGTGGGCGTCATGAACCGCGCCGTCACCTCGCTGACCAACCCGACCGTCAAGGCCGTCCGCGCGCTGCACCTGCGCAAGGAGCGTGAGGAAACCGGGCTGTTCGTGGCCGAAGGTCTGAAGATCGTCACCGACGCGGTCGAGCTGGGGCATGCGCCGCGCATCTTGATGTACGGGCAAGACGCCCAGAGCCACCCCCTGCTCCGCCGCGCCATCGAAGCCACCCGCGCCGCGCACGGCGAGGTGATCGAGGTCACCCACGACATTTTGGCCAAGGTCTCGCGACGCGACAATCCCCAGGCTGTGGTCGGGGTGTTCGGTCAGGTGTTCACGCCGCTCGGTGATCTGAAACCCGAGGCAGCGCCCTGCTTCGTCGCCCTGCACCGGGTCCGCGACCCGGGCAATCTGGGAACCATCGTGCGCACCGCCGACGCCGCCGGCTGCGGCGCGGTGATCCTGGTCGGCGAGTGCTGCGACCCGTTCTCGGTCGAGGCCGTGCGCGCCACCATGGGCTCGATCTTCGCCGTGCCGATCGTGCGCGCCACCGAGGCGCAGTTCGCCGAATGGCGCCCATCGTGGCCAGGGTCGGTCGTCGGCACCCTGCTGACCGCCGATGTCGACCATCGTCAAGCGACCTACGCCAAGCCGGCCCTGGTGCTGATGGGCAACGAACAACAAGGCCTGACGCCGGACATGGCCGCCCTCTGCGACGTCAACGTCAAGATCCCGATGCGCGGCCGCGCCGACAGCCTGAACCTGTCGGTCGCCACCGGGATCATGATCTACGCCGCGACCTAGGAGGACCTTTAGGTCCCGCGCGGCTTGGCCCGCGCGGTGGGCGCGGTGTTGGCCGGATCTTCAGGCCAGACATGCTTGGGGTAGCGCCCGCGCATGTCGGAGCGGACGTCCTTCCACGAGCCGCCCCAGAACCCAGGCAGGTCCTTGGTGGTCTGGATCGGGCGGTGGCCCGGCGAAAGCAGCGACAAGGTCAGCGGCACACCGGCGACCCGCGGATGCTCCGTCAGACCAAACACCTCCTGCACGCGCACATCCACGCGGGGCCCGCCCTCGGCGGCGTAGTCGATGGTGAAGCTATTGCCGGTCGGCGCGGTCCAGCGGGCCGGCGCGCTCGATTCCAACCGCCGCTGCTGTTCCCAGGGCACCAACGCCCGCACCGCGCCGTCCAGCACATCGGGCCGCAGGGCGCCGAGCGACCTCACACCCGTCAGCAGCGGCGTCAGCCAGTCGTCGACAGCCTCGATCAGGGCGGCGTCGGAAAGGTCGGGCCAGTCGGCGCCCTGCGCCCGCAGGAAGGCGCCCCGCTCCCGGAACGACCTGGCGGCGTCTCCCCAGGGCAGCTTGGCCAAGCCCTCGCTCCGAACCCGGCCGGCCAGGGCCGAGGCGATCATCGCGGGATCGGGATTCTCGTCTATCTCCTCGCGGATGGTGATCCGGCCCAGCCGTGTCAGCCGCTTGCCGCGCAGGCGTCCGCCACCGCTCTCATCCAGCCTGGTTTCCACTTCGAGCTGATCTCCGAAGGCGCGGACCAATTCGACCTCATCCAGCGGCGCGGCCAGTAGAATGCGGTCACGCCGATCGCCGCCGCCGAGTTCCGCGATCGCCAACCACTTCTCACGCGCCAAGGCGTCGGTCGGTTCGACGAAAGCGCCACGCCCCGTCACCAGTTGAAACTCGCCCGATCCGCCGCGCGCCTTTGCGATACGTTCGGGATAGGCGAAGGCCAGCAGCAAGCCGTCATCCAGCGGTTCGCCCTTGCCTGGCCGTCCCGCCAAACCCGCCCAACGCTCGGCCAAGGTCCTGGCGTCCCGCGCCCGGGTCGAGCGGTCGCGCTGGAAGCCTTCCAGGCGGTGGCGCAGGTCGGCCTCGCGGCCGCCAAGGTTTCGTTCGGTCCCCAGGGCCGCGATCTGGGCCGCCCGAGGGGCCTGGCCGGTCGCGGCGGCCTTCAGCACCATGTGGGCCAGGCGCGGCGCCAGCGGGAATTCACTTAGCGCCTCGCCATGCGCGGTCAGCACCCCGTCCTCGGTCAGCGCCTCCAGGCGCCGCAACAGACTCCGAGCCTCATTGAAGGCCGCGCTCGGCGGCGGGTCCAGGAAGGCCAGGTCGCTCGCATCCTTGGCGCCCCAGCGGGCGAGATCGAGCGCCAGGCCCGACAGATCGGCGTCCAGGATCTCCGGATCGGCGAAGGCCGGCAGGGCGCGGGTCTCGGCCTCGTCCCAGAGGCGGTAGGCGACGCCTGGCTCGGTGCGTCCGGCCCGGCCGCGACGCTGGTCGGCCGCCGCCCGGCTGACCCGAACGGTGGCGAGCCGCGTGAGCCCGCTGGCGGGATCGAACCTCGGGACCCGCGCGACGCCCGAATCGATCACCACCCGAACACCTTCGATGGTCAGGCTGGTCTCGGCGATGGAGGTCGCCAGCACCACCTTGCGGACTCCGGGCGGCGCCGGCGAGATCGCCCGATCCTGCTCGGCTGGATCCAGAGCCCCGTAGAGCGGCGCGATCCGCACGTCGCTTCGCCGCACCCGTTCGGCCAGCAAATCGGCGGTGCGGCGGATCTCGCCCTGGCCCGGCAAGAAGACCAAGACGCTTCCGGTCTCTTCGGCTAGCGCGCGCTCGACGGCTCGCACCGCGCGGTCTTCGAGACGCAGACGCTCGTCGCGGCCGAGATAGCGCGTCTCCACCGGATAGGCTCGTCCCTGGCTCTCGATGACCGGCGCGTCGCCCAGCAACCTTCCCACCGCCGCGCCGTCGAGCGTCGCCGACATCACCAGAATACGGAGATCGTCGCGCAACAGGCCCTGCGCGTCGCGGGCCAGCGCCAAACCCAGGTCCGCGTCCAGGCTACGTTCGTGGAATTCATCGAAGATCACCGCGCCCACGCCCTCAAGGCTGGGATCGCCTAGAATCATCCGGTTGAAGACACCTTCGGTGACCACCTCAATTCGGGTTCGGGCCGAGATCTTCGACTGCATTCGCACCCGAAAGCCTACGGTCTCGCCAACCTTCTCGCCCAGGGTCTTGGCCATCCGGTCGGCCGCGGCGCGGGCGGCCAGGCGGCGCGGCTCGAGCATTATGATCTTGCGCCCGCCCAGCCAGGGGGCGTCCATCAGCCGCAACGGGACCACGGTGGTCTTGCCGGCGCCCGGCGGGGCGACGAGCACAGCCTCGGTGCGGGCGTGCAGCGCCGCCTGCAGTGCAGGCAAAATATCCTCTACCGGAAGCATGCCGTGCTCTAGCCGCGCCTGCCTCCCACGCCAAGCAGGACGCTCATCCCAAGGGCGCCGAGTTTCATGCAAACCGGCGTCGTTGCTTGGCGCTTGACCGCACGGTTCCTAAGAGGCCACGTAGCGCCAAAGCATGACCGAGCGGCGGGGGCCGCCGGATTCTCCTGGAGGAAATATGTGGCGAGTTAAATCGCTCGACGCGATTCTGGCGACCGCGGAAAAGAAGTCGCTGCATCGCTCGCTGGGCCCGTTCCAGCTGACGATGCTCGGCATCGGCGCAATTATCGGTACTGGCATCTTCGTCCTCACCGCCGAGGCCGCCCAAAAGGCCGGCCCTGGCATGATCGCCGCGTTCATCATCGCCGGCTTCGTCTGCGCGGTCGCCGCGCTCTGCTACGCTGAAATGTCTTCCATGGTCCCGGTTTCCGGGTCCGCCTACACCTACAGCTACGCCGTCATGGGCGAAATGCTGGCCTGGATGGTCGGCTGGGCGCTTATCCTCGAATACGCTGTGGCGGCCGGCGCCGTCTCCGTCGGCTGGTCGGGCTATGTGGTCGGACTGATCGAGAACGCCTTCCAGATCGACATCCCGAACGCACTCGTGCTCGGCCCGATGGACGGCGGGATCGTCAATCTGCCCGCAGCCATGATCGCCCTGGTCGTCACCGCCCTGCTGGTGGTCGGCACCAAGGAATCGGCCACGGTCAACGCCTTCCTGGTCGCCATCAAGGTCGCGGCCCTGGGGCTGTTCTGCATCCTGGCCCTGCCGGTGATGAAGATGGAGAACTTCGAACCGTTCGCTCCGCTCGGCATGGCCGGGATCTCGGCGGCCGCGGCGTCGATCTTCTTCGCCTATGTCGGCTTCGACGCGGTCTCGACCGCGGCCGAGGAAACCAAGAACCCTCAACGCAACATGCCCATCGGCCTGATCGGCTCGCTCGGCATCTGCACCATCTTCTACATCCTGGTCGCCGCGGGCGTCATCGGGACGGTCGGCGCCCAGCCGGTCATGGACGCCTCGGGTGCGGGTCTGCGCCCAGGCAGCACTGAGCTCACCGCCGCCTGCAAGCTCCTCGGCGACACCCATGTGGTCTGCTCCAAGGAAGCCCTGGCCTGGACACTGCGGGAAATCGGATGGCCGCAGATCGGCAATCTGCTTGGCCTCGCGGCTGGCCTCGCCCTGCCCTCGGTCATCCTGATGATGATGTTCGGCCAGACCCGAATCTTCTTCGTCATGAGCCGTGACGGCCTGCTGCCGGCCGTGTTCTCCAAGGTCCACCCGACCTTCCACACCCCCTATGTGATCACAATCCTCACCGGCATCTTGGTGTCGCTATTCGCGGCCTTCTTCCCGGTCGGCGTCCTCGCCGACATCTCCAACTCAGGGACGCTGTTCGCCTTCGCCATGGTGGCCATCGCCGTCCTGGTGCTGCGCCGCACTGACCCGCTGCGCAAACGTCCCTTCCGAGTGCCGGCCATTATCCTGGTCGCGCCCTTGGCCGCGATCGGCTGCGTCTATTTGTTCTTCAGCCTCTCGACTGAGACCAAGCTGCTGTTCGTGGCCTGGGCCGCGATCGGACTGGTGGTCTACTTCCTCTACGGCTATCGCCGCAGTCATGTGGGCCGCGGCATCGTTGAGGTGCCGGAACTGGACGCCGACGCGCCTCCTGGGCCTGTCGCCCCAATGCCCGGAGCGCCCGCTCCCGGGGATCGCCAGCACTAAAATGGAAAGGCCCGGGTTCGCCCGGGCCTTTTCTTATGGCGCGCCAGGCCTGATGTTAGGCGAATGCAAGCCGAGCCTCCCATCCGCGCCCTGATCGCCCCGGTCACCCCGCTTCAGCAGAACTGCACCATCGTCTGGTGCGCCAAGACCCTGAAGGCCGCCATCATCGATCCCGGCGGCGAGGTTCCGATGCTGATCGAGGCTCTGAAGTCCCAGAACCTGACGCTTGAGAAGATCTGGATCACCCATGGTCACCTCGACCATGCTGGCGGCACGGCAGCCCTGAAGGCCGCCTTCGACGTTCCGATCGAGGGGCCGCACCCCGACGACGCCTTCTGGATCGACGAGATGGAAGCCTCCGGCGCCAAGTGGGGCATGCCCGAAGCCCGCTCGTTCACCCCAGATCGCTGGCTGGCCGATGGCGACAAAGTGACGCTCGGCGAGACCGAGTTCGAGGTCTATCACTGCCCCGGCCACACCCCCGGCCACGTCGTCTTCTTCCACCGGCAGGCGCGGTTCGCCCAGGTCGGCGACGTACTGTTCCAAGGCTCCATCGGCCGCACCGACTTCCCGCGCGGCAACCATCAGCAGCTGATCGACTCGATCACCGGCAAGCTCTGGCCGCTGGGCGACGACGTGCGGTTCGTGCCCGGCCACGGTCCAATGTCGAGCTTTGGCCAAGAGCGCAAAACCAACCCTTATGTGGCCGACCAGGTTCTGGCCGGCGCCTGATGCTTTCAAGCGTGAAATCTGAGCGTTACGGGAGCGCGTAAAGATGGCCCGGATGGAAACGCGCATCGAACAACCCGCCGCCGCGGCGCAGCACCTCCAGGCGAGCGCCCGCATCCTGATGGTCGACGACGACCCGGGCATCCGCGACGTCGTCTCCGATTTCCTCGGCAAGCACGGCTACACCGTCGAGACCGCCGGCGACGCCCGCGAGATGGAGCAGGTGCTGGAGGGCGGCTCCATCGACCTTATCGTCCTCGACGTCATGCTCCCTGGTGAAGACGGCCTGGCCATTTGCCGCCGGCTGGCCGTGGGCGAGGGCCCGCCGGTCATCATGCTGTCGGCCATGGGCGAGGACACCGACCGCATCGTGGGCCTGGAGCTAGGCGCCGACGACTACCTATCCAAGCCCTGCAATCCGCGCGAACTGCTGGCGCGGGTGCGCGCGGTGCTGCGCCGGGCCGAACATCGCGGCCAGAACGGCGGCGTCGGGGCGGGCTGTGAGTTCGCCGGATGGCGGCTGGACCTCGTGCGGCGTGAACTGCGCTCGCCCCAGGGCGTCGTGGTAAACCTCTCATCGGGCGAGTTCTCGCTGCTGCGCGCCTTCGTCGAGCGTCCGCAGCGGGTGCTGACCCGCGACCAACTGCTCGAATTCGCCCGCGGCCCCGAGTCGGAGGCGTTTGATCGCGCGATCGACGTCCAGATCAGCCGCCTGCGTCGGAAGCTGGACGACGGCGGCGGGCAGGACCTGATCCGCACCATCCGCAATGAAGGCTACATGTTCACCGCCAAGGTGAAGCGTACATGACGCCGCCTTGGTCGGAGCGGCCGACAGCATCGCTGTTCGGCCAGCTCCTGGCCCTGATCGGGCTCAGCCTGGCCGCGGCCCAGGTCATCAGCCTGATCCTGCTGTTTAACCTGCCCCCGCCCGCGCCCGATTTCTATCGCATCAGCGAGATCGTCCAGGCGTTCCGCGGAACCCCGCCGGCCTTCACCGAGCGCCGACCGCTGGTGATCAAGACTGTGGATCACGCCCCGGCGATGGTGATCGACAGCCGGATGACGCCAAAGATCCGCAGCCAGTTGGCCGAGGCCCTGCACGTCCCCATCGAGCGGGTGGTGATCTCGTCCGCCTCTCGCTTTCCGGTATCGGACCGTCGTGTATTCCGGGTGATCCGCGACCGCATGGCGCGCGACGGCGGCGAGCAGGAAGAGCACTTCCTGATCGCGCCGTTCGATGTCGCGGTCCAGCAGGCCGACGGCCGCTGGCAGATCGTGCGCCCCGAACGCGGCATCGGACTGGATCCCTGGCAGCAACGGATAGTGCTGCTGTTTTTCCTGTCGGCGCTGGTGATGGCGCCTATCGCCTTTGTCTTCGCTCGCCGGCTCTCCGCCCCCATCCGGTTGTTTACTGACGCCGCCGAGCGCCTGGGCCGCGACCCTCGCGCTCCGCCGCTGTCGCTCCAGGGTTCGGCGGAAATCAACGTCGCGGTGAAGGCGTTCAACGACATGCAGGAACGCCTACGCCGCTATGTCGAGGACCGCACAGCCATGGTCGGGGCCATCGCCCACGACCTGCGCACTCCGCTGACCCGTCTGCGGTTCCGCATCGAAAACGTGCCTGAGGACGTGCGGGTCAAGATGGCGGCCGACATCGACCAGATGGAGGAGATGATCTCCGCGGCGCTCACCTTTGTCCGGGACACCACCCGTGACGGCGAGCGCACGCCGCTGGAGCTGTCCTCGCTGCTGGAAAGCGTATGCGATGAGATGGCCGAGACCGGCGCCGACACTCAGATCGAGCTGGGCGAGAAGGTCGTGCTGAACGGCGATCCGCTGGCCCTGCGGCGGCTATTTACGAACCTGCTGGAGAACGCCGTGAAGTTCGGCGGCCGCGCCCGGGCTCGCGTCTATAGCGACGCGACCAGCGCCATCGTGGAAATCGAGGACGACGGACCAGGTATCCCGACCGACGAAGTCGAGCGGGTCTTCGAGCCGTTTTATCGCCGCGAACCTTCCCGCAGCCGGCAGACCGGCGGCATCGGCCTGGGCTTGGCCGTCGTGCGGTCCATCGCGCGCGGCCATGGCGGTGATGTGGTGTTCATCAACAGGCCGGGCGGCGGCCTGACCGCCAAGGTCCAATTGCCGATCTGAGGTCAGCGGAACCGAGCCGGATGCGCGTTGGCGCTCAACGGCGTTTCTCTAGTGTTTTCCGCCCCTGACGGCGCGACTCTCAACCCACGCCTCATTTGGCCGAAGGCTCAAGCGGCCTGTGTCGGGCTAATAGCCGCAGACCCAATCGCATTTTCCGCGCAACCTCCGCCGCATCTGGCGAGTTTGCTTGACCGTAACGGAAGCAGTGGCGTCGCCGCCTCCCCCCGACGGTCGACGCAAAGAGGAGCCGCCCATGGATCTTGATCCCAACGCCAAGCCGAAGTCGCGTCGAGGCTTCGCCGCCATGAATCCTGAACGCCGTCGCGAGATCGCTCGTAAGGGCGGCGCCAGCGTACCTGGTGAAAAACGCAGCTTCGCCAAGGACCGCGACCTAGCCGCCTCTGCTGGGCGCAAAGGCGGTGAGTCCTCGCGAGGCGGCGGCCGCACCCGCGGCGAGCGTCTAGAGAGCTAGGCTCTCAAGAGCACCATTGCGAAGCTTGGAGCGGGGCTTTCCCAGCAGCGTTCCAGCTTCCAACCGGCCTGCCGGGCGAGCTCCTCGAAGCCGCCGACGGTGAACTTGTATGAGTTCTCCGTGTGAATAGTCTCGCCAGAGGTGAAGGTGAACCTCCGGCCCGCCACGGTCACGGTCTGCTCCTTGCGGCTGACCAGATGCATCTCGACGCGGCTCTCGGCCGTGTTCCAGATCGCGCGATGCTCGAAGGCGGCAAGATCGAAATCACCGCCGAGTTCCCGATTGATCCGGTTCAGCAGGTTCAGGTTGAACGCCGCGGTGACACCCTGCGCGTCGTCATAGGCCGCGACCAGCGTCGCCGCATCCTTGGCCAGATCGATCCCCACCAGGAAGCCCGCATCCGAACCGAGCAGCCGCTTGGCTCCCGCCAGGAAGTTCACCACCTCACCTGGCCTGAAGTTCCCGATCGTCGAGCCTGGGAAGAAACCCATGTGCGGCCGGCCGACGGCCTCCGGCGGCAAGGCTAGCGCCGTGGTGAAGTCATCGACGAGCGGCGCTACCGGCAGATTGGGATAGTCGCGAGCAATAGCCGTGGCGGCGGCGTCCAGCGCCGACTTGCTGATGTCGATCGGGACATAGACGCCCAGCTGAGGCGCCGCATCGAGCAGCAGGCGGGTCTTGGTGCTGGCCCCACTGCCGAACTCGACCAGCGCCGCTCCCTTCGGGATCGCCGCGGCCATCTCGGGCGCACGGTCCTTCAGCAGCGCCAGTTCAGTGCGGGTCGGATAATACTCGGGGAGTTCCGTAATCTCTTCGAACAGCCGCGATCCGTCGGCGTCGTAGAAATACTTGGCCGAGAGCTCCTTCTGCGGACGAGCGAGCCCAGCCAGGACGTCAGCCTCGAAGCTGTCGCTCGGCGGCCCGGCCGAGGCTCGGTGTGGATCGGCGTCCCAAGCCAGACGAAGCCCCGAGAACATCCAGCGCTGGTGCGGATAGAAGAAGTTGCGATAACTGGCGCGGACGTGACCGTCGGGCGTGACGCAGCATCCGCCGCGCAGCACCATCTGGCCGATCATGAACTTGCCATTGTACTCGCCCACCGCCCCGGCGGCGGGATGGAAGCCCGGATAGGGCGCATAGGCGCTGCGGGTCCATTCCCACACGTCGCCGAACATCTGGCGCAGCCCAGAGCCAGGCTTGGCGGCGGCGGGACCAAGTTGCCCCTCGTCCAACAGGTTGCCCGTGGCCGGCAGGCCGCTCGCGGCGTGCTCCCACTCCGCTTCAGTCGGCAAGCGAGCGCCAGCCCAGCTGGCGTAGGCGTCGGCCTCGTAGAAGCTGATGTGCGTCACCGGCGCATGCGGCGCGAGGGCGCGACGGCCCTGCAGGGTCATGGCGAGCCAGCCTGAAGGCCCCTCCTCCCAGTAGAGCGGCGCGCTCCAGCCTTCGGCCTGCACCCTGGCCCAGCCCTCAGCGAGCCACAGCTCAGGCCGCGAGTAACCGCCATCGGCCATGAAAGACAGCCACTCGCCATTGGTCACCAAGCGGTCGGCCAGCCGGTAGGGCTGCAAGAACGTCTGGTGGCGAGGCCCTTCGTTGTCGAAGGCGAAGCCTTGGCCGTCATGGCCGATCTCGACGAGGCCGCCTTCGAAGGCGATCGGCGCGGCGGCGCCGGGATCGCGTCCGACCGGCAGGGCCGGCGCTGGCGCATAGGCCGGCTTCAAGGGCGACTGGGCGAAAAGGTGCAGGATATCCATCAGGATCAGTTCCTGATGCTGTTCCTCATGCGCCAGGCCCAGGTCCAGCAGGGCGGCGAAGCCTTCGCACCCGCCCTCCAGCAGGCGAGCCATCGCATCATCGACGTGGGCGCGGTAGGCGAGCACCCGGTCTAGCGAGGGCCGGGTCAGCAATCCGCGCTCGGGCCTCGGCTGCCGCGGCCCCAAGGCCTCGTAATAGGAGTTGAAGAGATAGGCGAAAGCCGGATCGAAGGGCGCGTAATTCGCCAGCCGTGGAGCGAGCAAGAAGGTCTCGAAGAACCAGGTGGTGTGAGCCAGATGCCACTTCGCCGGGCTGGCGTCCGGCATGGATTGGGCTAGTTGATCCTCGGCGGAAAGATGCCGCGTAAGCGCCAGCGTCCCTTGCCGCACGCGCCGATAGCGGGTGGCGGCCTCAAGGGCGCGAGCCGCCCCGATTGGGGCCGGGGCCAAGCCTGCCTCGTCATGTGACGCCATTCGCCGCTCCATTCGTGGATGAGATCGTGAGTGTCGTCGTACTCGCGCCGTGGCTGCAGCCGATCCCCGGCCAAACGCCGTAGCCCATATGCAGTTCCGGAAATCTGGGGTGTCCGCCGCCAATCGCAAGCCGGAACGGTTGGACCAAGGACGCGTTGAGAGACCACCGAAGCGCGAAATTCCCCTGAGGGGCGAAGGCGCGGACCGAGGCCAGCATGTGCGACGAAAGTGATTGGCGCAACGAGGTCGTGGCGATGATACCAGCCCTGCGTGCCTTCGCCTGGTCCTTGAGCCACAACGGATCAGACGCCGACGATCTGGTTCAGGACACCCTGATCAAGGCCTGGACCAACCGCGATAAGTTCGAGCCCGGCACTAACCTGCGGGCATGGCTCTTCACCATCCTGCGCAACACCTACTACACTCAGGTCAACCGCCGACGCCGCGAGGTCCGCGATGAGACCGGCGAATACGCAAACACTCTCAGTTCGCCGCCGACCCAGGACTGGAGCGTGGCCATGCGCGCCATGCAGGCCGCGCTCGCCCGATTGCCGGACGAGCACCGCGAGGCTCTGATCCTGGTCGGCGCGGCGGGCTTGTCCTACGAAGAAGCCGCCGAGATTTGCGGCTGCGCGCTCGGCACCATCAAAAGCCGGGTGAACCGGGCGCGGGCGCGCCTGCTGAAAATCATGGATGCGCAGGAGGCCTCCGACGTCATGGCCCTCGACCTGCCCGAGGCCAGCCGAGCCTAGGGGCGCTTTCAGCGACATCGCCGGACGTCATAAACTCATATAAAACAAAGTGATACTTCCTGACTCCAATCCCATCGGAGCCAATAGCGCTCTAGCCGCACGCTCCCGCCCCGCTACTATGCCGGCGACTCAGAGTTCCGACCGGATACGCCATGCCCCGCTTCCTTACCGCCGCCGCCCTTGTTGCGGTCCTCGCCTCGCCGGCCCTCGCCGCTCCACCCCAGAATGTGGCTAAAATCGTCGGCAGTCCGGCCTTCAAGACCGCGGTGGCCACCCTGGAGCGGGAGCATGACCGAATGGTCGCCGACATCATCACCCTGACCGAAATACCTGCCCCGCCCTTCAAGGAAGAAGCCCGCGGCAAGGCCTATCGCACGATGCTGGAGGCCCATGGCCTGAGCAATGTCGAGATCGATTCCGAGGGTAATGTGATGGCCCTGCGCAAGGGGACCAAGCCCGGCCCAGTCGTGGTTGTGTCGGCGCACCTCGACACGGTGTTCCCTGAAGGAACCGACGTGAAGGTCCGCCGCGAAGGAACCAAGCTCTACGCGCCCGGCATCGCGGACGACAGCCGCTCCCTGGCCGTGCTGCTCGCCTGGGCGCGGGCGCTCGATGCGGCCAAGATCCGCACCGAAAGCGACATCCTGTTCGTCGGCACGGTCGGCGAGGAAGGAGCCGGCGACCTGCGCGGGGTTCGCCACTTCTTCAACGAAGGCAAATACAAGGACCGCACCAAGGCGTTCTTCTCGGTCGATGGCGTCGACCCCAGCCAGATCACCCACATCGGGGTCGGCTCCAAGCGTTACCGCGCCACCTTCAAGGGACCCGGCGGTCACAGCTATGGCGCGTTCGGGATCGTCAATCCGATGGCGGCGATGGGTAAGGCGGTCGCCGACCTCTATACGATCCAGGCGCCGACCAGCCCCAAGGTGACCTATTCGGCCTCGATCACCGGCGGCGGGACCTCCGTCAACGCGATCCCGGACAAGGTGTTCACCGACTTCGACATGCGCTCGGCCGACGCCGGCGAGCTCGCCAAGCTGGAAACCCAGTTCAAGGCGATCATGGACGAGGCTGTCGCTCACGAGAACAAGGCCCGTTCGACCCGCTTTGGCCCAGTCAGCGTCGAACTGACCTCCATCGGCGACCGGCCGGCTGGCCAGACGGCCCTGACCGCGCCGCTCGTGGCCAATACCGCGGCAGTTATCACAGCCCTCGGTTTCAAGCCGACCTTCAACGCCTCATCCACCGACGCAAACGCGCCCATGGCCAAGGGTATTCCGGCGATCACCATCGGCTCGGGCGGAACCGGCGGACGCGCGCATTCGGTCGAGGAGTGGATCGACGTCGAGAAGGACGCCAGCGTGCGCGGGATGAGCGTTGGCCTAGCCGCGATCCTCGCGGCGGCCGGGGTCGACTAGCGGCCGAAGATCGCCAGCACGCCCCTGAACCAGGTGGCGATAGTCTCCCAAAGCGCCCCTAACCAGGACTTGGGCGTGGGGGGCGGCTCGGGCACGAACCAACTCGGAGCGGCCGGCGGCGCACAGTTCATCTGCATGCCGACGCCCTTGAGGTAGCCGCGTCGAATCGAGCCGGCCTTCACCGCCGCCTCCACCTGCTTGCGGTGGTGGTCGGCCCCCGTGAGTTTTCGCACCCAACCACGGAACGGCAGCACATCCTGGGTCTCGCCCCGTACCCCGGCGACAGCCGCCGCCTTGGCCTGGGCGGCGACCTTCTGGGTGCGTGTGCGGGTGTCCGGCGCCGGAGCTTCATCCAGGTCGGGACCCAGCGCCGCATCCAGCTTCCCGATCTCAGCGGCGATGGCCTCGCACCGGGGCAGATCCTTGACGTCGTAGGGATCACCCACCGCCCGCAGCAGCACGGCCGGGATATCTGCCTGCTTGATGTTCAGATCCTCAAGCGGCGCCGTAACCGCTCCGCGAAAGCCTTCGTCGCGTTGGGTCGTGCCGGGGTCGGCGGCCGCGGCCGGGCCGGTGGCGAGGAGGATCAGCGGCGGAAGGAGGAACTGGATTGGGCGCATCGATCGCAACCTAGCCTCCCGGGCGACGCTTGGCCTGCGGCTTATTGCTCTGGCTCCATCGGCGGAACGGCGCCATCGCCCCTTCGTTTCCTCTTGATACCGCAGGAGACAAAGCCATGCCCATTCGCGACCATCACCCCGGAGATCCACGCGGCGAAGGCCGCTGGCGCGAAGCCGAGGCGCGCGAGGAGCGACGGCCTGATGATCGCCGCAGCTTCGGCGAGGAGGGCCGCTATTCCTCCGACCAAGCGCGCTACTACGGGGCCGACCAACGATCCTATGGACCTTATCCCGGCCACCGCGTTCATGCCGAGCGGCCGCCCTGGCTGCGCGCCCGGTTCGATCCAAGCCGCGTCGAACCAGCCCCCGCCCTGCCCGCCGACTACGAAGACGCCCTCACTCGCGGCTATTACAGCCTGGAGGGACCGCACGGCGGCCAGGAATACGGCATCGAGGCGCATGGCTACCGCGAATCCCTGCCACGCCAGCATCAACATCGCCAAAGACATCGGCGCGCCACATCCGGTTACGAAGACGCGCCCTATGGCGACCAACCACTCGACCGTCGGGATTTGGGCGTGCGCGAGTTCGGCCCTCCGGCCGACTACGCCTATCACCCCCACGCCGAGCGCGAGTTCGACCCTGACTACGTGGCCTGGCGCGAGGAGCAACTTCGCGCCCATGATCGGGACTACGCCGCCTGGCGGGCCGAACAACATCGCAAGTATGACGCCGAGTACCGGGTGTTCCGCGGCGCGCGTCAGGACGAGTTCGGCAGGAGCTTCACCGACTGGCGTGCCGAGCGCGACGCCCAGAACCCAATGACCGCGCCAGCGAGCGAGGGCGAGCCCCCGCCGGAGGACAAGGTCTGAGCCTAGCCGATCACCCGGTCCAGCCAAGCCAGCAGATCGGCGACGACCTGCTCACGGTTGATCTCGTTGAGCATCTCATGGCGCCCGCCTGGATAGATCTTCACTTCGAGGTCTTCGAGTCCCGCCGCCTGGTAGCGATCAATAAGAGGCTTCAGCAGCGCCAAGTCCTGGTTGATGGGATCCTTGTCGCCAACGAACACATAGATGGGCAGAGCCTTGGGGATTTTCGCGATCTCGGCCTCGTCCCTCAGGCGCGCGGCCATCCTGGCGAAGCTCGCGGCGTTATCTGGATGGCGCGAGAAGCCGCACAATGGATCGGCGATATAGGCGTCGACCTCCGCCTCATCGCGGGACAACCAGTCGTAGGGCGTGCGGGGCTTGGCGCCACCTTCCCCGATCTCGTCCAGCCGCTTGGCCGGTCCGGTTCGATCGCCAAAAGCGGCCGTGCCCGACAGCGCCAGCCCGTCGATCTGGCCGCCATGGTCGAAAACATAGGCCTGGGCGAAGAAGGATCCCAGGCTGTGGCCTAGCAGGATCAAGGGCAGGCCCGGATGCTCGGCCCGCGCGATGGAGTTCAGTTGCGCGATGTCCCCGACCACCGCCTCGGCGCCGTTCTCGCCGAAATCGCCCAGCGCGTCCCTGCTAGGGGCCGTGTATCCATGTCCGCGATGATCCTCAGCATAGAGGACGAAGCCGGCAGCCATCAACGGCGCAAGAGGCCCTGGATAGCGCCGCGCATGCTCGCCCATCCCGTGGGCGATCTGCAAGATGGCCTTGGGACGGACGCCCGTGGCCGCCCAGCGATAGGCGGCGATTGAAGCGCCGTCAGCCGCCTCGAAACGAAACTGCCGCTCTTCGACGTCCATGATGTCTCTCCCCGCGTGGCGCATGATCCCGAGATTGCACAGCGATGTCGATACGCAAGCACGAGCCCCGCCTACGGAGCGTGCTAACTCGTCCAAAATCAGGGGGAAGATGGCGGTGACGCAGGGATTCGAACCCTGGATACGCTTTCACGTATGACGATTTAGCAAACCGTTGCCTTCAGCCACTCGGCCACGTCACCAGCGTTTTTTCGGGTTGTCTCCCGCCCGGTCCGGGCGTTCGTCGTCTTTCAACAGCGAGCGGTCCAAATCGGGTCGCACCTCATAGCCGAAACCATATGCCCGGAGCAACGGGGCTGACGCGATTAACTCACAGAAGCCGACACCAAAGACAAAAACGCCGCCCTTCTTCCGAGGGGCGGCGCATTGGTTCGTGCCTTTGCGGGCCTAGGCCAGGGCGAGCGCTTGCTTACGGCGCGCGCTGCGCACCATCGAGCCGGCGCTGGCGAAGCCGATGATCATCATCGCCCAAGTCGCCGGTTCGGGAACCGCTGAAATGGTGATGTTGTCGACGTAGCCGCCAAGCGAGTCATTGGTCCCGACCGCCGAGAAAGTCAGGATATCACCCGACTTCACCGCGAAGGAGGCGCCGTACTGTTTCCAGTCCGTTTCGCTGATCGGGCCGCCGCTGACGGTGCCGGGCGGGTTCACCAGGACGCCATTCAGCAGGACCGAGATGCCATTGCTATCGAACGGCACGTTCGGGCGCGGTGAGTACAGGAAGCTCAGGCCCACCTGCCCCGTGTAGCTAAACGTATAGTACATTGAGCTGTTGGCGGTGCTGTCGAGTTCCACGAACTTGGCCCCGCCAGCCGCCGCCGGGGCGCCAGCGACGTTGTTTTGAACTTCGATGCCAGAGGCGCCGCCGCCAAAGCCGTCGCCCTTGGTCCAACCATCAGCCGTAGCAACAGTGACATAGCTGTTGGAACCGACATCGACGTTCTCGAAGGTCGAATTGAGCAGGACGGTGGCGGCCGAGGCCGTGCCAGTCGTCATCAGGAGGGCTGCCGCAGCAGCGCCCGCCAGAACAAGTTTACGCATTAGAACCCCACGATGGTGAAAAAGCGGCGATATCCCAACGCCGTTACGCCAACTGCACCGCCAGTTAACACCTCGTCAACCACTTAACCGTGTGTGCGCGCCGCTTTTGGGACAGAAATTGTAAAGCAGGGCATTTGTTCGCGCCTGAGGCGAACTCTAGAGTTCGTCGAAGTCTTGGATAACGGCGCACAAATCATCCCCAACAACAGCAATTGCAGAGTGTGTTTGTGACGAATGCTCGGCATTGACGCGTAAGGCACGAGTCTTGCTCGCCAGGTCATTACGGAACACTCGCGCACCAAAACGAGCCCATCGTCCAGTGCGCGCGGCCGGCCCTGGCAGGCCGGCGAGAAGCGGGGAAGCGCACAGCGGGCGCTTCCCCGCTGAC
>NZ_JAURWM010000290.1 GCF_030654915.1 Phenylobacterium sp. | reverse complement strand
CCGTCGCCGTCGTCGTGACCGTCGATGAAACCTTGGCCCCGCAGGACATCGTCAACCGGCCGCAGGTGAGCGCAGCCGTAGGCGCGATGCTGCACGGCGCCGGCGTCGGGGAGGGCGAGAAAGCGGCCATCGCGAAGATCTCGCCCGGGCCGCGCTCGCCCAGGGCGCCGACCTGGAATTGGGCGTTCCCTCGCCCTACGAGGATCGCTTGCCCAATCCGCTGGGCGGCCCGCCTATCCAATCGAGGGCGAACTTCACCCTGGAGTCTTACGACGCCAAGACGGGACGCGCCGTGATCTCGTGGCGCCAGCAACTCGATCCGGAGTCGACGCGCGAGAGCCTGGCCCTCGCCCTGAACGACCTGACGGCCAAGATCGCACCGGAGCGGGTCGCCGATGCGCGCGCCGCCTTCGCCAAGATGACCGTGACCCGTGACGACACCTGTCGCCATGAGATAGATATCCCGACCGGCCTGGCCGTCCGGGTCGAGTGCTCCAGCCTAATGACCACTGGCGTCGGGGACGAAACCGGCCAGATCACGGACCGTTGGACCATCACTCAGACCTTGCCCGAAACCTCTGCTAAGATGAACTGATGCAAGCCTTCACCAAGCTCGACGCCAAGATCGCTCCCCTGCCCCTGGCCAATATCGACACCGACCAGATCATCCCCAAGCAGTTCCTGAAGACCGTGGAACGCGAAGGGCTGTCCAAGGGGCTGTTCTATGACTTCCGCTTCGACGAGCAGGGGAAGGTGAAGCCCGACTTCATCCTCAACCGCCCCGAGTACAAGGGCGTGGGCGTGCTGGTGGCCGGCGATAACTTCGGCTGCGGCTCCTCGCGCGAGCACGCCCCCTGGGCGCTGATGGATTTCGGGATCAGCTGCGTGATCTCGTCCAGCTTCGCCGACATCTTCTACAATAACTGCTTCCAGAACGGCCTGCTGCCCGTGGTGCTCGCGCCCGACCAGGTGCAGACGCTGATGGACGAGGCCAAGGGGGGCAACCACATGGTCACCGTCGACCTGGAGAGCCAGACCGTCGTCTCGCCGTCGGGCCAGAAGTTCGCCTTCCAGATCGACGCCCAGCGCAAGCAGAAGATGCTGAAGGGCCTGGACGCCATCGGCGAGACCCTGCAAGCCGCCGCCTCCATCGACGTCTATGAAGGCAAGCGCGCGATCAGCCAGCCCTGGCTGGAACGCGCGTGACCCTGCTCATCGCCGGCACGGTCCGCGTGCCGACCGAGCACCTGGAAGCCTTCCGCCCGCACATGCTGGCGATGCTGGAGGCCAGCCGCGCCGAGGATGGCTGCATCACCTATTCCTACGCCGAGGACGTGGCCGAACCCGGCCTGATCCGGGTGTTCGAGGCCTGGCGCGACCAGGCCGCTCTCGACGCTCATTTCGGCACGGCGCACATGGCGACCTGGCGCAGCCACTGGCCGGCGTTCGGGGTGTCCGACCGGCGACTGTCGGCCTACGACATCGCCGCCGAACGGCCGCTCTAGCCTCAGGCCGCCTGCAGGTAGGCCGGCGCCCCCTGCACCTCGGGGCGATAGACATGAGCCGGGGCGCGGAACAGCCGGTCGATCTCGGAGCGGACCCCGGCTTCGGCGTCATACTGGGCCCGCAGCGCGCCCGCACGCGCGGCCACATCCGGCGCGCGGGTCTCCTCCGGCGTCAGAAACAGCCCGAGCTTGCGGCAGGCCGCGCCGGCGTCGGCCCGCGACGTCGCCATCGAGAGCGGTATCGCCAGGACCAATCCCACCGCCACCGGGCTCGTCCAGGCGAGCAACACGGGGTCGAGGGCGAAGGCCGCCGCGCCCCATGCGAGGCCGAGCGCCGTATGGAACCAATGCCGGCGCCAGGCGCGCTTGAACTTCAGCCGGCCTTCGTCGCGCTGCTGCGCCGCCCAGCCCGAGTGGCGGCCCCGCAGGACGTCAATCACCGCCCGGCTGTGCATCAGCATGAACACTGGCGCCATCAGGGCCGACAACGCGACCTCGGCGACAACGCTCCACACCAAGCCCCTCGCTCCGCCGGAGGCTTGGCGCGAGACCTTGTCGCGGCCGATCAGCAGGGCGCCCATCAGCTTGGGGATCAGCAGCAGCGCCATGGTGGCGGCGAACAGCGCGCCGGCCAGCGAGGCGTCGATCGCATGGCCCGCGTCGCGCTGCTGGAACCAGACCACGCCGCCGACCACCAGGAAGGCCAGCCAGAGCGGGGCGGTGAGATAGGCCAGCACGCCGCGGGCGAGATGCAGGCGGCTGACCCAGTGCAGGCCCTTGGCGCCCAGCACGGCGCTGTGCTGCAGGTTGCCCTGGCACCAGCGACGGTCGCGCACCGCCATGTCGATCAACGAAGGCGGCGCCTCCTCGAAGCTGCCGGTCAGGTCCGGCGCCATCCGCACCGCCCAGCCGCCGCGCCGCAGCAGCGCGGCCTCGACGAAGTCGTGGCTCATGATGTGGCCGCCGAACGGCTTGCCGCTCTTGATGTGGGGCAGGCCCGCGCAGGCCGCGAAGGCGCGCGTCCGGATGATCGCGTTGTGACCCCAGTAGTTGCCCTCGGCGCCCGACCACCAAGCCTGACCCTGGGCGATCACCGGGCCATAGGCGCGGGCGGCGAACTGCTGCAGTCGGGCGAACAGAGTCGAGGCGCCGATGATCGACGGCAGCGTCTGGATCAGCCCGACCTTGCGGTCGCGCTCCATCGCCGCGGTCAGACGCACGATGGTGTCGCCGGTCATCAGGCTGTCGGCGTCAAGGATGATCATGGACTCGTAACCGGCGCCGAACCGCGTCACCCAGTCGGAGATGTTGCCGGCCTTGCGGTCCAGGTTCAGCGCCCGGCGGCGATAGAAGATCCGCTCGGGCGCGCTTAGCTTGAGACGCAGGCGCAGCACGCCCGTCGCCTCGGCCTGGGCGATGGCGCCATCGCGCGTGTCCGAGAGGACGAAGATGTCATAGAGCTCGGCCACGCCCATGGCCTCAAGCTCCTCGTAGATCGCCTGCACGCCGGACAGGATCCGGCCGGGGTCCTCGTTGTAGGTGGGCATCAGCAGCGCGGTTCGGCTGAAGATGATCGGCTGCGGACGCCACGGCTCCAGGTCGCGCGCCCGCCACATCAGGACGAAGCCGGCGACCGCGCTCACAAAGGCGAAGGCGACCCAGGCGAAGAGCAGGACGAACAGGCCCAGCATCGCCGCGTCCGCGACCGAGAAACCCTCCGGTTCAAGCAGTCGCGCCATCACCGCACTGGCGCCAAGGGTGGAGATCAAGGTGGCGCCGACCACCGCCGTGCGCCGCCAGGCGCGGCTGTCGAGGAACGGCACGCTGGCCTGGCCCATCGCGTCCCTGTCCAGACTTTGGACCGGCATCGACAACGGTCGGCGCGGCGGAAGGCTCCGCAGGGCAGGTCCGAGCCGGGGTTTCCAGCCGGTCGAAGCGGGGCGGGCGGTTACGCGGTCCATCGGTATAGCCACACCTCCGAGCAGGGCCTGCCGGACCACGCCAACTGGGCGCGCAGATCCGCGCCCCGCGCCTGCCCAGGGTCGAGTTCGAAGCTAAGCCGCAGGCCACGGGTCGCCGGATTAGGAAGCAGATGTTTCTCCAGGATTTCGCCGTGCGACGTGGTGACGCTGACGCCCACCCCGTCAGCCGGGACGCCCGCCGGCATGTCGAAGTCGATGACGAAACGCCGGCGCGGCGGTTTGGCTGCCGCGCCCGATCTGGTTTGCACCACGCGGGCGAGCGCGCCGCCAACCTGCTCGGGTCCCCAGTGGAGCCGATAGGCGAAGCTGGCGGGCGACCCAGCGCGCAAGGGAGCGGTCGGGGTCCAGAAGGCGGCGATGTTGTCCTCGTACTCAGTGGCGGCCGGCAATTCGACCAACCGCACCTGACCAGGCCCCCACGCGCCCTTCGGCTCCACCCAGAGGCTGGGGCGCAAGTCGTAGCGCGCCTCCAGATCCTGATAGGCGGCCAGCCGGCGCTCGCGCTGGACGAGGCCGAACCCGCGGGGGTTCTTGTCCTGGAAGGCGCTGGTCTGGACGACCTGCGGATTGACCAGCGGCCGCCAGAGCCGCTCGCCCCGGCCATTGCTCACCGACAGGCCGTCGGAATCGTGAACGCGAGGCCGGAAATCGTCGAACCGCCGCGCGGAGTCGCCGGCGAACAGGAACATGCTGGTGAGCGGTGCGATCCCGACATTGGCGATGGCGCGGCGCGGAAAGATCTTGGCGCTGACGTCGAAGATCGTGGTCTCGCCCGGCGTCACCACGAACTTGAAAGCCCCGGTGCAGCTGACGCTGTCGAGCAGGGCCAGGATCGTCAGGCTGCGCGTGCCGAGCTCCGGGCGCTCGATCCAGAACGAACGGAAGATCGGAAACTCTTCCTGGCCCCCCGTACCGATCGCCAGGCCCCGCGCCGACAGGCCGTAGAGCATGCCTTTCGCCACGGCGCGGAAATACGAGGCCCCGAGGAACACCGCGACCTCGTCGAAATAGGAGGCCTTGTTGATCGGGGCGTGGATACGGAAGCCGGCGAAGCCGAGGTGAGGCGACAGCCCGCTGGGCGCGCCGCGCTTGAAGTTAAACTGCTCGGTGGAATAGGCGATCGGCGTCGGCTGGCCGTCCCGCAGTTCGTAGAGGTCGACCTGTTCGCGAAACAATCCGCCACGGTGGAAGAACTGCAACTGGAACGGCAAACCCTGCGCCTTCCACAAGGCCTGCGCCGGATCGAAGCGAATGTCGCGATAGGCGTCGTAGTCGAGCTTTGCGAGCGTCTGCGGCAAGTCCTTCGACGGCGGGGTGAACGCTCGCCGCGCAAGATCACGGGCCAGGGCCTGGACCTCGGCCTCGCCGAAACTCCCCTTCCGCGCGGCGTGGGCGGACGAGCCGGCGGCGACCAGCGGCAACGCCGCGATCACGTGGCGACGGCTCGGGCGGCCCAGCGGCGGCCGGTCTAGGGCAAACGATCCTTCGGGCACACGTCTTCCAGCTAGGGTGGCATTGCGACCGAACGGTCTCACGGTTGCGTGAGGCAAAACCAAGGCGGGGCCGAGTTTCCACCGGTCAGTCCTGCTATGGCCGCCGATCGCCTCAACTTGTCGCAGCGGCTGCGCAACGCGGCGGCGAAACCGAGACGGCGCTGGCCTTGGGGGTTTTCCATCGCCGTGTCTTCGCCTACGAGAACGCCTCCAAAGACATTCCCAGCGCGCGACCTGAACGGGGGCTCCCACATGACCGACCTGCTTCTTCTGCCCGGCGACGGCATTGGCCCGGAAGTCACCGCGCAGGTTCGCCGTGTCGCCGAGGCCCTGACCCCGGACCTCGCCATCGAGGAGCGGCTGTTCGGCGGCTGCAGCTACGATGCGCACGGCGTCCCGCTCACCGACGAGGCCCTAGCGACCGCCAAGGCCTCCAAGGCGGTCTTGATGGGCGCCGTGGGCGGCCCGCAATGGGCCGGCGCGCCACGCGACAAGCGTCCCGAGGCGGGCCTGCTGAACCTGCGCGCCGGCATGGAAGTGTTCGCCAACCTGCGTCCCGCGCTCTGCTTCAACGCCCTGGCCGACGCCTCGTCGCTGAAGCGTGAGCTGGTCGAGGGCCTGGACATGATGATCGTCCGGGAGTTGACCGGCGGCATCTATTTCGGCTCGCCCCGCTTCATCGAAGACCTGCCCGAGGGCGGCAAGCGCGCCGTCGACACCCAGGTCTATACGACCATGGAAATCGAGCGCGTCGCCCGCGTGGCTTTCGAACTCGCCCGTGGCCGCCGCAACAAGGTCCACTCGGCCGAGAAGTCCAATGTGATGGATTCAGGCCTGCTGTGGCGCGAAGTGGTCACCGACCTGCACAAGCGTGAATTCGCCGATGTCGAGTTGGAGCACATCCTGGCCGACAACGCCGCCATGCAGATCGTCAAGAACCCCAAGCAGTTCGACGTGATGGTCACCGACAATCTGTTCGGCGACATCCTGTCGGACGCCGCCGCCCAACTGACCGGCTCGCTCGGCATGCTGCCCTCGGCGGCGCTTGGCCTGCCCGGCAAGCCTGGCCTCTATGAGCCGATCCACGGCTCGGCTCCGGACATCGCCGGCCAGAACCTAGCCAACCCCCTGGCGGCGATCTTGTCCTTCGAAATGGCCCTGCGCTGGTCGCTCGACCGCCCGCAAGCCGCCGACCAGCTCTACGCCGCCGTCGTGAAGGCCCTGGAAGCGGGCGCACGCACCCGCGACCTCGGGGGCGCGCTCTCGACGGTCCAGATGGGCGATGCGGTCCTGGCGGCTCTCTAGAGCCTTCGGTACTCCATCGTCGAGCCATCGGGCAGCTTTCCTCGCAGAGCAGCCCAGCCGTCGGCCTCGTCGTACCAGTTATCGATCTGGGTCTCTCCGCGCAGACTCCAGCGCGTGGTCTGGATACTTCGGCCGTCCGCGAGTTTCACCGCCTCCCGCCCAGCGCGGCGGGCGGTGACCGCCAGCATCTTTCCATCTTGCGGATTGAAGAGCGGGCCATCAAGGACCGCGGCGTTCCAGTGCGTCAGGGGCGCGGCGCCGACTGGGGCGATGACTTGGCCCTTGCCCGCCTCGATCATGACGCCGGCGCCTGTTCGGCGCGCCGACACCCGCTGGACCTTTCCGTTTCCATTGGTCGAGGTCTCGAGACTGGCGAACCGGCCCGCGCGCCAGCGCTCCACGGCGCGGTGCGTGTAGCGGTAGACGGGGACTGGCCCGACCTTCACCACCAGCGAGACCTCCGAGCTGGCGCTCACGCCGTCAGCCTGACGGACGATGTCCATGCGGTGCTCGCCGATCCGGACTCCATTGCGGAACACCGCGAAGGCGAGCTTGCGGCTTGTCGGCGCGGCGAGAACTTGCGCGGGAGCGAGCAGGATCGACCCCATCGCCATGATTGTACGGCGAGAAACAGCGTCCATCGGCCTTCTTTCAGTCGGCGCGGGTATCCCCGCAGACCGGAAAGATACGTGCACGGGCGCCACAGGGATGCGTGCGCGGCGAACCGGCGCACCGAGATTCTGTTGCTTTTTTCCGGCGGATGCGACATGGGGACGCCGGCATGAGAGACCTCAAGAAAAATAGCTTCAACGACCGCGCGGCGACCTCGCTGGAGGCCAAGAAGGCCCTCCTGGCGAAGATGAAAGTCAAGCCGACCGTCACCGCCCCTGTCGTTCCCGACCGCGCCGCCATCAAGGCCGCCGAGCTCGCTGAGCTTCGCGCCACGCGTGAGGCTGAGCGTACCGAGAAACGCCGCATCGCAGCCGAGGCCGACGCGCTTCGCGCCGAGGTGGAGGCGTTCGACAACGAGACCCGCGAGCTGGAGACACGCGCCGCCCAAAAGGCCGCGCGCGACGCCCGCTACGCGGCCCGTAAGCAGCGCCGCAAATAACTTTCCCCTAGTCGGGGTGGTCGGCCGCCGAGGCCGGCGCCACGTGCGGCGGGAACGCGTCGGCCATCGGCTCATACTTGGCCCTGGCTTGCGCCAGTCGTGCGCGCATGTCCGTGGCCGCGTCGGGGTGGTTGCGCGCGACGCTGTAGTTTTCACCCGGATCGACGTCCATGTCGAAGAGCAGCGGATAGCCATCCAGCGGTACGTCGTAGGTCCGGTAATACGACCGCGCCACATACTTCCAGCGCGCGGTGCGGACCGCCGCCACCTTGGCGTTGTCGAACAGCACGATCTCGTCGTTCGGAGATTCCGCCCCGTCCTTCAGCACGCCTGAGATATCTCGGCCGTCGAGTTCGCGGTCGGCGACGCTCGGCTTGCCGGCCATGGCGAGCAGAGTCGGCAGCAGGTCCAGATTGCTGGCCAGGCCCGAATTGACCTGACCGGCGGGCAGGGTTCCCGGCTGGCGGGCGATGAACGGCACGCGGAAGCCGCCGTCCCAGGCCGAGCCGCCCTTGCGGTCCCGGAACGGACCGGACGATCCCTCGAACCACGGACCGTTGTCGGAGGTGAAGGCGACCATGGTGTCTTCGTCCAGGCCCAGCTCCTTCAACCGCTCCAGCAGGCGGCCGACATTGAGATCGATCTCCTCGACCACTTCGCCATAGGCGCCGCCCGGCGAGCCGGTGAGGTCGTCGGGGTTGGGCTTTAGAGGAATGTGGGGAGCGGTCAGGGCCAACAGGATGAAGAACGGCTTCTCGCGGTTCTCCTCCACGAAGGCGGTCGTGCGCTCGAAGAACTGCTGCGTCAGCTTGGCGAAGTCAGCCTTCTCTTCGCTCATCGGCGTCTGGCCGCTGTCGTAGAGCGCCAGCGGCTTCATGTCGTGGCTGTAGGGCAGGCCGTAGAAGTGGTCGAAGCCGTAGACCATCGGCGGCCAATGCGGCGCGACATGGCCCAGGTGCCACTTGCCGATCAGGGCGCTGACGTAGTCGTCGCCCAGCGCCTTGGGGATGGTCAGGGCGTCCACCGGCAGGCCGGTGGTGTCTGACGGCTGGATCACTTCATGCGCCAGGCCGTTGCGGATCGCGTACTGGCCGGTCAGCAGCCCCGCCCGCGACGGCGTGCAGACATTGGCCGAGGCGTAGAAGTCCGTCAGCCGCACGCCCTCTTGCGCCATGCGGTCGAGGTTCGGCGTGCGGATCACCGTGCCCCCGTCGCAACCAAGGTCGCCATAGCCCAGGTCGTCGGCGAGGATGATGATGAAGTTGGGCTGTCGCATGGGAACACTCGGTGGCTGTCAGGACGGGTCCACATTCCACACCACCCCCGCCGGTGTCATCCGCGAAAGCGTGACTAGAAGCGTAGACGCCAGGTCTCACTGATCAGGCCGGGCGCCAGGCTGTCGTCGGGACGACTTTCAACCAGCTCGAAACCGGCCTGGGCGTAGAGCGTCCGCGCGGCGATCAGGATGCTCTGGGTCCACAGGCTGACCTCCGTGTAGCCGGCGGCCCTGGCGAAGGCGACGCACTCGCCGACCAGCCGCTTGCCGAGCCCGAGGCCGCGCGCTGCGGGCTCGATCAGCAGCAGCCGCAGCTTGGCCTGACCTTGCCTCTCGCCGCGCACCAGGAAGATGGAGCCCAGAATCTCGCCGCCGCGTTCGGCGATCCAGCACCGCTCTCGAGCCGGGTCGAGATTGTCGATGAAGTCAGCGGCGATCCGGGCGACCAGCGCCTCGAACCGCTCATCCCAGCCATACTCGCGGGCGTAGAGCGCGCCATGCCGATGGATGACCCAGCCGATGTCGCCGGGGCGGTGGCCGCGCAGCACCACCTCGCCTGCCGCTGGGGGCTCCCCCGTCGCCGCGCCCAGTAGGGTCTCGATCTGGCCCATGGCCTCGGTCAGCCGCGTGCGTTCGAGAGTGGACAGCGGCGCGATCAGTCCCTCGACCGCGCCCTCGGCCACCAGACGCATGTCGTTGTAGGCGCGGATGCCGTCCGAACTCAGCCATACCGAGACGCTGCGCCCGTCGCGCCGAGAGGGCGCGCGAACCATCAGGCCCTCGGATTCGAAGCGCTTGAGGATGCGGCTGAGGTATCCCGCGTCGAGACCGGTGCTGGCCGCCAGGGCTTTTGGGCTGATCCCGTCGGGCGTCTGAGCCACTTCATAGAGCACCCTCATTTCGGCCAGGCCGTAGGGCGATCCGAGATGGGCTTCGTCCAGGGCGCCTATCCGCGGGGTGTAGAAGCGGTTGAAGCGCCGCACCGCGGCGACCGGGTCCTTGGTGAGCATGACAGCCTCCAGGGATGATCATTTTCGAGGTAGTTGACGAAGTCAACTATGCCGTTCGCGCCCCCGCTGCGCCGCCCGACGAGCCAGCAGCGTCATCAGTTCGGCAGCCATATCCAACCAGCCGGGCGTCAGTCCGTCGGCCAGCGACTCCAGCCACAACGCCTTGCGGCGCGCGGCCTGCGCCAAGGTCGCCCGGCCTTGGTCGGTCAAGGTCAGCAGCTGGGCGCGGGCATGGTCGGGGTTACGGCCGTAGATCGCCAAGCCCAGGCCAACGAGATCGTCTGCCACCCGCTGCACCGCCTGCCGGCTCAGACCGAGCGCGCGGGCGATCTGCGAGACGCTCCGCGGCCCCCCGGCCGCCAGCGCGTCCAGAAGCTGCAGCCGCGCGGTGCTGAGACCAAGATCGGCGACCAAGTCGTCGCCGGCGCTGGACAGCGCCCCGAGCGCCTTGCCGCACGCATGATGAAGTCGGCCAAGGGCCTCGACGCTCTCGTTCATGACAGCATGAAGTCATTTTGACAGTGAGCTGTCAATTATTCGCGTCATTGCCGGACGCCCTCAGGCCGCTAAGGTCAGGCCATGCAAGCTTTCCTGTTCCGCGCGCCCTTCGACCGCATCTCCGGACGCCTGGCCGCCATGGCCCCTGACCTCGACGTCGTGGTGCTCGAGCCGGATGGCGCCCTGACCCTGAACGGTCAGCCCTTCGACGCGGCGAACCTGGCGCCCGACATTTGGTGGCTCACGCTGGACGCCTTCGGGGCCCAGGCGAAGGACTACTTCGGGAGGCTCGCGGCCTCGCCCTACGCCCGCTGGGTGCAGACCGTGTTCGCCGGGGTCGAGAACCCGATGTTCAAGCCGCTGGCCCGCGAAGGCCTGCTGGTCAGCAATTCCAGCGCCCAGGCCCCGGCCATCGCCGAGTACGTGACCATCCACGCGCTCAGCCTGCTGCACCCCATCGCCGAGCAGGCCCGGCATCAAGCCGCCCACGCCTGGAAGCGGGTGAACTTCCGCGAGGTGGGTCAAACCCGCTGGCTGATCGTCGGCTTCGGTAATATCGGCCGGGAGATCGCCACCCGCGCCAAGGCGTTCGGCGCCCACGTCGAGGCCGTGCGGCGGTCGAACTCGGCCGAGGGCCTGGCCGACGCGGTCTCGACCATCGCCGATCTGCCGCAGCGCCTGCCGGAAGCCGATGTGGTGGTGCTGGCCTGCGCCCTGAACGACGAGACTCGCGACCTGGCGGACGCCAAGTTCTTCGGCGCCATGAAGCCCGGCTCGATCCTGATCAATATCGGCCGCGGCGGCCTGGTCGACGAGGACGCGCTGCGGGTCGCACTCGACGCCGACCAGCCTGCTCACGCGGTCCTCGACGTGTTCAAGACCGAGCCCCTGCCCGCCGACAGCTGGTTCTGGGACCACCCGAAGGTGCGGGTCACGCCACACGCCTCGAACCGGGGCGAGCTGACCGGCGAACGGGGCGACGCCCTTTTCCTCGACAACCTGCGGCTCTATCTGCTCGGCGAGCCGCTGCGCAATCTGGTCAAGCCGGCGGACATCGGCGTCGGCTAGGGCTGCGTTCTAGTCAACCCTAGGCCACAGAGCGGCGGAGAGAATAAGAGGCCAATTACGGCTCGACGGTCATCTGGGTCTGCAGCACCAGGGCCAGCAGCTTGCCCTCGGCGTTAGTGATGCGGGTCTGCCAGACGCTGGAACGGCGGCCTATGTGCAGCGGAATGGTCTCGCCCTCGACCGTCGTGCCGACCTTGGCCGAGCCGAGGAAGTTGGTCTTGGACTCCAAGGTCGTGGTCCGCGCTCCGACCGGGAGATTGAGGAAGCCGCCCACCGCGCCCAGCGCGTCGGCGAAGGCCATGAACGCCCCGCCATGCAGGATGCCGCCGGCCGTGCAGAGGTCCTCGCGGACCACCAGCCGCCCACTCACCCGCGCCTTGCTGCGCTCGACGATCTCAACCCCCATCAGATTGGCGAAGGGCATTCCGGTTTCGTTGGCCATCGAGGTCTCCTCCTTGATTGAGCGTCAATTCAGCGGCCCGCCGGCAGGGAGTCCATGACCTGACGCGTCATTGTCCGGCCAAGGCTTCCACCGTCGCCTGGGAGAACCGCGCTCGTTGCGCCCGTGACCGAGGCGGCGTAAGGGAACGCACCGCTTGAAGACTTAAAAGGAGACCGCCATGGGCTATCGTGTGGCCGTGGTCGGCGCCACGGGTAATGTGGGCCGCGAAATGCTGAACATCCTCGAGGAAGTGAAATTCCCCGTCGACAAGATGCACGCTATCGCCAGCCGCAAGTCCATCGGCGTCGAGGTGTCCTTCG
>NZ_JAURWM010000268.1 GCF_030654915.1 Phenylobacterium sp. | reverse complement strand
CGAGATGATGGCGATCGGCGGCGCGGGCGTCGCAGCCTTCCTGATCGGCAACTCGGTGCCGGTGATCAAGGGCACGCTCTCAGGCTTCGGCAAGGTGTTCGCCGGCCCGAAATGGAAGGCCTCGGACTACCGGGACCTGCTGTCGCTGCTGTTCCTGCTCACCAAGACCATGAAGTCCAAGGGCGTGATCGCCCTGGAAAGCCACATCGAGAATCCCAAGGAGAGCACGATCTTCTCGCGCTACCCGCGGGTGATGAAGGACCACTTCGCCGTCGATTTCATCTGCGACACCCTGCGGATGATGACCATGAACCTCGAGGACCCGCACCAGGTCGAGGACGCCATGGCGACGCAGCTCGAAAAACACCATCATGAAGTGCTGGCTCCGGCCCATGCGCTGCAGAACCTCGCCGACGCCTTGCCGGCGCTGGGCATCGTCGCGGCCGTGCTGGGCGTCATCAAGACCATGGGCTCGATCACCGAGCCGCCGGAAGTCCTGGGCGGCATGATCGGCTCGGCGCTGGTCGGCACCTTCCTCGGCGTGTTCCTGGCCTATGGCCTGGTCGGCCCGATGGCCACGCGCCTCAAGGACGTGGTCGAGGAGGAAGGCTCCTTCTACAAGATCATCCAGTCCGTGCTGGTCGCCCACCTGCACGGCAACGCCGCCCAGATCTCCGTGGAGATCGGCCGTGGCAGCGTGCCCTCGGGCGCGCAACCGAGCTTCCTGGAACTGGAAGAAGCGCTCTCGGCCATTCCCGCCGAGGCCTGAAGCCATCCGTCTAACAACGGCGACGCCCCCTACCCCAGGATTTATCTAGCGAAGTCCCTCTCCCTCGAGAGAGGTTAGGTGAAGGGCGACGCGAAGCGTCGGACGCGCCCCGACCTACAGCGGCCGCAGCCGGTTGACGTGGCCCATCTTACGGCCGGGCTTGGCGTCGCGCTTGCCATAGAGGTGCACGCGAGTTTCCGGCTCGCCGGCCAGCTTGGCCCAGGCGTCGGCCTCCTTGCCCAACAGGTTCAGCATCTCGACCTGCGCGTGGGCGTGGGTCGGGCCCAGCGGCCAACCGGCCACGGCGCGGATATGCTGCTCGAACTGGTCGACCTCGCAGCCGTCCATCGTCCAGTGCCCGGTGTTATGAACCCGCGGCGCGATCTCGTTGACCAACAGCCGGCCGTCGGCCAACTCGAACAGCTCGATGCCGATGACACCGACATAGTCGAGGCCGCTGAGGATCTTCGCGGCGATCCTTTCGGCTTGGTCGGCGGTCTCGCTGGTGACCTTGGCCGGCGCGTAGGTGCGGCGAAGCACGCCCTTCTCATGGTGGTTCTCGGCCAGCGGATACACCGCGATCTCGCCGCCTCGGCCGCGCGCGGCGATCACCGACAGCTCGCGCACGAAATTGGCGGGCGCCTCAAGGATCACCGGCTTGGCGCCGACAGCCTCGAAGGCGACGGGCGCCTCGGCGGCGTGCTCGACCCAGCGCTGGCCCTTGCCGTCATAGCCCTCGCGACGGGTCTTCATCAGCACCGGCGCGCCGAGGCTCGCCATGGCCTCCTGGGCCGCCTGCGCGGTGTCGGCGGCGGCGAAGGCCACCGTGGCGACGCCAGCCTCGTTCAGGAAAGTCTTTTCCGCGACGCGATCCTGGGCGATCGCCAGGGCGCGTGCGCCGGGCGCGACCGCCACGCCGAGCGCGGTCAGGTGCTCGACCGAGGCGGCCGGCACGTTCTCGAACTCGAAGGTGACCACGCGGGCCAGCTTGGCGAGCGCCGCCAGCGCCGTCGGATCATCATAGGCGCCGACCACGGTGTGGGCCGCCACGCGAGTAGCCGGGGCGCCGACCTCGGGTTCAAGAATGGCCACGTCGAAGCCCAGCCGGCCAGCGGCGAGCGCCAGCATGCGGCCAAGCTGCCCGCCGCCGAGAATCCCGATCGTCGAGCCGGGGGGCAGAGGCAGTTTAGGCATGGGGGTCTCTCAGTCCTCGACTGTTTCGGCGACGCTGTCGGTGTGGCGGGCGCGGAACTGCGCCAGACGTTCGGCCAGCGCCTCATCGGAGAGCGCCAGAATTTGGGCGGCGAGAAGGCCGGCGTTCTTCGCGCCCGCCTCGCCGATAGCCAGGGTCGCCACCGGAACGCCGCCGGGCATCTGGACGATGGAGAGCAGGCTGTCCATGCCCTTCAGCGCCCTGGACTCAACCGGCACGCCCAGCACGGGAAGCTCGGTCAGGGAAGCGGTCATGCCCGGGAGATGCGCGGCGCCGCCGGCCCCGGCGATGATCACCTTGAAGCCCGCCGCCTTCGCGCCCTTGGCGAAGGTGTACATCCGGTCAGGCGTGCGGTGGGCCGAGACCACCTTGGCCTCATAGGCCACGCCGAGCGCGTCCAGGCTCTCCGCGGCAGCCTTCATGGTGGGCCAGTCTGAACGACTGCCCATGATGATCGCGACCGGCGGTTTCGTTGCGCTCATTCCGACAAGCCCCTTCGCGGAAAGGCGGGGAGTATAGGCGCCGGCCTTGCGCCCGCAACCAAGGACGTTCAGGATTCTGATCTGACTTGGAAATCTCTGATTCCCATCGGAAAGAAGGCCCCATGAAGATCACCGGCGCCCGTTCCGAACCCTTCGCCTCCATCCGCAAGCGCGCGCCGGGTCAGACCGGGGCTCAGGCGAGCGCGGGCGCGGGATCGCCAGTCGATCAAGCCGCCTTCCTGGGGCTCGGCGAAGCCGACCTGACGCCCGCCGTCCTGGTCGCGATGAAAACCCTGCTGACCGAGGTCGCCGAGTTGCGCGGCGAGGTGTCGCGGCTGAAGGCCCGGCTCGTCGAGGTCGAGGGCTTGGCCGACCGCGACGCGCTCACGCCGTTGCTCAACCGGCGCGCCTTCGTTCGCGAACTGTCGCGCGTCAGGACCTTTTCCCAGCGCTACGGCTCGCCCGCCAGCCTGGTCTATTTCGATGTCGATGGCTTCAAAGGCGTCAATGATCGCTATGGCCACGCCGCCGGCGACGCGTGTCTCCACGCGGTGTCCGACCGCCTGACCTCCAATGTCCGCGAAAGCGACATCGTCGGCCGCATGGGCGGCGACGAGTTCGCGGTCATCCTGGTCCAGACCGATGCGGTCACCGCCGCCGCCAAGGCCGCCGGCCTAGCTGAGGCGATCGGGCGGACGCCGGTCCAGTTCGGCGACGAGAGCGCGTCGCTGCGGGTCTCCTACGGGGTCCGGGATATCTCGGCCGACATGGATCCCGAGGCCCTGATCGCGGACGCCGACGCGGCCATGTTCGCCCGCAAGCGCGAACGGCGCGAGCTCGGCGGAGCGTAAATCCCCCCCACGGGAAGCCTCTAGAGCGTCAGGCGATGATGTCGGGGGTCTGCTGATCCTTTAGGCGCTCGATCTCGTCCTTCAGGACGAGCTTCTTCCGCTTCAGGCGGGCGATGACCATCATGTCGGGCACCGGCGCCACCGCGATAGCCTGGACCGCGACGTCCAGATCGAAGTGTTCCTGCATCAGGATACGCAACCGGGAGCCAAGCGTGGCCTCGGGATCATCCCTCTCGTCGTCGTTCATACGCTTACCGCCCCGGAGCCCATGAGAAGGACCCTAAACCCAAAGAAACAACCTGATCATGCCACGCTCTGGCGCATGGTCTAGCTCAGCGCACCCGCCAGGCGAGCCAGGGCGTCGTCCGGCGCGCGAACACCCCAGGCGCGCGAGGCGGCCTGCAAGGCGGTCAGGGCCGGGGTCCCGCCGCGGCGATCCTCGGTCAAGGCCTCGAGCGTTTCCATCAGCACCCGCTCGGCGCGGAGCTCCACCGACTTAACATCCTCGCGCAACCCCTCGCGCCCGCCGTCGTCGATGGCGGGAAAGCCCGCCTTCAGGGTCCTGCGAACCTCGCGGATCGGCTTCAGGACGCGGGCGTCCCAGGTTTTGCCGGCGCTGGCCGCCTGGGCCAGCACCGCGGCGTCCGGCCCCTCGGCCCAAACCGCCCAGAGGAGGAATGAGGTGTTCAGGTCGTGCTCGTCCTGCAGGGCCAGGCAGGCCTCGGGGACGCCAGGCCGGGCATAGGCCTCAAGCGTCCAGTCCCAGAGCGACATGTCAGGCGTCTCCCGTCAGCGGGCCGATATCCTGGCCCCAGCGTTTCACCGGTCGCCAGGAGAGACCGAACAGATCGAGGGCGCGGCCGACCGATTGATCGACCATTTCCTCCAGCGTCTGCGGCTTGGTGTAGAAGGCCGGCAGCGGCGGAGCGATGATGGCTCCCATCTCGGCCAGCCGGACCATGGTGCGCAAATGGCCCAGGTGGAGCGGCGTCTCGCGAACCATCAGCACCAACGGTCGGCGCTCCTTGAGCGTCACGTCGGCGGCGCGGGTGAGCAGGGACGAGGTCACTCCGGTGGCGATCTCGCTCATGGTCCGAACCGAACAGGGCGCGATGATCATCCCCAGGGTCGGAAACGAACCCGACGCCACCGCGGCGCCGACGTCGCCGACCTTGTGGATCACATCTGCGCGCGCCTGAGCCTGGGCCAGCGACAGGGTGGTCTCCTGGGCGAGCGTCAAGGCGGCCGCCTTCGAGAAGATCAAATGGCTCTCGACGCCGAGCTCGCGGCAGGCGTCCAGAACCCGCAGGCCATAGGCCACGCCGCTAGCGCCGGAGATGCCGACGACCAAGCGCTGCCGCTCAGGTTTGGTCATGCCTTTGGATCTCCACCGCAGGTTTCAAGGCCCCGACGGCCTGCGTCGGACTGCAAACATATGTGATCTGACAGGCCAGACCAGCGGGTGTTCACTCGGGGGGTAGGTTCAACAAGGAGATGACACGTCATGGCCGTTGAAGCCCGTATCCGAGAACTTGGATCGCGCCATCAAAAACTCGAAACCGCGATTCAGGAGGAGACGAAGAGGCCGGCCTCAGACGCTATCAAGTTAAGGGAGATGAAGCTCCAAAAGCTCAAGCTCAAGGAAGAGATCGAAGCCCTGGGCGCGCGAGCGCACTAGGCCCAAGGCTCTTCCTTGTCCGCGGGAGGGGCCGGACGCCAGGCGACCCTGATCGACCGTCTCCATGGTCCCCGGGGGCGGTCGCCAGGGCCGCCTGAGCGTTCAAGCCAGGGAAGGGCCGCGCCCTTCCCCAGCTTCAACGCCTCTTAGTCTTCGTCGTCGCCGTCTTCGTCATCATAGTGCGGCTCTTCGGCTTCGTGGACCGGAGCCGGGGCCGGGGCGGAAGCCGACGCGGAGGCCGATTCCAAGGTCGGGCCGTCCACGATGCCGCGCTTGGCGTCGTCCTTGGCCTTCTTCTCAGCGGCCTTCTTCACCACCGCGTCCAGTTCCATCTGGGTCGAGAGACCCAGCGTCACCGGATCGACCGGCTTGATCTGGGCTGAGTTCCAGTGCGTGCGGGTCCGCACCTGGTCAATGGTGGCCTTGGTGGTTCCCAGCAGGCGAGCGATCTGACTGTCGGCCACTTCGGGGTGGTTGCGGATGAACCAGGCGATGGCGTCCGGACGATCCTGGCGACGCGACACCGGCGTGTAGCGCGGCGCTTTCTTCACGGGCTTCAGCAGCTCGGCGTGACGGCTTTTCTGAGCGGTCATCCGGTACTTCGGATTGCCCTGCGCCCGGTCCAGCTCCTCACGCGAGAGCTGACCGTTGGCGATCGGGTCGGCGCCGCGGATGTCGCGCGCCACTTCCCCATCGGCGATGCCTTTCACTTCCAGCGGATGCAGGCCGCAGAAGTCCGCGACCTGGTCGAAGGTCAGCGAGGTATTGTCGACCAACCAGACGGCGGTCGCCTTCGGCATCAGGATGTCGGTCATGACGGTCTTCCCCAAAATGACGGCGCCCGGCCTTTCGGCCGGGCGGTGCAATGAAGCAGCCTGTCATATAGGCGGGTTCAGCGCCCAAGAAAACGACAATCCTCGGCATGGCCGTGCGGCAAACCCCATCAGGCCGATGTTCGCGCGAGACAATTGCCACGGACGTGCCAAAGTCATTCCAACAAGAACCCCTTGGGAGGGCTTCAGGAATGATGGGCGCGATCCTTCCGATCGCCGCCGCGGCCATGCTGGCGGCGTGCGCGACAACACCAACGGTCACGGCCTCGGCCAGGCCTCAGGGGCCTGACTACAGCAACCTGTCTTGTAGCCAGTTGACGGCCGAACTCGCCCTCACCCATCGCGCCTATATCTCGGCGAGCAAGCGTGAACGCCAGCCGCGCGAGGGCCAGACCGCCCAGGCATTCCTCTTCCCCGCCTCGCTCGGCGCCGCCCCGTCGGCGGCCAGCGCCCGGCTGCTCGCCCGACTCGAGGACCTTAAGCGCGCCTCGCGGGCCAAACGCTGTTCCAGCATGTCGAAGACCGCCACGGCGTAGCTTCGTTCATTGAACTTCGATTGCCATGAATCGCGCGCGCCCATAGCAACATAGCCATGGCCCGCATCGAACTTCCCAACATCGGCACCCCCGACACCATCATTGGCGGGCGATCAGCCCGCGACGGCTACCAGCGAGGGTGGGGGCTGATGCATGCCGGCTTGGCTGAGCAGGTCGCCGCCGACCGGCTCTACCAGGCCGCGGTCGAGGCCAGCGGCGGTTGGTCGCTGATGGTCGAGGCCAAGCGGATGAACCTGTTCCTCATCCTCACCCTGTTCGCCGACCGCCTGGAGGGCCGCGACGTCATCGAGTTCGGCTCGTTCCGAGGCGGCAACGCCCTGTTCATGGCTCATGTGATGAAGGCCTTGCACCCGAAGGCCAAGGTCTACGCCTGCGACACCTATGCCGGCATGCCGGTGACGGACGCCGCGCGCGACCTGCACGGCGCCGGCGACTTCGCGGAGGCCTCCTACGAGGCCCTGGCCAAGCGGCGCGACAAGCTTAAGCTCAAGAACCTGGAGATCGTGAAGGGCCTGTTCCAGGACACCTTCCCGGCCATCGCCCGCAAACAGCCGAAGTTCGGCTTGGCTCACATCGACTGCGATATCTATTCCGGGGTGAAATACGCCCAGGACGAGGTCTGGCCGTTCATGGCGAAGGGCGGCTACGTCGTCTACGATGACGCCGACGCGCCCTCCTGCATCGGCGCCACCGAGGCCGTCGAACAACTGGTCATGGAGCGCCGACTGCACTCCGAGCAGGTCTGGCCCCACTGGGTGTTCCGGGCGGGACTTTAGGCGCGCGGCCGCCGCTCCCCCATTCCGGTCGTCATGGCCGGCCTCTTGTGCCGGCCATCCATAGACTCCGAGGTCGGCGATTTTACCGGGACGGTCCGTGCGTATGGATCCCCGGGACAAGCCCGGGGATGACGAACTTGAGGGCCGGAGAAACCTACGCGTCGAGCGGACGGCGCCCGACGATCCGCAGGCCGTAGCCGCCCGAACCTGGCAGGACGGTGGCGCTGTTGGAGAGCAACTCCATGTCGCGCACCCCGAGATCCAGCAGGATCTGAGCGCCGACGCCGTAATCACGCAGCACGTTCGCACCATGATCGACGCCAGGCTCGGCGCCGTAACGCTCCGACAGCCAGGCGGGGTTGGAGTCGCGGATGAACACCGCCACGCCGGCGCCGTCGTAGTCGGCGATGGCCTGCAGCGCCTTGGGCACATAGTCCCGACGGCTTTCCTTGTGGCCCAGCATGTCGGCGGCGAAATCGACGCGATGCATGCGCACCAGGGTCGGCTTGTCGGCGTCGATCTTGCCCTTGGTCAGGACAACGTGCTCGGTCTTGTCGAGAATGTTGCGATAGATGAGCATCCGGAAGCGACCGCCATAGGCGCTGTCGAACGGCGTCTCCAGCACACGCTCCACCTGACGCTCGGTGCGGCGGCGATAGGCGATCAAGTCGGCGATGGTGCCGATCTTGAGGCCGTGCAATTGGGCGAAGGCGACCAGGTCCGGCAGCCGGGCCATCGACCCGTCGTCCTTCATGATCTCGCAGATCACGCCGGCCGGATTCAGGCCCGCCATGCGGCTGATATCGACCGCTGCCTCGGTGTGGCCCGCGCGGACCAACACGCCGCCATCCTTGGCGACCAGCGGGAAGACGTGGCCGGGCGAGACGATCTCGTCGGCGCCCTTGGTCGGGTCGACGGCGACGGCGATAGTATGGGCGCGGTCATGGGCCGAGATGCCGGTCGTCACACCCTCGCGCGCCTCGACCGACACGGTGAAGGCCGTGCCGTGACCGGACTGGTTGTCGATGGCCATCGGCGGCAGGCGCAGGGCGCGGGCGCGCTCGGCGGTGATCGACAGGCAGATCAGGCCGCGCGCATGCTTGGCCATGAAGTTGATCTGGTCGGGCGTGGCGAACTGGGCGGGGATGATGACATCGCCCTCGTTCTCACGATCCTCGGCGTCGACCAGGATGTAGGGCCGCCCATTGCGGGCGTCCTCGATGATGTCCTCGATCGGCGAGATAGCCGACTCGTTGGCGGGGGATACCAGGTTGGGGGCGGTCATATGCGGGCCTTCATCTTGGCGAAGTCCAGGACCTGCTCGCCGACGGTGCTAAGTTGCCAGGCGTCCTTGGCCTCGTTGCAGGCGCCGGCGGCGTCGAACAAGGGGGACGTCGAGTTGAGGGCGGCGCCGAACGGCGTCGGCCAGCCCCGCAGCGCATGTATGATCGAGCGCAGCGTTGTCAAAGTGGTGCCGGCGGCCTGCCAGCCGTCGGCGGTGATGATGCAGCCGACCGCGCGGTCGGTCAGGTAGGGCCGCTCGTCCGTGCGCAGCACCTCCAGCGTATCGAGCGCGTTCTTGATCACCCCGGAGATCGAGCCGTGATAGCCCGGGCTGGCGACGATCACGCCGTCGGCTTGGCGCACGGTGTCGGCCAGCAGCTTCTGCTCATCGGTCTGGTCGGCGTTGGCCGGATTGAAGATCGGCAGATGGCTCAGGAAGTCCCCGCCCAGCAAGCGGGTCTCCCCACCTCCGGCCTCGACGGTCCGCAGGGCGCATTGCAAGGCGCACTCGCTGGAGGATCCTGGACGGGTGGTGCCGCCGATGCCGACGATCAGCGGCTTACGCACAGTCATGCCTCACCCTCGAACACCTTCTTCAGCTCCGTCTTCACGATCTTGCCGTTAGCGTTTCGCGGCAGGGTTTCAGGCCAGAAGACAACCTTCACCGGAACCTTGAACACCGCCAGCCGCTCGCGAACGAAGGCTTTCAGTTCCGCCTCGTCGGCCGTGCCGCCCGGCTTCAGGTGAACCACAGCGGCCGGTTCCTCGCCCAGCGTCTTGTGCGGGATGCCGACCAGGGCGGCGTCCATCACGTCTGGGTGGTCGTACAGCACATTCTCCACCTCGACGCAGTAGATGTTTTCGCCGCCGCGGATCAGCATGTCCTTGGCTCGGTCGACGATGAATAGGAAACCCTCGTCGTCCAGGCGCGCCAAGTCGCCGGTGCGCAGCCAGCCCTCGACGAAGGTCTCAGCCGTCGCCTCGGGCTTGTTCCAATAGCCCTTCACCACCTGCGGCCCCTTGACCCACAGCTCGCCGACCACGCCCGCCGCCAGCACGCTCTTGCCGTCGGCCGGGTCGCGGATCTGCATCTCGCCGACCGGTGCGGCCGGGCCGGCGCTATCAGGCCGGTTCTCGTAATCCTTGCCCAGGTGCGAGGTGAAGGTGGCGGTGGTCTCGGTCATGCCCCAGCCGTTGCCGGGCTGGGAGGCCGGGAAAACCTCGACGATCTTGCGCACCAATTCCGGCGCCGAGGGCGCGCCGCCATAGGACACCGCCATCAGGCTGGACAGGTCGTACTTGTCGCGGGCTGGATGCTCGATCAGCTGCCAGGCGATGGTCGGCACGCCGCCGGTGGAATTGACTTTTTCACGCTCAATCAAGGCCATCGCCGGCTCGGTGTCCCAGCGACGCATCAGCACGATCTTGCCGCCCGCGTTCATGGCCGGCGACAGGTTGGCGCTCAGCCCCGTGGCGTGGAACATCGGCACCACCAGCAGGTTCACCCGCTGCGGCAGCTTGTGGGGATCGGATTCCGGCAGCGGCTGGCCGGCGCGCAGGAAGTTCCGCGTAGCCGAGATGCCGCTGGCCATGATGTTCGAGGTCATGTTGCGATGGGTGCCGAGCGCGCCCTTCGGCTTACCCGTCGTGCCCGAGGTGTAAAGGATGGTGGCGTCGTCCTCGGGCTCCAACGGCAGGTCGGGCAGCGGCTGGTCGGCCAACATGCCCCAATCGTTGACCTTGCCGATCACGTCCTCCAGACGCCGTACCTTGGGGTCGGTCGGACCTTCGCCCAGGCGCGGGACATAGACCTTTTCCAAGGCCGGCAGGGCGTCGAACGAGGCGGCGATCCGCTCCAACCGCTCGTCGTCGACGATGGCGATCTTGGTCCCGGAATCGGCCAGGCCGTACTCCAGTTCCGGCCCGGTCCACCAGGCGTTCAGCGGCGTGACGATCGCCCCGGCCAGGATCCCGGCCCAGAACGCCACCGGCCACTCGGGGATGTTGCGCATGACCACGGCGACGCGGTCGCCCTTCTTCACGCCATCGGCCTGCAGTTGGCGGGCGAGCGTGATGGTCGCCCGGGCGAAGGCCTCGAAGGTGGCGCGGTCGTTCTCGTAAACCAGGAACTCGCGATCCTTGAAGGTGCGCCCGTTCAGGAAGATGTCCCGCAGAGTGGCCGGCGCGTTCTTCCAGGTCCGGGTCGTGACGCCACGGATGTCCTTTTCCTCAATCTCGAAGCGTTGGCCCGGCGCGGTCAGTTGCGCATGGGCCTGGGCCAGCGACATCACCGGCCAAGTGGCGGCTGCAGGGGGAGGCGTCTGGGTCTGCACGTCGGTCACGCAATGTCCTCGAGAATGAAACAGCTAAAAATGCAGAGAAGGAGCATCCAAAAACGGAGGCCACGCACACTAGCGTCAGGCCTCCCGGCCGGTACACCCTTGGTTTCAGATTGAGCCGGCCCGATCGTGCACTCGGCGGCGTCGTGGTCAAAAAAATCCCCGCCAATGTCGAAACCGAACGTCGTCGAACGACCAGTCGCATTCACGGCGGGTTCGAGGAACACTCGCCAAGACAGCTCAGACCGAGAGGAAAGACGCCATGGCCTATGTGCAAGGGTTCGTCGCCGCCGTCCCCGCCGCGAACAAGGAAGCCTATCGCCAGCATGCCGCCGACGCCGCGGCGCTGTTCAAGGAATTCGGCGTGACCAGGATGGTGGAAGCCTGGGGCGACGACGTCCCCGACGGCCAAGTCACCGACTTCAAGGGGGCGGTGAAGGCCGAGCCCCACGAGGTCATCGTGTTCGCCTGGCACGAATATCCTGACAAGAGCGCCGCCGAGGCCGCCTTTGAGAATGTGACCCGCGACCCGCGTATGCAGGAGATAGGCGCGAACATGCCGTTCGACGCCCAACGCATGATCTATGGCGGCTTCATCCCAATCATCGAGGCCGGCGCCAGTGGGAGAGCGGGCTATATCGATGGCTCACTTCTCGCGGTTCCGGAGGCCAACAAGGACGCCTACCGCGACCTGACCACCCTTCAGGCGGCGATCCTGATCGAGCATGGCGCGAACCGCGTCGTCGACGGCTGGGGCGAGGATGTCCCGGACGGCAAGATCACCGACTTCAAGGCCGCGGTGAAGGCGACGAGTGATGAAACCGTGGTCTTCAGTTGGATCGAATGGCCGTCGAAAACGGTCCGCGACCAAGCCTGGCGGAAGGTGTTCGCCGATCCCCGTATGCACTCTCCCAACACGCCCTACGACACCAAGCGCTGGGTCCACGGCGGCTTCGCCCCCATCCTCGACGCCTGAGACAAGGAGCCTTCATGCGCTACGCCTGCCTCATCTATTACGATCCGCAGACACTGTTCGGCGGCAGCCCGGAGGCCGACAGCGTCCTGGCCGAATGCTCGACCTATGACGAGGTCCTGACGGCCAGCGGCCACTTCGTCGCCGGCGAGGCCCTGACCATGCCCAACGAGGCCAAGACCGTGCGGATGCGCGGCGGAAAAATATCGACCGTCGATGGGCCGTTCATGGAGACCAAGGAGATGCTGGGCGGCTTCATCATCATCGAGGCGCGCGACCTTAGTGAAGCCGTTCAGGTCGCCGCCGGTATCCCGCAAGCCCGGATCGGCACGATCGAGGTTCGGCCCATCGTGGACTTCAGCCAACCGCGTCCGGAACTGTAGCCAAGCCGCTCCGAGACGCGCCCGGATAATGGGCGCGCCTCGGGGCGAACGCATTCAGGCGTCGGTCTTGGTGCGAGCCTTATAGGCTTCCTTCAGTTCACCGAGCTCCTTGGCGTACTTTTCTTCCGAAGCCTCCCGCAGGCGCGGGATGTGGTAGCTGGGGAAGAGGTCGTTGTCGGGCCGGTAGTCCTTCAGAACCTGCTTGGCGACCGTGACCTTGTGGACCTCGGTCGGACCATCGGCGATGCCCATCACCAGCGAGCTGGTGACCATGTGCATAAAGGGCATTTCGTTGGAGACGCCCAGCGCGCCGTGCAGGTGAGCAGCCTTGGTCGCGATGTCATTATAGACCTTGGGCATGGCGACCTTGATGGCCGCGATATCCTTGCGCACCAGGTTGTAGTCCTTGTGCTTGTCGATCAGCCAGGCGGTGCGCAGCACCAGCAGGCGGAACTGCTCCAGCGCGATCCAGGAGTCAGCGATCTGCTCCTGCACCATCTGCAGATCGGCCAGCTTGCCATCGCGGGTGGTGCGCGACACCGCGCGGCGGCACATCAGGTCGAGCGCGTGCTTGCAGGCGCCGACCGTGCGCATGGCGTGGTGGACCCGGCCGCCGCCCAGACGGACCTGCGCGATCACGAAGGCCGCGCCGCGCTCACCCAGCAGGGCGTCATAGGGGACGCGCACGTTGGTGTAGCGGACATAGCCCTCGCTGCCGCTGCCGATCTCGCCGCTGCCGACGCCGACATTGCGGACGATCTCGACGCCGGGGGTGTCGGTGGGGATCAGGAAGATCGAGGTCCGTCGATACTGGTCCTTGGCGTCCGGATCGGTGATCGCATAGAGCACCAGAACCTTGGAATAGCGGGCGTTGGTCGAGAACCACTTCTCGCCGTTGATCACCCACTCATTGCCGTCCAACACCGCGCGGGTCTTGAAGGTCAGCGGGTCGGAGCCGCCGGTCGGCTCGGACATCGAGAAGGCCGAGCGGATGTCGCCGTTGAGCAGCGGCCAGAGATACTGCTCCTTCTGCTTGTCGGTGCCGTAGTGGGCGATGATCTCGGCGTTGCCGGTGTCGGGCGCCTGGCAGCCAAAGACCGTGGGGGCCAGGCCGTTGCGGCCGAGCTTCTCGTTCATCAGGCCGAGCTTGAGCTGGCCGAACCCTTGGCCGCCGAGTTCCGGGCCGAGGTGGCAGGCCCACAGACCCTGGTCCTTCACCTTTTGCTGCAGCGGCTTGATGAACTTCTCGCGGCCGAGCGGGCCATGCACCGCCATGCCGAGGTGCGAGAGGGGTTCGACCTCCTCGCGCATGAAGTCCTCGATCCAGTCGAGCTTCTTCTGGAATTCTGGATCCGTTTCGAAATCCCAAGCCATCTAGCGTCTCCCATATGCCCGCCTCGCGCAGGCGATTTTCAAAAAGTCGGTATGGCGGATCGCGCCGCCTTAGCAAAAAATGGCGTCCGGACAGCCCCTTAGGGCGCCGGCCTGGCCACCATTATCAAACGCTTGTTTGCGTGACGCAACGGCGCCCAAGCGTTGCAGCGCAAGTTTTCTACGATCGGCCCTACTGGGCGGGCGCCCTGACCGGCTCGCCACGGTCCTGGGCGCGCGCCGTTTCATCCAGCACCTCGCTCTCCTCGGCCAGCATGGGAGCGCCAAGGCCGGTGTCGGGCGCCGATCCATGCGGCAGCCCCTTCATCAGCTGGGCCTTGCGCCAGCCTCCCCAGCGATAATAGCCCGCCGCCAGGATCAGCGAGATGATCGAGCCCAGCGGGAAGCTCCACCAGATCGCATCCTGGCCCAGATAGGGTTCCAGGAACTGGGCGAACGGGATCCGCACGAACCACATCGAGACCAGCAGCCCGATCAGCGGCGGCCAAACCGCCCCCGTCGCCCGGATGATGCCGTTCAGCACGAAGGCCATGCCGAACGGGATGAAGCCCCACAGCACATAGGCGTTGATGTGCATGGCGATCGGGGTGGATGGGCTGGACGCCGGCAAGAACAGCATCAGCACCCAAGGCTCGACCAGGTAGATCAGCAATACGGGTATGCCGGTCATCACCACGGCGATCAGAACCCCCTGCTTGGCGATCTCGCTGACCCGGTCCATCTTGCCCGCCCCGACGTTCTGGGCGGCCATGGAGGACACCGCCGCGCCCAGCGCCATGGCCGGCATCTGGATGTAGGTCCAGAGTTGGATCGCCGCGCCATAGCCGGCCGCCGTCTCCGAGCCATAGGCGTTGACGAAGCGGATCATCACCACCGCCGCGCCGGAGATGACCAGCATCTGCAGGGCCATCGGGAAGCCCTTCACCACCAGGGTCCGGATGATCTCCCACTGCGGAACAAGCATCCGCCACTCGCTGCGCTTGAGGATCAAGACGCTGTCGGTGCGGTAGAGATAGACGATCATCGCCGCCAGGGTGACCGTCTGGCTGATCAGGGTGGCAGCCGCCGAGCCGGCGATCCCCAGCGTGGGGAATGGCCCCACCCCGATGATCAGCAGCGGGTTCAGGATCACATCCATACCCACCGCGAAAACCGAGAACCAGAACGGCGTCTTGGAGTCGCCCGCCCCACGCTGCGCCATCATGACGAACGAGAAGAAGTACATGAAAGGCATCGCGAGGAAGATCACCCGCAGATAGATGATCGCATCCCGCGTCGCGTCGGGCGGGGTCTGCATGATCTTCAGCACCGCCGGTGTCAGCAGATAGCCCGCCACCCCGACCGCCAGGGACAGGAACAGGAAGAAGGTCGTCGCCGAGCCGACAACCCGCTTGACCATGGCCAGGTCCTTGCCGCCCACCGATTGGGAGATCAGCAGGTTGGCCGCCATGCTGATGCCGAACACCGCGCCCAGCATCAGGAAGAAGATGTTGTTGGCGTTGACCGTGGCGGTCAGCGCCGCCTCGCCCAGCACATGGCTGACCCAGATGGCGTTCGCCGATCCGTTCAACGACTGCAAGATGTTGGAGCCGAGCACCGGCATGGCGAAGACGATCAGGGTCTTGGCGATCGGTCCGACCGTCAGGTCCTGCATCCCCGCGCGGGGGCCAGGCCCTCCAGGAGGCCCGCTCATACGGCCGGCCACGGCCTCTTTCGGCGTCGAACTCACAATCGCTCCCCAAGGCGCGATAATGCGCGCCAGCCCACACCCGGCTTCGCCCTTGAATACGGGCAAGGCTCTTACTTGGCACGATCGCCAGGGGAGTAGGCGACGCAGACTCTAGGCCCGGCGCCCGGGGCTGTCATCCAGGAAGCCGCTAGGCGTTCGCCAGCCGGCTCTTCACCCGTCCGTACAGCAGATAGACCACCACCCCGGCCGCGTTCCAGATCAGGAAATTGACGATCGTCGAGACCGGAAGGGTCGAGAACAGATAGAGGCAGCCGACCACCGCCATCGGCCCGACCAGCCACCACAACGGCGTCCGGAACGGGCGCGGCAGCCCCGGCGAGCGGCGGCGCAGCACCATCATCGCGACCGCCGTGGCGATGAAGGCCAGCAAGGTCCCGGCGTTGGCAAGGGCCGCGATCTCGCCCAGCGGCAGCAGGCCCGCGATCACCGCGGCGACCAGGCCAGTCAAGATGACGACCGGGGCCGGAACGCCGCGCGCCCCGACCGCCGCCAGCCGGCGCGGCAACAGGCCATCGCGCGCCATGGCGAAGAAGATCCGGCTCTGGCCGAACATGAAGACCATGATCACGGTCGGCAGAGCCACGACCGCGGCCCCGGCGACAATGGCGGCGACCTGCGGGTGGCCGAGGCCCCGCAGGATGAACGCCAGCGGCTCGGGGCTGGCCGAGAACACCTCGAACGGCGAGGCGCCCAGGGCGGCGGCCGCGACGATCATGTAGATGGCGGTGCACGCGATCATCGAGCCGATGATTCCGATGGTCAGGTCGCGGCCAGGATCCTTGGCCTCCTCGGCCGCCGTCGAGATCGCGTCGAACCCGTAGAAGGCGAAAAAGATAATCCCCGCCGCCGCGGCCACCCCTCGCTTGACCCCATCCGGTCCGATCTGCGCCCCGAACCCGAACGGCGCGAAGGGATGGAAGTGCTCAGGATTGAAACTCGGCAGGGTGAGGGCCACGAAGGCGCTGAGCGCCGCCAGCTTCACCAACACCAGGATGAAATTGACCGTCGCGCTTTCCCGCGTACCGACCAACAGCAGGCAGGTGACCGCAAGGGTGATGAAGACGGCGGGCAGGTTGACGATCCCGCCCGCGTGGGGACCGGCCAAGAGCTCCGCCGGCATGTTCCAGCCCGCCTGCTGCATTAATCCGCCAGCATAGCCCGACCAGCCGACCGCGACGGTGGAACAGACGACAGTGTATTCGAGGATCAGGCTCCAGCCGACCACCCAGGCGATCAGCTCACCCATGCCGACATAGGAATAGGCGTAGGCGCTGCCGGCCTGCGGCATCAGGGTCGACATCTCGGCGTAGCAGAGCGCGGCGAAGGCGCAGACCGCCCCGGCCAGGGCGAACGAGAGAATGACGCCCGGACCGGCCAACCCGGCCGCCACCCCGGTGAGGGTGTAGATGCCTGTGCCGATGATGGCGCCGACGCCCAGCGCCATCAGGTGCGGCCAGCCCAGCGTGCGGATCAGACTGTGTTCGCCATGACTTGGAGGGGGCTCGACCGGCTTGCGGCGCGTCACGAAGCTCATCGAATTCCCCCGACAATGCAGATCGGCGCGACGGATGGAACACGGTGATTCTTCGCGGGCCGCCGCGAGACGTTAGCCGAATTTACCCTTGGCGCCAGAACGGCGGGGCGCCAGCTTGGCTGTCCCATAGTGCAGGTGGACTGATCATGCGGCTGGCGTCTCTCGCCATCATCCTGGCCCTGACCGCGACGCCCGCGCTCGCCGACGATGCGGCGCTCAATACGCTGATCATCGACTATCAGGCCTTCAGCCTGGGTGAGGACCCGATCCTGGCGAGCAGCCAAGGTGACCGCCCCTCTCTGTCGCGCCTGCCCGACCCGAGCCTGGAGGCCGATGTCGCCCGCTTCCAGCGGCTGAAGGAACTGCAAAAGCAGCTCGCAGCGATCGCGCCGTCCGAGCTGTCGGCCGAGGGCGAGCTGAACCGCGAGTTCCTACATTGGACCCTTGAGCGCCGCCTCCAGCGACTGGCCTTCGACGAAGCACGGATGCCGTTCAGCTCCGATGACGGCTTTGATGGGACCATGAGCTATCTGGCCTCTTCGACGCAGATGCGGACGTTCAGCGACGGTCAGGCTTGGATTGATCGCCTGAACGCGGTCCCGGCCTATTATCGCGCTGAGATCGACAACGCTCGCCGCGGCGTCAAGACCGGCTTCACCCAGCCCCGCGCCACCAGCGAGCAGGTGCTAGCCCGCGCCAAGGCCCAGGCGGCCGCGCCACTCGATAGCGACCCGATGCTAGCCCCGCTGGACAGGCTGCCGGCCTCCATCCCCCAGGAAGAACGGGACGCCTTGCGCGACGAGGCGCTGGGCATCGTCCGAGACAAGATCCGCCCCGCCCAGGCGCAGTTCGTGACTTTCCTGGAAACCGAGTATCTGCCAGCCAGCCGCCCGGAGCTTGGCGCGAGAACCCTGCCAGGCGGCGAGCGCTACTATGCCTGGCTGGTCCAGGACCATACGACGACCAAGCTGACGCCCGACCAGATCCATCAGAACGGCCTGGATGAGGTCGCCCGGATCCGCGGCGAGATGGACGGCGTGATCGCCGAGAGCGGCTTCAAGGGCGATTTCGCCGCGTTCCAGGCCTTCCTACGCTCCGATCCACAATTCTATGCGACCTCGCGCGAGGAGTTGCTGGAGAAGGCCTCGGAGATCGCCAAGCGTATAGACGACCAATTGCCAGGCTGGTTCGCCACCTTGCCGCGCCTGACCTATGGCGTGCGCCCGGTGCCAGCAGACCTCGAGGCCGACTACACCACCGGCCGCTACTTCCCTGGCAACCCGCGGCTGGGGATCGCCGGCGGCTACATGGTCAACACCTACAAGCTCGACCAGCGCGGGCTCTACGAACTGCCGGCCCTGACGCTGCATGAGGCCGTGCCCGGCCACCACCTACAGATCGCGCTCGGCCAGGAAGCACAGGGGGTGCCGATGTTCCGCCGCGAGGCCGACGTCAGCGCCTTCATCGAGGGCTGGGGTCTCTATGCCGAGAAGCTGGGCGGCGAGATGGGCATCTATCGCAACGCCTATGAGCGGTTCGGCCGGCTGTCCTACGAGATGTGGCGCGCCTGCCGGCTGGTCGCCGACACCGGCGTCCACTGGCAGGGCTGGACTCTCGACCAAGCCCGCGCCTGTTTTACCGACAACACCGCGCTGTCCCCGCTGAACATCGAGGTCGAGCTGGCGCGCTATGTCTCCTGGCCAGGTCAGGCCCTGGCCTACAAGACCGGCGAGATGAAGATCGTGGCCCTGCGCGAAAAGGCGCGCGCCGAGCTGGGCGACAAGTTCGATATCCGCCGCTTCCACGACGCGGTGCTGCTGCACGGTCCAATGCCACTGGACATGCTGGAACGCCGCATCGACGCCTGGATCGCGACCGAGAAGGCCGGCTGAGCTTGGGGTTACGCCTTTGGCGTCATCACCAGCCACGGCGTGGCTTGGAGCCGAAACTCCCAGACCGCCAGCAGCTGGTCCAGATGGCTTGCGCCTTTCAGGAAGCCCGGCAACGGCAAGGTCTTGGGCTGAGGGTCGAGTCGCACAATGTCGTGGGTGGGCGAAAACCGTTCGATCAGCCGATCCAACACGCCAGGGCGGTAAACGTCGTGCGTCTCGACGATCAACGGCATCTGCGCCAGTGACGGCGAGAGGTCGGGGCGCAACAGATCGTCTTCGGCGCCCTCGATGTCGATCATCACCAGGCAACGCCGGTCCTTGAACGCCTCGAAGCCCTCGGGCTTGAATTCCTCGCCGATGATCACTCGATCGGCGACGCCGTTCATGGCGGCCATTTCGGCGCAGGCGGCACGCGCCTTGGCCTGGATGTCGTAGGCGTAGACCGTCGCCCGCGGCATCAACCGCGCCAGCCCGACCGCGTAGTAGCCCTCGGCGCAGCCGACATCGATCACGCAGTCGATGTCCTGTTTCACGAAGGCGTCGATGTGCGGATGCAGTTCGGATTCGTAGGTGCCGATCAAGCGGGCGGTTATCGCACCCTCAGTCGCCGTGGCCAGATAGTCCATGCCGGCGAAAGGCCCCTGCATGATCTTCGCGCCATGATGGCGGACATAGGCTTCGCCGATGGCCCGCGAGCGCCAGATGGCCAACACCCGCAGGACCTCGTTCAACTGCCGGGGATCAGCGAGCGGTGGATCGCGGTCCAACCGTCGGCGGAGCCACTGAACCACCTGTTCCACATAGGTCATGCTCTTCCCCCAGGGCCGCCGCAGGCCCCGGGGGTTTCTAGCATCGTTCCTCGGCCCGCCGTCAAACGGAGCCTTCGCTCACCGCGTGCAGGCGCGCATAGGCCCCGCCCTTGTCGATCAGTTCGCGATGGCGGCCCTCCTCGACCACTCGGCCCTCGTCGAAGACCAGGATGCGGTCGGCGCCGCGGATGGTCGACAGCCGGTGGGCGATGACGATGGTCGTGCGCCCCACCATCAACTCCTCCATCGCCGCCTGCACCTTACGTTCAGTCTCGACGTCGAGCGAGGAGGTCGCCTCGTCCAGCACCAGGATAGGAGCATCGGCCAGGAAGGCCCGGGCGATAGCCACCCGTTGGCGCTCGCCGCCCGACAGCTTCACACCGCGCTCGCCGACCAGGGTGTCGTAGCCGAGCGGCAGTTTGGCGATGAAGTCGTGAGCCCGCGCCCGCTTGGCGGCGAGCGCGATCTCCTCGTCCGTGGCGTTGGGCCGCGCGTAGCTGATGTTCTCGGCGATGGTGCGGTGGAACAGCGCCGGGTCCTGCGGCACCACCGCGATGGCCCGGCGCAGCGCCCCCTGATTGACGCTGGCGACGTCCTGGCCGTCGATCAGGATCTGGCCGCCCTGCAGGTCGTAGAGCCGCTGGATCAGCTTGACGAAGGTGGACTTGCCCGCCCCCGTCGGCCCGACCAACGCCACCCGCTCGCCCGGCGCGATGCGCAGGGAGAAGTCGCGATAGAGCGGCTCGTCGGCCGACTGGTAGCGGAAGGTCGCGCGGTCGAAGATGATCTCGCCGAGTTCCCCGGCGAAGGCCGGGGCGTTCGGCGCGTCCATCACCTGGGCGTCGGTCTGCGCAAAGCGAGCGACGTCCTCGACGTCGTCCAGGCCCTTTTGCATCATGCGGATGTTCTCGCCGATGTTTCGCAGATAGCCGCTCATCAGCATGAACGAGGTGATGACGAAGGCCACGTCCCCCGCCGTCGCCTCGCCCCGCGCCCAGAGCCGCAGCAACAAGCCCGTCAGGCCAGCCTGCAACACCACCAGCAGCAGGTTGTGCCACAGCCAGACATTGATGAACCGGGTCCAGGTGTTGAGGGTCAGTCGCCGCCAGAGCGCGGTGATGCCGCCGATCCGTTCTTCCTCGCGCTGCTCGCCGCCGAACGCCTTCACGGTCGGGTTCGAGGACAGGGAGTCTGCCAGCGCCCCGCCGATCCGGCTATCGAGCGCGACCGACTTCAGGTTCGCCGGCCGCACATATTTCGCGGTCAGGATCAGGTTGGAAGCGACGTAGAGCACCACCACCGTCAGCGAGAACAGGCCCACGGTCGGCCAGCGGGCGATCATCACGCCCGAAAGCCCGAACAGCACCAGCAGGGCCGGCCCCAGCCAAAGGATCACCGCATCGGAGACCATGTCGTAGCCCCACATCGCGCGGCTGAGGCGACGCACCGTAGAGCCGGCGAAGGTGTCGGCATGCCAGTCTGACGAGAACGACTGCACGCGCTTGAAGCCTTCGTCAGTCATCTCCTGCATGTTCGCCGCCGCCAGCGGGTTCCAGAACCGGAAGCTGATGTTGCGGATGATCGCAAAGGCCAGATAGACCCCGACGAACGCCGCCCAGGCGCTCCAGGCGAGTTCCTGGCTGGCCGGGCCAGCAGCCACCGCATCGACCAGTTTCCCAGCCGCCCAGGGCAAGGCCAGGTCGAACCCGACAGACAGCAGGGTCAGCAGGATGCAGGCGGCAAGCAGCCACGGCCGCCGCAGCCAGAACGAGGCGATGAAGGCCAGAACCTTCCCGTTGGAGAGGACCCGCTTCTGTTGGTCCTCGGTGTCTTCGTAATGCTCGGTCACGGAACGGCTTCCCTGGCTTGGATCACAAATTCGACGCGCGTCGCGTTTCGCTTGCCCACCACAAGCTCGTCATGGCCGACCACTTGTGTCGGCCATCCATAGACACCGCGCCCGCTGACTTCTTCGGACAGCCCCGCGTCCATGGATCGCCGGGACAAGAGCCCGCCGATGACGATGCGGGCGGGAAGGGTCAAGGCAAACAAACTCATCAGCCCAACCCCTCCGTCACCGCGTGCAGCCGGGCGTAGGCTCCGCCCATGTCGATGAGGTCCTTGTGGCGGCCCTCCTCGACGATCCGGCCCTGATCGAAGACCAAAATCCGGTCGGCGCCGCGAATGGTCGACAGCCGGTGGGCGATGACCACCGTGGTGCGGCCGACCATCAGCTCCTCCATGGCTTCCTGCACTTGGCGCTCGGTCTCCACATCCAGCGACGAGGTGGCTTCGTCCAGCACCAGGATTGGCGCGTCGGCGAGGAAGGCCCGCGCGATGGCCACCCGCTGGCGCTCGCCGCCCGACAGCTTCACCCCACGCTCGCCGACCGGCGTCTCGTAGCCGTTCGGCAGACGGCAGATGAAGTCGTGGGCTCGCGCCCGCTTGGCCGCCAAGATCACTTCGTCCGGCGTCGCGTCTGGCCGGGCGTAGCTGATGTTCTCGGCGATGGAACGGTGGAACAGGGCCGGGTCCTGCGGCACCACGGCGATCGCCCGCCGCAGACTCGCCTGGCTGACCCTAGAGATGTCTTGGCCGTCGATCAGGATCCGGCCGCCCTGCAAGTCGTAGAGCCGCTGGATCAGCTTGACGAAGGTGGACTTGCCCGCCCCCGTCGGGCCGACCAGCGCCACCCGCTCGCCTGGCGCCACCACCAGGGTGAAGCCGTCATAGAGCGGCCGCGGCGGGTTGGCGTAGCCGAACACCACACGGTCGAAGACCACCTCGCCCAGTTCGCCGCGGAAGTGTTCGGCGCCCGGTGCGTCGGCGAGCTGCGGGT
>NZ_JAURWM010000254.1 GCF_030654915.1 Phenylobacterium sp. | reverse complement strand
CTTACGCAGGTTGAAGAACAGCTTCTTCTGCGCCGCCGTCGTGCCCATCTTCACCAGGCTCCAGGACCGCAGGATGTACTCCTGGATCGAGGCGCGGATCCACCACATGGCGTAGGTCGCCAGGCGGAAGCCCTTGTCCGGCTCGAACTTCTTCACGGCCTGCATCAGGCCGACATTGCCTTCGGAGATCACTTCCCCGATCGGCAGGCCGTAGCCGCGATAGCCCATGGCGATCTTCGCCACGAGGCGCAGGTGGCTGGTGACAAGCTGGTGGGCGGCGTCGGAATCCTCGTGCTCACGCCAAGCCTTGGCGAGCATGAATTCCTGGTCCTTGGCCAGCATCGGAAACTTACGGATCTCAGTCAGATACCGGCTGAGGCCGCCATCAGGCGACATGACGGATAGCGAAGTGGTCGCGGCCATGAACGTATCCCCTCTTAGATTGGCGGGTTTTCAAGTCGCTCAGCGCGCCATGCGCGCGAGACCATCTGCCCCCTCCAATCCCTCAGATAGGTATTGGTTACGGTGGGCGTAAGGCCGCGGTTGGGAGAAACCGACGGCTTGAAAATCCGACTGCTCAACTCAGGTATTTGTACAGGCCGAACGGGGCGGCTTCAAGGCGTTTGGGGCACAAGCTTTCTTACAAAGCTGACAGGTTAGCTTCTAGTTGCGCCATATCGGCGGGGAGGGGGCTTTCGAACCTCAGAACCTCGCCGGTCACCGGGTGGACGAAGCCCAACACCGCGGCGTGCAAGGCCTGGCGCTTCAGTCCGGCCTGGGCGATCGCCTCGCGAACGGGAGCCGCGGGCGGGCCTGAGCCATAGACCGGATCACCCAGGCACGGCGTTCCCTGGGAAGCCATGTGGACACGGATCTGATGTGTGCGGCCGGTCTCGAGTTGGCAAGAGATGCGCGCCGCCGTCGGCTTGTCGACCGGGCCGAAGGTGCGTTCGGTCCGGTAGTGGGTGATCGCCTCGCGCCCGCCGGTCTTCAGCACCGCGATCTTTTTGCGGTCATGGGTCGAACGTCCGAGCCGGCTGATGATCGTGCCCTTCGGCGGATGAGGCGCGCCACGCACCAGGGCGACATAGACCCGCTCGATATCGTGGGTGGCGAACAGCTTCGAAAGCCCCTGGTGGGCGGCGTCGGACTTGGCCGCGACCAGCACGCCGGAGGTTTCCTTGTCGATCCGGTGGACGATGCCGGGACGCGCGACCCCGCCGATCCCCGACAGGCTGTCGCCGCAGTGATGCAGCAGGGCGTTGACCAAGGTGCCGGTCTCGTTGCCCGGCGCGGGATGGACCGCCATCCCCGGCGGCTTTTCCACCACGATCAGATCGGCGTCCTCATAGAGGATCGATAGCGGGATGGCCTCGGGCTGGGGGACAGCCGGAGCGGGAGGTGGGATCAGCACCTGATAGTCACCGGGCTGGGCCTTCGCCGAGGCGTCGGTCAGCACGACGCCTCCCAGGCTGATCAGGCCCTGGGCCATCAGGGCCTGGATCCGCGCGCGCGAGAGGTCGTCCACATGTTCGGCCAGGGTCTTGTCCAGGCGGGCGCCTGCGCCTTCCGGCGGAATCGTCACGACCCTGGCGACCATGTCCCCGATATCGAGGCCTTCGGGCGCGAGGTCGTCATCCTCGATCGTCGGTTGGTTCACCGTTGGAGGTGTCCGCCTGAACCCAGACCCCTGGATGGGTTAGGCGGCATTCCGCCCGTTCCCGCTTCGATGGCGCTGGGGGCGATGTCTCTGGTCGGATGCTGGCGCATTATGGCGCGGTTTCCTCGGCGGCGGGGTCGAGCCTTAGCAGTTCGGAGCCGTGCTAGTCGTCGATTTCCTCACCGCGGCTGTCCACCCAGAGCGCTACTTCGACTTCTCTTCCTGTTCGGTGATCGAGCCCTCGGCGAACAGGAATGTCTTCAGGTGGTCGTCGAATTCCGGATCGTTGCGGCGGATCCACTCCAACACCATCGCGGCGTGCTCGATTTCCTCGTGGGCGTTGTGAAGCAGGATTTTCTTGAGCGCTGGATCTTCGCAATCGTCGGCCCGCTGCCGATACCAGTCGACCGCCTCCAACTCCTCGATCAGCGAGGTGATGGCGTGGTGCATGCTGAGGGTATGGGTTGAGAGTTTCTCACGCGGGGCGTGAAGACCTTCGCTAGACATGTGGCTGTCATCCTCTTCCAGTAGCGCTGCGAGCTTAGCTGCAACGCGTGGGGGACAAACGGGATGCGGATCGATCGTCGACGGGCCCTGGCCTTGCTGGGATTTGGCGCTGCGACGCCGGCCATCGCGCAGGACGCCGCCCGATACTCCGGGCGGGTGGCTTTCCAGCACGGCGTGGCCTCGGGCGATCCCCTGGCGGATCGCGTGATCCTCTGGACCCGCATTACGCCAGCAGGCGCCGCCACCGGCGACATCGCTTATCGCTGGCGCTTGAATCCGCTCGACCGCCGCGCCGGCGGCGCCAAGTCTGGCCAGGGAACGACCAGCGCCGGGCGCGACTGGACGGTGAAGGTCGATGTCGGCGGGCTGGACGCCGGCCGGGCCTACACCTTCGAGTTCGAGTCCAACGGCGTGACCTCGCCGATGGGCCGCACGCGCACCCTGCCGTCCGGCCCGACCAAGGACGTGGTGCTCGCCGTCGCCTCCTGCTCGCTCTACCCGAACGGCTACTTCAACGCCTATGAGGCCATCGCCAACCTGCCGCGGGTCGACGCGATCCTGCACCTAGGCGACTACATCTATGAATATGGCGGACCCGATTCCTACGGCATGAACTCCGCCGTCGCCGTCGAGCGGCCGCATGATCCGAACCATGAGATCGTCTCGCTGGCCGACTATCGCCGCCGGCATGCTCAGTACAAGTCCGACCCCCAGCTTCAGGCCGCCCACGCCCGCGCGCCCTGGATCGTGGTCTGGGACGACCACGAGACGGCCAATGACAGCTACGAGCACGGCGCCCAGAACCACCAGCCCGAGACCGAGGGCGACTGGAGCGAGCGCAAGGCGCGCGCGATCAAGGCCTATTACGAGTGGATGCCGATCCGCGAACCGACGGGCGGCGGCTTCGCCATCAACCGGGCCTTCCAGTTCGGCGACCTGATGAGCCTGTTCATGGTCGAGACGCGCCTGACCGCTCGCGACCAGCAACTGAACTATGACCGCGACCTGCCCGCGCCTGGCGGGCCGGCGGAGGTCGCCGCCTTCAAGGTCAAGCTCAACGATCCGAGCCGCCGGATGATGGGGCGGCCGCAGGAAGCCTGGCTCGCCGCCGGCTTGAAGGACTCGGTGAAGTCCGGCCGCACCTGGCAGGTGCTCGGCAACGAGGTGGTGATGGGCCGCCTGATGGCGCCCAG
>NZ_JAURWM010000233.1 GCF_030654915.1 Phenylobacterium sp. | reverse complement strand
CCCCGCGCGAGCGCGCGCCGATGAGCACGCCGTGCAGCGTCATGCCAGCTGCCGCAAGCGCTCTGCTGATATCAATCGGGCAATGTCCTGGCCGCCGGGATCTTGGAAAAGCTGCAGACCAAACTCTGGAAGAATTGCGATCAGGTGATCGAAGATGTCGGCCTGTATCGCCTCGTAGTCCGCCCAGGCCGTCGTGTTGGTGAACGCGTAGATTTCCAGAGGCAGACCTTGCGGACCAGGTTCCAACTGGCGAACCAGTAGGGTCATGTGCTGGGCGATTGCGGTATGGGATTTCAGATAGGCCAGGACGTAGGCCCGGAAGGTGCCGATGTTGGTCACCCGACGGGTGTTGACTTGGTCGCACCCTGCCTCGACCAACGCGGCGTTGCTGCGTTCGAGCTCGACCTGTTTGCGATCAAGATACTCATCAATCAGCGTGAACTTCTTAAGCGTCGCGCGCTCCACCGGAGAGAGAAACCGGACGCTGGTCTGGTCGATCAGCAGGGCGCGTTTGATCCGCCGACCGCCGGTGTCAAACATCCCTCGCCAGTTCTTGTAGGACTCGGTGATCAGCCGGTGGGTCGGGATGGTGGTGATTGTCTTGTCCCAGTTCTGCACCTTGACCGTATGCAGAGCGATGTCGATCACATCGCCGTCGGCGTTGAGCTGGGGCATCTCGATCCAGTCTCCGACGCGCAGCATGTCGTTCGACGTCAATTGCACCGACGCCACCAGCGACAGGATGGTGTCCTTGAAGACCAGCATCAGCACCGCCGCCATCGCGCCCAGCCCCGACAACAGCAACAGGGGCGACTGCTCCATCAGAGCAGCCGCGACCAGGATTGTCGCACCCGCATAGATCAGGATCTTGACCACCTGCACGTAGCCCTTGATCGGTCGCAGAGCGGCGTCAGGACGCTGCTGGTAACGTGCATTGAGCAGATTGAGGGCGGCGCCGATCGCCAAGGCGAGCGTCATGACGATAAAGGCGCTCGCCACATTGCGCGACACCGTGACGAGGGCCTCAGGCAGATAGGGGACGGCGCCTATTCCGCGGGCGACCACGATCGCCGGGACGATATTGGCCAGCCTGTCGGTGATTGGGGTTAGCAATTCGCCATTGACGTGCCCCCAGGCGCTCACAATTCGCCGGAAGAGACGCAGGATGACAAGTTTGACGACGAGGTTCGCCAGGAACGCGACCAAGGCCAAAAGCCCAAGGCCAAGCAGGGCCTGCAGCCATGGCTGCAGCACCGGAAGGTCAAGCGGATAGTCAGAGATGGCGATGTCTTTCAGGCGGGGCTTCCAACGCTGTCGGAAGCCGTGAAGCGTTCGGATAGGCGCGAGCCGCAGGCCTTCGCGGCAGCGCTGGCCTTAGGCGAACGCGCGGCGCAGACGGTCCAACTGCTCTGGCGGCGGCGCCCAATCAGCCATCGCAGGCTCCGGCGCTTCGCCCCCTTGGGCGCCAATCAGCCAGGAGTGGACGCCCCAATCGCTCAACAGTTTGCTGGCCAGTTCGGCGCCGCCTCGTCGCCCCGTGGGGGTCCCGGCGACAATCGCCACCGTCGGCTTTGTCTGAGCTGCAAGCGCTAGCGCCATGCCAGCCGTCGAAACGGGACCCAGAGAATTCATACCTTCAAACGAAAGCCTGCTCAGAATTTCAGAAGAATAATTCTGATCATCACAAATAACGAGAACAGTCTCCAAGACAGCCCTCCTTCTTCATTGTTTCTATGTTCTTGATAGCTCGCATCTTATCGCGAGCACCAAGCCAGCGCCACCGCCGAAGCCTGACAATTACGTGAGGATTTGGTGCGAGACTCGCCCTAAAAGGGAAAGAAGAGGGGAATGACAGCTACGCCGGCCAACCAAGTCAACAGATTCAACGGCACGCCGATGCGCACGAAGTCCATGTAGGAGTAACGGCCCAACTGGTAGACCAGCACATTAGTCTGGTATCCGAACGGCGTCGCGAAAGCAGCGCTAGCGGCCATCATGATCGCGACCAGGAACGGGCGAGGATTGACCCCCAGGCTTTCGGCGAGCGCAACCGCCACCGGCGTCAACAGCACGGCCACGGCGGCGTTGGAGAGCATTTCAGTGAGAAAAAGAGTGACGCCGTAGAGCAGGGCCAGGGCGAGCAGCGGCCCAAGTGAATTCACCCAGCCGACCAGCGTGTTGGTCGCCAACGCCGCCAAGCCAGTTACTTCAAGCGACAGGCCGATCACGACCATCCCGGCGATGAGCAACAGGATTTCGGGCCGCAATCCCTTGTAGGCGTCTTCAGCGCTGATCACTCGCATCAGGACGAGGGCCACCGCTCCGGAGAAGGCCGATGCTGCGATTGGGGTGATCCCCAAGGCCGCAACGAGAACGACAAGCACAAACACCCCCAGCGACGCGAAGGCTTGCAGGGGCTTGAAAGGGCGGTCGAGCGGAAAGATATCAGGGTCGTCGCCCGTGGCCGACTTGGCCTTGAGCGGAGCCTCTCCAGCGACGTGATCATCCTCCTGCGTGAGTAGCCGACCACCGAACAGAAACAGGTAGAGCCCGCCCACGACCGCCACGACTAGCGCGACCGGCGTCGCCTCGAACATTCCAAAACCCGGCTGTCCGGCGTTTCGCGCCATGTCGTTGACGAGAAGATTGGTGGACGTGCCGATCAAGGTGCAGGCGCCGCCCAAAATGGTCACATAGGACAAAGGGATGAGGAACCGTTTGGGCGAGAGCCCCATAGAATTGGCGACATCTCGGACCACCGGCGCAGCTAGAACGACGATCGGCGTGTTGTTGAGGAAGGCCGATGCGGCTCCCGCAATTCCGATAACGATCCAAACCCCGAGCGCGCCCAACCGGGCGCAGAGTCGGACGGCGCCGCGGATAAGCAGGCCCAGCAGCCCCGACAACTCCATGGCGTAGGCGATCACAAAGAGCGAGGCCAAGGCGATGATGGCCGGGCTCGCAAACGCGCCCTGCACCTCAACCGGCCTGATCGTTTGTGTCGCAAGCAGGACGGCTGCGCCCGCTAAGGCGACGATATCCGAACGCACCTTGCCCCAGATCAACGCCGCGACCACAGCCACGAGGACCAGCAAGGCGACAATTTGCGGGTGAGTCATCCGTAGATCCGACCCACCTGGGGCGCTTGGGCTTGACGCCTGCCTAGATATCTCGCCGTTTTTGGTCCGTTGGGGGTTGTAAGCACTCGGCGCCGATCTGCTAGGCTATGACGATGCCAAACAATAGACTGGGGTCACGGGACCGCAAACTCGCCCTCGTCGGGCCGATCGTCATCGCCGCCGCCGTCAGCGC
>NZ_JAURWM010000228.1 GCF_030654915.1 Phenylobacterium sp. | reverse complement strand
TCGACGCAAAATTGCATTGAAACCAACAGCTTAAAATCCATTCTGACAGGTCTGGCGATTTATCCTGTGGCCGGTACGCTGAAACTCGACATATTTCTCAGGTTTGTCAAAAATCTATGCTTCATTCCTAAGTATTTCGGGATTGCAACTCAAAAAACATCACTCTGGCACCCCCGCTGAACTCCACGGATGATCGCCGTACTCGAACAAAGACAAGCGCCACATTTCAATCGTGACGCCGGTTCGAGGGGGAAAGGAAACATAGATGTTGAAGAGCAGTTATTTCTGCGGCGGGTCAATTTTGGCTGTCGCGCTTGCGTTTGGGGTGTCCGGTTTCGCGGCGGCCCAGGAGACCACGGTCGAGGAGGTGGTGATCACCGGCTCATTCATCGCCGGGACGCCTGAAGACGCCGCCCTACCGGTCGATGTCATCAGTTCCAAGGAACTTGAGGCCCGCGGTTCGCCGACGATGGTCCAGTTCATCAAGACCATCCCCTCGTCGGGCGCCGTCATCGGCGAGAACAACCGCTTCGGTTCGGGTTCCGGCGCGGCGACGATCAATCTTCGCAACCTGAACTCGCCGTCGACGGGGTCGCGGACCCTGGTCCTGTTCAATGGTCGCCGGGTACCTGTGTCACCCCAAGGCCTGAACGCGGTCGACATCAACCTGTTGCCCACCGCGGCGATCGGCCGGGTCGAGGTGTTGAAGGACGGCGCCGCCGCCACCTATGGCTCGGACGCCATTGGCGGGGTGGTCAACTTCATCACCCGCACCGATCTCGACGGCTTCGAGGTGACGGGCCAGTATCAGGCGATCTCCGGGTCGGACGGCGACTACGAAGGCAGCCTCGCCTGGGGCAAGAAGTGGGACAACGCCGACGCCCTGGTCACCGTGGGCTATCGCCATCGTTCGGTGCTGCCGATCCAGGAGCGCGATTGGGCGCTACGCACCGGCGTCGAGGGCTTCAAGGAAAACCCGCTGGGCGGCTGGGCCAGCACCGGCAATCCGGGGCAGTACAACTACGCGACCACCCCGCCGGTCGGCTCGCCGAACACCGGCTTCACGGCGGCCAGTTTCACGGGCGGCCTGCCGGACATCGGCTGCGCGGCCAATGGCGGCGCGCCGTATAACATCAGCGCCGTGATCGGTCTGCGGACGCTCAACCCCGATGCGAACTCTTGCCAGTTCCAGTACACGGTCTTCGATAATCTGATCGAAAAGGAAGATCACTTCCAGGCTTACGGCAAGTTCAACTTCGACATCACCGAGAAGCTCTCGGCCAATGTCGAGGTGCTGTATGCGATGCACGACACCCCCAACCAGAGCTGGGCGGTCACGGGACCGAACCAGTTCCCGACCCCGCTGCTCGCGGGCGGCACTTCGCCGATCCCGGCGAGCCCGCCATCGGACCAGGGCCGGTTCTACATTCCGGCCAGCAACCCCGGACTGCAGGCGCTGATCAGCCAGATCGGCAGCGCCAATTGTAACGGTACGGTCCTGCCCTATGGTGTCGACGCGGCGTCCTGCGCCGCCGGCCTCGCCCAGGCGCGTCTTGGGCTGGCCAGCGCGGCCGCCAATGGCGTGGCGACCAGCCAGACCTCCTGGCGCCCGATCGGTTTCGCCGGCAACCCCTATACCGACGATAAGCACGCTCACTATAGCTACAAGGTCGACACCTTCCGTGTCTCCGGCGGCTTCAAGGGCGAGTTGGACGCCGGCATCGGCTGGGACCTGGCGCTGACCTATCAGCAGCAGGACTACACTCGGGTTCAGGAAGACATCTCGGTCAACCGCCTGCAGATGGGCCTTCGCGGCTTCGCCAGCCGTGCGGGCGCAGCCGACCAGTGCACCCCGACCGAAGCGTTGAACCCCGCCAACGCGGGCAACGCGGCCGCGGGCTGCTTCTACTTCAACCCGTTCACCAATGGCATGGCCCAAAGCCTGTCTAACGTGCCAGCCAACCCGTTCTACGTCGGCAGCAGCAACATCCCCGGCTTCAACGATGCGGTCGCCAACCGCGCCGCCGTCGTCGACTGGATGGATGAGCGGCTGGTGAACAAGACCTCGACCCGCATGTTCGTCGCCGATCTGGTGACCAACGGCGAGTTGCCGATCGAGTTGGGTGGTGGTGCGATCCGCTGGGCGGCCGGCGCCCAGTATCGCTATGATCGGATCTCGCAAAACCCCGACAGCCTGCACGACGTCAACGCCACGCCTTGCGTGGATTCGCCGCCGTTCGGCGACGGCCAGCCGTTCTGCCTGGTTCCGACCGGGCCGTTCCTGTTCAACGCCAATCTGGCTCAATACGAGGTGTCGCGTGAAACCGGCTCGGTGTTCGCCGAAACCCTGCTGCCGATCACTGACGACCTGGAGCTGACCCTGGCTGGCCGGTACGAGTACTCGGCCTCCACGGGCGAGACCTTCAATCCGAAGGCTTCGGTCCGCTGGCAGGCGATGGAGTGGCTCGCCCTGCGCGGTTCGGTGGGCACCACCTATCGCGCGCCTTCGGCCATCATCACCCAGAGCAACTTCACGCGGGGTCTGACCAACGCCAACGGCACCTGGCGCGCTAACGACCAGTACGGCAATCCGGACCTGGATCCGGAAACCGCCTTCACCTACAGCGTCGGGGCCATGGCCAAGATCGGCGTCTTCCGCGCCTCGGTGGACTACTGGAACTTCGACTTTGAGGACCAGCTGGTGCTGGAGTCGGCGACCGATATGCTGGCCGCCATGTTCCCTGGCGGTGCGGCGGTGAACTGCGGCGTGGCGCAATATGCCGAGCTTCAGAAACGCTTCACGTTCAACGGCGCCTGCAGCCGGGCCAATGTGCAGTCCTACCGGACCCAGTACATCAACGGCGGTCGGGTGAAGACCTCGGGCCTCGACTTCCAGGCCAACCTGGACGTCGGTGAAGTGTTCGGCGGCAACCTGACCACCGGCGTCGACGGCACCTACCTGCTCAGCTACGACGAAGATCCCTACAAGATCGAGGGCATCGACGCGCCTGCGGCGGGAACCCAGAAGCGAGCCGGTACGTACCGCGCCTCGATCTTCACGGGCTACAACCGGCTTCGCGCCAACGCGTACCTGAACTGGTCCAGCGGGATCCACAACGTCCGCTGGCAGGTTCGCCACACCAGCTCGGTCAACCAGATCGAAACCAACTCGATCGGCCTGGCCTTTGCGACTCAGGGAACGACGAAGATCCCCGAGTACTGGCAACATGACCTGACCTACCGGGTCGAGCTGCCTTGGGACACGACGGCGACGCTTAGCGTCCAGAACGTGTTCGACGAGGATCCGCCCTTCGCCATCGGCACTCAGTACAACTACGACCCCTCCAGCGCCAATCCGCTGGGCCGGGTCTATGCCGTCGCGGTGAAGAAGCGTTTCTAGGCTTCTAGAAGACTGAAGACACCGGGAGCGCCGTCCTCGAGAGAGGGCGGCGTTTCTTATTTTGGGTATGTCTCGTTCAGTCGCGCGCGTTTTTGCGAGGCCTTTATGCAACACCTCGCCGCCAAGCTTCCGCCGCGTTAGCCCTCCAGCGATGAAAAGAGACCTTCGAACGGCCAAGGCGGCAACGGCGACGCATACCAAAGCCTAGATTGCTTGCAGCGCTGAAACCTAGGCTACGTCACGGATTCGACGCCATATCGGCTGATAAAACTAATCCGAACAATGTTTTGTAACTGTTGATCACTCTCGCTAGCGATGCGGAAGGCCACCATCGGCAACGCTATGTTGCAATACCGAAAAGTATCTAGCGCCTCGCATATCGCTGTTGGATGGTTGCTGATCTCTGGAGTCGGAAAGCTCGCGCGTTAGACGCGGGCGGCTCTCGAGGGGGAAGGGAACCAAAATGTTGAAGAGCAGATATTTCTGCGGCGGCTCAATTCTGGCTGTCGCCATGGCAATTGGCGCCACAGGGGCCGCAGCCCAAGCCCGCGGCGACTCCACCGTCGAAGAGGTCATCGTCACCGGTTCATTTATCGCCGGCACCCCTGAGGACGCGGCCCTGCCGGTCGACGTGATCAGTTCCAAGGAACTTGAGGCCCGTGGTTCGCCGACCATGGTGCAGTTCATCAAGACCATCCCGTCGTCGGGGGCGGTGATCGGCGAGAACAACCGCTTCGGTTCCGGCTCGGGCGCGGCGACCGTGAACCTGCGCAGTCTGAACTCTGCCGTGACCGGCGCGCGCACCCTGGTGCTGTTCAACGGCCGGCGCGTGCCTGTGTCGCCGCAGGGCCTGAACTCGGTCGACATTAACCTGCTGCCGACCGCGGCGATCGGCCGGGTCGAGGTTCTGAAGGATGGGGCCGCGGCCACCTATGGCTCGGACGCCATCGGCGGGGTCGTCAACTTCATCACCCGGACCGACCTCGACGGCTTCGAGGTGACCGGGCAATACCAGGCGATCGAGGGCTCGAACGGCGACTACGAGGCTTCGCTGGCCTGGGGCAAGAAGGCGGATTGGGGCGACGCCTTGGTCACCCTGGGCTACCGGCGGCGCTCGGAGCTGCCGATCTTCGAGCGGGATTGGGCGATCCGCACCGGAGTGGACGGCTTCCTGGAGAACCCGCTCGGCGGTTGGGCCGCCACCGGCAATCCAGGCGGCTATAACTATGCGACGACGGCGCCGGTCGGCTCCCCGAACACCGGCTTCACCTCGGCGAGCTTCACCGGGACGCTGCCGGACATCGGCTGCGCGGCCAATGGCGGCGCGCCCTACAGCCTGACGACCTTGATCGGCGCCCGGGCGGTGGTTCCCGACAGCAATGTCTGCAACTTCCAGTACACGACTTTCGATAACCTGGTTGAGGACGAGCACCACTATCAGGCCTACGGGAAGTTCAATTTCGATCTGACGGACAACATCTCCGCCAATATCGAAGTGCTGTACGCGATGCACGAGACCCCGATGCAGAGCTGGGCGGTGACTGGACCCAACCAGTTCCCGGCGCCGCAGCTGGCGTCAGGCGCTTCGGCGGGCGGCGGCGTCTCGCCGATCCCGGCGACGGGCACCGGCGAGCAGTCGCGGTTCTACATCCCTAACACCAATCCAGGTCTTCTGGCCCTGATCAGCCAGGTCAACGGGGCCAATTGCAACGGCTCGGTCCTGCCTTACGGCGTGGACGCCGCGTCCTGCGCGGCGGGCTTGGCGACAGCTCGGGCCGGGATGGCCAGCGCGCTCGCCAACGGGGTGGCCGCCAGTCAGAGCATTTGGAGGCCGATGGGGTTTGGCGGCAATCCGTATACGGATGATGAGCACGCCCACTACACCTACAAGGTCGATACGGCGCGGGTGTCGGGCGGTTTCAAGGGTAAGCTCGACAACGGTCTCGGCTTCGACGTGGCCCTGACCTACCAGAAGCAGGACTACAACTATAACCTTGAGGACCTCTCGGTGAACCGGCTGCAGCTCGCGCTGCGCGGCTTCGCCAGCCGGGACGGCGCGGCCGACCAGTGCACCCCCGGCGAGACCGCCAACTTCACCGCCAACGCCGGCAATGCGGCGATGGGCTGCTTCTACTTCAACCCGTTCACCAACGCCTTCGACCAGAGCCAGAGTCAGGTCGCGCCCAACCCGTTCTATGTCGCCAGCAGCAATATTCCGGGCTTCAACGACGCCGCCGCCAACCGCGCCGCCGTCGCCGCCTGGATGGACGAAAAGCAGCGCAACGAAATCTCTTCGGAACTGTTCGTCGCCGATGCGGTGTTCAACGGCGAACTGCCGTGGGAACTGCCCGGTGGGACGATCGCCTGGGCGGCTGGCGGGCAGTTCCGTTACGACCGCACCATCCAGGATCCGGACGTCTTCTATGACGCCAACGCCACGCCTTGCGTGGACTCGCCACCTTTCGGCGACGGCGCGCCGCCTTGCCCGACCACGTCCAATGGCCCGTTCCTATTCAACGCCAATCTGCGACCCTACGACGTCAACCGAAAGATCAGCTCGGTGTTCGGCGAGATGCTGTTCCCGATCACCGACGACCTCCAGCTGACGGTCGCCGGCCGTTATGAGCACTATGAGAGCCAGGGCGACACCTTCAATCCGAAGGCTTCTGTCCGTTGGCAGGCCATCGATTGGCTGGCGTTCCGGGGATCGGTCGGCACGACCTACCGTGCGCCCGCGGCCACCATCACCACCACCAACTTCACCCGCGGTCTGACCAACGCCAACGGCACCTACCGGGCCAACGACCTCTACGGCAATCCGGACCTCGAGCCGGAGACAGCGCTGACCTACAATCTGGGGACGGCGATCAGCTTCCAGCGGTTCCGTGCCACGGTCGACTACTGGAGCTTCGACTTCAAGGACGCGCTGACCTCGGAAGCCACGGCCGACCTCCTGAACGTCATGTTCCCCGGCGGTTCGCCGACCGGCAATTGCGGGCAGGCCGCCTATGCGAAGGTCCAGGACCGGTTCACCTTCTCCGGACCTTGCGGGCGGGCCAATATCCTGTCCTACCGCACCCAGTACATCAACGGCGGGCGGGTGAAGACCTCGGGCGTCGACTTCCAGGCCAATATGGACGTGGCCGAACTATGGGGCGGCGATATCACCGCCGGCTTCGACGGCACCTATCTGCTGAAGTACGATGAAGACCCCTATCTGATCGAAGGCTTCCCCTCGAACGCGGCCGGGACGCAGGAACGGGCGGGAACCTACCGCGCCTCGCTGTTCACCGGCTACAACAGGCTGCGGGCCAACGCCTTCCTGAACTGGTCCGGCGGCATCCACAATCTGCGCTGGCAGGTGCGTCACGTGTCCTCGACCACCCAGGTGGAGACCAACTCCATCGCCCTGGCCGCCGCGCTGAAGACCTCGATCAAGATCCCGGAATATTGGCAGCACGACCTGACCTATCGGATCGAACTGCCATGGGAGACGACGGCCACCCTGACCGTCCAGAACATCTTCGACGAGGATCCGCCGTTCGCGATCGGCACTCAGTACAACTACGACCCCAGCAGCGGGAACCCGCTGGGCCGGGTCTATTCGATGTCGCTCAGGAAGCGCTTCTAGGCCTGGCGATCACGTCTGCTCGGGGCGCCTCGGCGCTACGAGCCCCCCAGCAACTGGGCGTCGTCCTTCGGGGCGACGCCCTTTTTGCGCTCTAGGGCCGGTCGCGAGGACGCAGCGCCTCGACTTCCTCAGGCGTGAGCTTGGTGACCATCCGTACCGGGCAACGCTGCTGCCCGGTCGGGCCGCGGGTGACGATGGTGGCGCCGGTGCCGGTGCAGATCGACGAGCTGCCGCGCGACACCAAGGCGATCTGCTGGTTCCAATTGATGTCCGGGCAGGTCCCCATCAGGTCCAGCCGGTAGACGTCCCTGGCCCCGACCCGGACATTGACGGTCTGGGTGTCGATGGCCGTGAAGCCGCTGGTGCTGTTGGCGAAGAAGCACTGGCGGCTCGGGTTCGAGGCGCGCGGGTTGTTCGGATCGGTGCTGGCGCACGCCCCGACCAGAAGCAGGGCGGCGCTGGCCGCGACCCAGACTGAAGCTGTCGTCATCAGAATCTCCCTAGACGCGTTATGGCTCTCGCCGCCCGCCTGGGATGAAATTGCGACCGCGACGTTCGGCTCGCAAGCGGAATCGATCCGGGTCCACCAGGCGGGCCGCAATGGCCGGCAAGGGTGATGGAGCGCCAAGCGCCAGGGCGGCGACGTGCTCGGCCAGCAGCGGGGCCATGGAAAACCCGCGAGAGCCGAAGCCGGTCAGGAGGAAGAGGCCGGGCGTGCCGGCGGCCGGGCCGGCGCAGGGCAGGTGGTCGGCGGTCGTCGCGCGGATCGAGGCGCGACCCTTCAGAGGGGAGATCTCAAGCTGGCTGGCCAGGCCTGGGAGGGCGCCAGCCAGGGTGGCGCGGTTGCGCAGGTGATCTGTGTCCCGGACCTCGGTCGTGGTGTCGTCGCGGTCGTGGGTGGCGCCGAACAGCGCGCCGTTGCGCGTGGGGATCGCATAGCCGCCCCAGGCGGCGGCCTGGATGGGCGAGGGGCTTGTGGTCCAACTGGCCTGGCCGCGAACGGCGCCGAGCTCCAGGCCTGGCCAAAGCGCGGCGCTGGCTGGGCCGGCGGCGAGGACCACCACGTCAGCGGTCAAGATCTCGTCCCCGGCGGCGTTGCGGAGCACCCAGGCCGGGCCCTCGCGGCCAAGCGCGGCGACCTTGGCCTGGGCGACCGGGCCGAGCCAAGCCGGCAGCACCGCCTGGGGCTCTATGACCAGGGCCGCGGCGAGATCGAGGGCGGCGGGCGCGGCCTCGCCCAGCCGCGCGCTCGCCTCCGGGGCGTCCAGGGGGGCAAGGGCGTCCGGCTCGAAGATGTCGGAGACGGCGATCTTGGCGAACCGCGCCTCGTCCTTGTCGGAGGCGGCCAGTTGCAGCACGCCGCGCGCGATGATCGTCGCTGGGAGGGCTTTGTAGAGATCGACCGCCCGGGCGAAGGCCTGGGCGGCGAGCTGGGCGACGGGATCAAGGCTGGCGTCCAGGCGCGGGGTGACCAGGGCGGCGGGATTGCCGGACGCGCCGGCGCCCGCGCCTTCGGCGTCCAGGACAACCGGCTCGCAGCCGATCGCGCGCAGGGCGCGGGCCGCGGAGGCGCCGGCGATTCCCGCGCCGATCACGGCCACGCGCGGCGGGGCTGGCGGGAGGGGGGGCTCGCCGGGCAATCTGGCTTCCAGCCGCTGGCGCTTGCGGCCAAAGCCGGGCTGCTTCTCGACCTCGAAGCCGGCGGCGGCGAGACCGCGGCGAACAGCGCCGGCCACGGTGAAGGTCGCGGCCCGCGCGCCGGGCGCCGAGCGGGCGGCGACGAGAGCCATGATCTCCTCGCGCCACATGTCGGGATTGAGCGCCGGGGAGAAGCCGTCGAGGAACCAGGCGTCGGCCGATCCGCTCCAGGCGGCCAGCGCGCTTTCGACGTCCATCACCGCCAGGTCGAGGGTGGCGCGCGCCTCCGGGAAGTCGATCCGGTGGAAGCCCCGGGCCTGACCGGGCCATCGCGCGGCGAGCAGGTCGGCGAGATCCCGCAGTTCAGGCCAATGGGCGAGCGCCCGGCCGGCTTCGGCGGCGGTGATCGGATGGGCTTCGATACTGAAGATATGGAGGTGGGCACCTGGCACCGAGGTCGTTCGCCAGAGGTCGAGCAGCGCCAGGATATTGAGGCCGGTGCCGAAGCCGAGCTCGCCGACGCAGAAGGCCGAGCGGCCTTGCCAGGCCTCCGGCAGGCCGCAGCCCTCAAGGAAAACCGCGCGGGTCTCGGCCAGTCCATCCTCGGCGGAGAAATAGACATCGCCGTAGAGACGGGAGCGGGGCTGGCCGTCAGGCGTCCAGGTAAGGGGGGATTCGGCGCTCATCTAGGCGTTATAGCGCGCAAACGAAAAGGGCCGCCCCGAGGGACGGCCCTTCGCTACCGAACGCAAGAATGCGTTCGAAAGACTTACTTCGCGGCCGGAGCAGCGGCGTCGGCCGGAGCGGCCGGAGCAGCGGCGGCGGCAGCAGCGTCGGCAGCGGCGGCCGGAGCGGCGGCAGCGGCGTCGCCAGCGGCCTTCGAGGCGTCGGCGGCGGCGTCAGCGGCGGTGGCCGCGGCGTCGGTCGCGGTGTCGGCGGCGGCAGCGGCGGTCGAAGCTTCGGTGGTGGCTTCGGCGGCGGCGGCGTCGGCCTTTTCAGCGGGCTTGCCGCAGGCGGCGACGGAGAGAGCGGCGACGGCGGCGCCGGCGACGAGCAGCTTGCGGAGGATGTCGGTGGTCATGTTTCTAGGTCCCCTGGAAACGGAGTTAGGAGCAACATACGAAGGCGGTCCTGATGACCAACGTCGCGTGCGCAGGTCTGGAATATGCCTCGCTTTGCTCTCAGGGCAAGGCTTTAATTCACGCCCTCGTGATCACTTTTCGGCCCAAGGCCACCCGGCCCTTAGAAACCAAGGCGTTTGAGGGGGTTGGCTAACTGTGGGTGAATGTGATTTCGAGGTTCTGGGCCGCCGATTTGGGCGGGTCGACGGAGGATTTTGCATGGACTCGGCGTTAACGAATGCGCCTCGGGCGCGGATGATCGAGCTCGAAGGCCGCGGCGGGGCGATGGCTGGGATCGAGTTCGGCGACGCCTCGCGGCCGCTCGACATCGTCTTTGTCCATGCGAACGGCTTCAACGCCCGCACCTATCGCTCGATCCTGGCGCCCCTGGCCGACGACTTCCGCATCCTGGCGGTAGACCAGCGAGGCCATGGTCGCTCGACCTTGCCGGCCGAAACGGCGGGGCGGACCTCGTGGGACGGGCTGCGCGACGACCTGCTGGCGCTGATGTCCACGCTCGACCTGCGCGATGTGGTGCTGTCGGGCCATTCGATGGGCGGGACCGCCTGCGTGCTGGCTCAAGCAGAGGCGCCCGAGCGGGTGCGCGGCTTGACGCTGTTCGATCCGGTGGTCGTGCCCTCGCCGACCGACGGCGGGGTGGACCCCGAGGCCTTCGCCAATTCGCCGCTGGTCCAGGGCGCGCGGCGACGCCGGGCGATCTTCGCCAGCCGCGCCGCGGTGATCGAGGCCTATACCGGGCGCGGCGCCTTCAAGACCTGGACGGCCGAGATGCTGGCCGACTACGTCGCCGACGGTTTTCGCGAACGGCCCGACGGCGAGGTCGAATTGTCCTGCGCCCCGGAGTGGGAGGCCTCGAACTTCAGCTCCCACGCCCATGACACCTGGGGCGCCTTCGAACGGGCGCAGGTTCCGATTCGCATCCTGAAGGCTGAGTTCGGCTCGACCTGCCGCGAGGACCCGCGCTTCGACGCCCTAGTCGACGCCGGCCGTATCGAGGCCGAGGTGGTTCCGGGGACCAGTCATTTCCTGCCGATGGAGCGTCCGGACCTGGTGCTGGCCGAACTGCGCAAGGCGGTGGGGTGACTTCTCCTCTCCCCGGCGGCGGGGAGAGGTCGGGTGAGGGGGCCGCGGCCTCTTCGCCTCATTGATCGGTCGTCGGTTGAGCGCCGCCGCGCGTCGCCCCCTCACCTAACCTCTCCCGAGGGAGAGGGATTTGACGGGTACGGCCTACAGCGCCAAGCCTGGCGCGCATTTGGCCATGAAGGCGGCCTGGGCGTCGGGGTTGATGTCGACGACCTTGCGGGTGTCGAGGTCGAAGGAGATGACCACCGCCTCGGCGCTGGCCCAGGGCGCGCCAGTCTCTGGATCGAGCATCCAGTGCACCACCCGGCGGGTGCGGGCGTCGCAGCCGGCGAAGCCGGAGCGCAGCTCGACCCCGTCGCCGGCCTCGGGCCAGCCCAGGTGAAGAACGCGGTATTCCAGCACGGCGCCGCCGATCCGGGCGGGCGCCTCGTCGCCGATGGGTTCAGGGCCAGGCCGGGTCTCGCCGAACAGTCGGCCGACGCCGTCGGAGACGCGGCCGATGAAGATCTCGGGTCGCATCCGGCCGAACACGTCGCACTCGGCCGGGCCGATGACGCCAAGGCCGACGCGGGTGAGGCCAAGCTCAGTGGCGCGGGGCAGGCTGGCGGTCGGGACGACCGGCGAGAGATCGACGCTACGGGCCGCGGCGAAGGCCGGAACCTGCGTCCGGAACGCCTTGGCCTGTTCGCGAATGCGGGCCGACCACGGGAAGGGGCGCATGTCACGGGCCGTGGCGTGCTCGACCAGGAGCTGGAAGGTGGCCGCCGGCTCGCCGCTCGCATGGCGGATCACCAGCAGCAGGCGCGCATCGCTTTCGCCGATCTCGATGACGCCGCCAGTCATATGAAGGGCCGCGCCGGCCTTGGCCTCGCGCAGGAAACGGATGTGCTGTTCGCGGACGATGAGGGTGGCCTCGCCGTCCGCGGCGAAGGCGCGGGGCATGCCGAGCCGGGCGGCCAGTCCGGCCAGCCCCTCCTGAGCCTTGGCCACCCAGAACCTGACGTTCATGTGGCCCATCTCGTCACATTCCCAGGTGTTGACGCCGCCGCTCCAGATTTCGACGTTCTCGTCAGACACTTCGATACTCCCCGAAAATTGAGCCGGGACCTTAGGGGGCGGGGGCGGGGGGCGCCACCTGTTAAGCCCGGCTGTGCGCATCCGCCTGGAGGTGGGCGCCGTACTTGCTACGTGACAAACTGGGTCACCTCTAAGGAGCCGAGATGCCGTCAGTCCCCTCCGCCAGCGTGCTCGTCCAGCGGCACAGCCTGGTCACGCGGCTGACGCACTGGATCAATGTCCTGGCGCTGCTCGTGCTGTTGACCAGCGGCCTGCAGATTTTCAACGCGCATCCGGCCCTCTATTGGGGCGACACCTCGACCTTCGCGCGGCCCTGGGCGGCGATGGTGGCCATGGAGCGAGGCGGCCAGCCGGTCGGGATCACCAAGATCGGGCCGGCGATGTTCGAGACCACGGGCGTGCTCGGTTTTTCCGGCGATGAGGTGCGGGGCTTTCCTGCCTGGACCACCCTGCCGACCTACCGCAGCCTGGCCGACGGGCGGCGCTGGCACTTCTTCTTCGCCTGGGTTTTCGCCCTGAACGGCCTAGTCTATTTGAGCGCCAACATCGCCAGCGGCCATGTGCGGCGTAACCTGCTGCCGGACCGCGATCAACTTCAGGCGCGCCACCTGCTGGCCGAGATCGCCGATCATGCCCGGCTGCGGTTCCCCAAGGGCGAGGCCGCGCGGCGCTACAGCGCTCTGCAGAAGGTGACCTATCTGGCGGTGATCTTCGTCCTGCTGCCGATGATGGTGCTGACGGGCCTTGCCATGTCGCCCGGCCTGAACGCGGCCTGGCCCTGGGCGCCGGAGCTCTTTGGCGGCCGTCAGTCGGCGCGCACTTTCCACTTTCTGTCGGCCAGCCTGATCGTGCTGTTCGTGGTGGTGCATGTGCTGATGGTGCTGGTCTCCAGCCCGGTGAACAGCTTGCGCTCGATGATCACTGGCCGCTTCGCCATTCGCCAGGGAGAGGATTGATGCCGACCACCCGCCGCCGCTGGCTCGCCGGCCTGGGCGCCGCCGCGGGCGGCGCGTTGCTGTCGGGCTGCGACAAGCTCACCATGAATCCGGGCGTGCAAAAGACTTTGTCCGGAGCGGAGGGTCTGACCCGCCGGGCCCAGCGGCTGATCACCAATCGCACGGCCCTGGCGGCGGAGTTTCCCGAGAGCCAGATCTCGCCCGACTTCCGCGCCAATGGTTCGACCGCGCCGGGCGACCCCGATTACCGGCTCCTGGCTGAAGGCGGTTTCGCCGACTGGCGGCTGGTGGTCGACGGGCTGGTCGAGCGGCCGTTGTCGCTGAGCCTGGCGGAGCTGCGCGCCGAACCGGCCCGCACTCAGATCACCCGCCACGACTGCGTCGAGGGTTGGTCGGCGATCGGCAAGTGGAGCGGCGCGCGGCTGGGGCCGCTGCTGGACAAGGCCGGGCTGAGGGATGAAGCGCGTTACGTCGTCTTGCACTGCGCCGACACGCTGGATCCGAATGTGCCCGAGCACCTGGGACGCTACTATGAGAGCATCGACCTGATCGACGCCTATCATCCGCAATCAATCCTCGCCTACGAGATGAACGGCGAGCCGCTGTCCGTGAAGCACGGGGCGCCGGTCCGGCTGAGGGTCGAGCGCCAGCTTGGTTATAAGCACGCCAAGTACGTGATGCGCATCGAGGCGGTGGCCGACTTCGCCCACCTCGGCGGCGGCAAGGGCGGTTTCTGGGAAGACCGCGGCTACGAGTGGTACGCTGGCATCTAGACCTTTCCGGATAGGGACGCGGACATGACAGTCGAAAGCGGCGCCAACGCCGACCAGATCGCCTATTGGAACAACAGCGCCGGAGCCACCTGGGCGGCGCTGCAGGATCGTCTGGATCTCCAGATCGAGCCGCTGGGCCAGCGGGCCATGGACGCCGGCGCGCCCAAGGCGGGTGAGCGAGTGCTGGATATCGGTTGTGGCTGCGGCCAGACCAGTCTGGAGCTGGCCCAGCGCGTTGCGTCCGCCGGCCAGGTGTTGGGCGTCGATATCTCGGAGCCGATGCTGGAGGTCGCGCGCCGCCGTGGCGGCGAGGCGGCCGCGACGAATGTCAGCTTCCTGGCGGCCGACGCCCAGACCCAGGCCTTCCCGCCCGGAGGGTTCGACCTGGCCTTCTCGCGGTTCGGGGTGATGTTCTTCGACGATCCGACGTCGGCCTTCGGCAACATCGCCGCGGCGCTCAAGCCAGGCGGACGCCTGGCCTTTGTCTGCTGGCGGCCGATGCTGGAGAACCCTTGGATGAGCGTGCCGATGTTCGCCGCCCTGCCGTTGCTGCCGCCGATGCCGCCGCCGGCCGACCCCACCGCGCCGGGACCCTTCGCATTCGCCGACCCCGAGCGTCTGCGCGCCATCCTGGCGGCGGCCGGTTTCGTGGACATCGACATACAGCCGCACGACCAGCTGATCGGTGGCAACGATCTAGAGCAAACCGTCGCCATGTCGCTGCGGGTCGGGCCGCTGGGCGCGGTGCTGCGCGAGAACCCAGAGCTCAAGGACGGGGTGGTCGGCGCCATTCGCGAGGCTCTGGCGCAATACGTGACCCCGCAAGGCGTCATGCTGGCCTCGGCCACCTGGATCGTCACCGCCAAGCGGCCCTGATCACCAAGCCTTAGGTGTAGCGCTTCCAACCCGGAAACGAAAACGGCCGGGGCGAAACCCCGGCCGTCTGAAGTGCTCTAAGCCTTCTTTTCGAAGAGCTTGGCCCAGCGGGGCTTGGTGCGGTTCTTGTGCGCCCCGCGATGCCAGGCGTCCGAGGCGATCAGCGGAACCACGGTGGTGGCTTCGGCGAAGACCATCTGTTCCCAGGTCACGTCGACCTTGCCCCAGGAACAGGCTTCCTTGAGCGTCGAGGACGAGCAGGCGCCGTCGCGCACGTCGGCCACGGTGATCTGGACCGCGTACTTATGCATCTCGGCTTCGTGGCCGAGGATCTCGGCGCAGACCACGGTGTCCTGGGCGAAGTTCTTCGGCACGCCGCCGCCGACCATGAACAGGCCGGTGGTGCCGGCCGCCAGCTTGACGTCGGTCAGTTCGCGGAAGTCAGCGACCGCGTCGATGGTCAGGTAGGGCTGGCCCGCCTTCATCTTCTCGACCTGGTGCTTCACGAGGCCGAAACCGGCCGAGCTATCCACGAAGGCCGGGCAGAAGATCGGCACGCCTTCGCGATAGGCGGTTTCGATCAACGAGTCGGGCTTCTTGGCGTTGCCGGCCGCGAGCCACTTGCCCATTTCGAAGATGAACTCGCGCGACGAGTAGGGGCGGGGCTCCAGGGCGTTGCACAGATCATAGATCGTGGCGTCGCAGGCCTGCAGTTCTTCTTCGTCGATATAGGTGTCGTAGATGCGGTCGATATAGAGCGCGCGCAGGTCGCGGTCGTCGACCGGGTTCTGAGCTTCCGACTGGTAGTGCTTGAAGCCGAGGGCTTCGAAGAAGTCCATGTCCACGATCGAGGCGCCGGTGGCGACCACGACGTCGATCATCCCGTACTTCACCATGTCGCGGTAGATGTGCATGCAGCCGCCGGCGCTGGTCGAGCCCGCGAGGGTGAGCCAGGTCGAGCACTGCTTGTCTTCGAGGGACATCGTCAGGATGTCGGCCGCACGCGCGGTGTCGCGGCTGGTGAAGCTCATCTTGCGCATGGCGTCGATGACCGGACGGGCGTCGTACTGGTCGATCGCCACGTGCTCGACGGTGGTCGAGAGCAGTTCAGCCTTGCGGTTCGTGTTTTGAACGTCAGCGTTCATTCTTCAAGATCCCTTGGAGTTTGAGCGCCCGTCCAAATGGAAGAGGCGCGACCGGGACGGAGCGACCGGCCGCGCCTATAATAGCTGAGCAGCCGGCTTATTTCCGCCGACGCTTCTTCCCGCGCGCACGCGACAGCTTCACGACATTCTGGTTCTCCTGCCGGGGCAGGGGAATCGAACGCTGGGCCAGGCCGAACATTGAGGCCATCGGCGCGTCGCTCACCTCGACGGTTTCGGCGTCGCCGAAGCCGTTGAAGCGGGTGTTCATCGCCACGCCATAGGCGCCGAGCATGCCGATCTCGATGTAGTCGCCTTCGCGCACATCTTCCGGCAGCCAGAACGGACCAGGCATGTGGTCGATCGAGTCGCAGGTCGGACCCCAGAAGCGGTAGGGCTTCAGCGGCCCCTCGACTTCAAAGGCTTCACCGTCTTCGTGGCGCAGCAGCTTTACCGGGAACGGCCACTTGGTGTGAGCCGCGTCGAACAGCGAGCCGTAGGAGCCGTCGTTCAGGTAAAGCGCGTCGTCTTTGCGAAGCTCGACCTTGGTGAGGATCGACGAGCCTTCGGCCACCAACGCCCGGCCGGGTTCGCACCACAGCTCGGTCGTCTCGTGAACCATCATCTCGGCGAAGCCGCGGTCGATGGAGTCCATGTAGTCGGCCAGGTCCGGCGGGATCATGCCGGGATAGACCGACGGGAAGCCGCCGCCCACGTCCACCACGTCGGCGAACACGCCGGCGCGGACCAGGGCGCGCGAGGCCTGGGTCATCGCCGCCTGATAGGCGGTCGGACGCATGCACTGGCTGCCGACATGGAAGGAGACGCCCATCAGGTCCTGGGTCGCACGACGCGCGGCGAGCAGCAGGCCAGGAGCCTGGTGCGCATCGACGCCGAACTTGCCCGACAGCGAGTAGGTCGCGCCCTCCGCCTCGACGCCGAGACGGACGATCAGGTTCAGGTCCTTGGCGTCGCCGGTGGCGGCCAGGATCTTGGCCAGCTCTTCGTGCGTATCCAGCGCGAAGGTGCGAACCCCATGATCGAAATAGGCGGCGGCGATCGCGGCGCGGCTCTTGACCGGGTGCATGAAGGCCATGCGGGAACCCGGCGCGAACTGCGCCACAAGCTCGATCTCGGGGATCGAGGCCACATCGAAGGACGTCACGCCATTGGCGGCCAAAGCCTCAATGACCCATGGCGAAGGATTGGCCTTCACCGCGTAGAAGACGTCGCCCTTGAAATTTTCCTGGAACCAGCGCGCCGCCGTGGCCACCGCGTCCGGTCGCGCTATTGCGACAGGACGTTCCGGAGGCCGCTGACGGACCAGGTCCAGGGGCTTATGGTACGTGTGCAATTCACGTAACCCCCATTGGCAGTTGAACCTAGCCGGCGTTAGCAGCGCTTTTTGAGGACATCGGGTCCGCCGGAGCGATGCGAAATAGGGTCGATGACCTGGGATGTAAAGCGGTTTGTAAAAACATCATCAAACCCTGAGCCCGTCAGGGATTGCGTGGGGGGAAATGTGACAAGGTTTCTGGCTGGTTTACGGCCCTGGGCGAGGGGGCCGTTTTCCTTGGTGCGTCAGGGAACAGGGGCCGCGCGACCAGGCGTGGAGCATGCTCAAATGTGGCGAGGCGATCTTTTCAGTCTTCGCGGTCGCGCCCCAAAAAAATATTGAGTAGCGCGTAACGAGCCTCACGGGATTGTCAGGGTGATGAGGTGGCTTGATCCCGGGCCATTGTATAGGTTTCGCGTTCATAGGATGTGAGTGAGACCGCGTGGCTTGGATATTCCCAGGCCCTTGATGCGATGTAACTCCGAAATCCAAAAGGTGTCCGATCAATATGGTCGGGTGCGCAACCTGCACGGTCCTGATGTTGTCGCTACAGCGGCTTGATCTCTAAAGGTCCGCTGTGCGCGCCGCTGTTCGCCGTCCTTGACGGCGCCGGGCGGCTGGAAACGAGAGACGCGCCCATTTTCGACAATCTCATTGCTCTATCGCCCCTTCCTCCGTGGTTGGAAGCTCTGGTGGGCGTGGCGGTTCTCGCCGTCGCCGCGGCCCTGGCCAACCTGATCGTGAAGCAGGCGATGCGGCGCATCTTCCGGCGCGCCGCGGCGGCCTGGGACACGGGCGGGTCGCACGCGCTGACCCAGATGGTTCGGAGGCTGGCCAATGTCGTGCCAGCGATCATCGTCGCGCGCGGCGTGGGATCGGTGCCCCATCTGGCCGAGCCCGCGATCATGGTGGTCCGCAATGTCAGCGGCGCCTTCATGGTCCTCACCATCGCCCTGGCCGTCGGGGCCGGACTCAACCTTGTCAACGAGGCATATCAGCGGCGTCCGGACGCCGGCGCTCGGCCGATCAAGGGCTATGTCCAGGTGGTCAAGATCCTGATCTACGCCGGGGCGGCCATTCTGATCGCGGCGGCCTTGATGGAGCAGTCGCCGCTTCTGCTGCTGTCGGGGCTCGGCGCGATGGCCGCGGTGCTGCTGCTGGTGTTCAAGGACACCATCCTATCCCTGGTCGCGTCGGTGCAACTGACGTCGAACGACATGCTGCGCGTCGGCGACTGGATCGAGATGCCCCAGCTCAACGCCGACGGCGATGTGATCGATATCGCCCTGCATACGGTCAAGGTGCAGAATTGGGACAAGACGATCACCACGATCCCGACCCATCGCTTGATCACGGAGTCCTACAAGAACTGGCGGGGGATGTTCGACACCGGCGGACGACGCATCAAGCGGGCCTTGCTGATCGACCAGACCAGCGTCCGCTTCCTGTCTGAGCAGGAGCGCGCCGACATGCAGCGCTTCGCCTTGATCGACGAGTATCTGGATCGCAAGCAGATCGAGCTTGAGCGCTCGAACGCCGTGCTGATCGCGGCGGGACGCGATCCGGTGAACACCCGGCGGGTCACCAACATCGGTACCTTCCGAGCCTATGTGATGGCCTATCTGAAGACTCACGCCTCGATCGCCCAGGACATGACCATGCTGGTGCGGCAACTTCAGCCGACGGCTGAGGGGCTGCCGCTTGAGATCTATTGCTTCACCAACACCACCGTCTGGGCGGAATACGAGCCGATCCAGGCCGATATCTTTGACCACCTGATCGCCATCCTGCCTGAGTTCGGCTTGCGCCTCTTCCAGGTTCCGAGCGGGCTCGACATCGGTCGTTTCGCGGTCGAGCGTGCGGCGTGAGCAAGGCGTCTGAACGCGGGCCAGGAACCGCACCGGCGCACAAGCGCTTGAAGCCTATGCTTGAGCATAAGATGAACCCTCGGGTCTTTTGGGGCGCCAGCGCGATCATCGTGACGCTGCTGCTGCTCGCGACCTTCGCGCCGGGGACATCGGACTATGTGTTCACCCACGCCCAGAGCTGGGTGATCGAGTCGTTCGGCTGGTTCTATGTGGCGGCCGTGGCGGGGTTCCTGGCCTTCGTGGTGTTCCTGGCGATCGGCCCGACCGGGAAGATCAAGCTGGGCCCCGACGACGTCGAGCCCGACTTTCCCTATGTCTCCTGGCTGGCCATGCTGTTCGCGGCCGGGATGGGCATCGGCCTCATGTACTTCGCGGTGGCCGAGCCGGTTCAGCACTATATCGCGCCGCCCGAGGCCGAGCCCGGCACCATCAACGCCGCGCGCGAGGCGATGGTCATCACCTTTACCCATTGGGGCGTCCACGCCTGGGCGATCTATGCGGTGGTGGGCTTAAGCTTGGCCTATTTCTCGCATCGCAAGGGGCTACCGCTCACCCTGCGCTCAGGGCTGCAGCCGCTGCTGGGCGACAAGATCAACGGCGGGCTCGGCGACGCCGTCGACATCTTCGCGATCTGCGGGACGTTGTTCGGCATCGCCACCTCGCTCGGGCTCGGCGTGGCGCAGATCAACACCGGGCTGGAGTACCTGTTTGGCGTGCCGAGCACGCGCTTCAGCCAAATCCTGCTGATCGCCGGGGTGATGGGCCTGGCGACGATCTCGGTGCTGATCGGGCTGGACCGCGGGGTGCGCAGGCTCTCTGAGCTGAACCTGATCATCGCGGTGCTGTTGATGGGCTTCGTGCTGATCGCCGGTCCGACCGGTTTCCTGCTGAAGGCCTTGGTCCAGAATTTCGGGCTCTATCTCGACCACTTCTTCATCCGCACCTTCAATCTCTACGCCTATGAGCCCCGGGACTGGATGGCCAACTGGACCCTGTTCTACTGGGCCTGGTGGATCGCCTGGTCGCCGTTCGTGGGCATGTTCATCGCCCGGATTTCGCGGGGGCGGACGGTGCGGGAGTTCGTGATCGGCGTGTTGCTGGTGCCGACCGCCTTC
>NZ_JAURWM010000213.1 GCF_030654915.1 Phenylobacterium sp. | reverse complement strand
GCGTGCAGCTGGGTCATGATGACCTCGGCCGCCGAGACGCCTTCGCCCTCGTGGATGTCGGTGGGGATGCCGCGGCCGTCGTCGGTGACCGTCACCGAACCGTCGGCGTTCAGGATCACCTCGACGCGAGTCGCCCAGCCGGCCAGGGTCTCGTCGATGGCGTTGTCGACCACTTCATAGACCATGTGGTGCAAACCCGAACCGTCATCGGTGTCGCCGATGTACATGCCCGGGCGTTTACGCACCGCGTCCAGGCCCTTCAGGACCTTGATGGACTCGGCGCCATATTCGGCCTGTCCGTTGTTCTCGGGCGTGTTGTCGGGAATCTGAGTCGCGTCGGTCATTCGGTATCCAGAATCGCCAGGCTTGAGCCGTCCACATGGACGCCCTGGGCCCGGCCCTTCAAATCCTCGAAGAGATGCTCGTCCGTGCCGGTCAGGAACGCCTGCAGCTTGAGCGCCTCGATTTCGTCGAACAGCGCGGCCCGCCTACGGCGGTCCAGGTGCGCAGCGACTTCGTCCAATAACAATATAGGGTTTGGAGCCGATTCTGCACGCGAAAGACGCGCCGCCTGGCCCAAAACTAGGTTCAAAATCAGGGCTTTCTGCTCACCCGTCGAGCATTCGGCCGCCGGCCTGTCCTTTTCAGCGTGGATCACCGCCAGATCGCCCCGATGAGGACCTGTCAAGGCCCTCCCCGCCGAGGCGTCGCGCTCGCGAGCGCCGGCCAGTGCGCGGATCAGCCGCGTCTCGATTTCCGCCAGATCGACGCCCTCGCCGGCCATCCGCTCCCAATCGCCGGTGAGACTCAGCCGCGCCTGCGGAAACGGCCGGTCGCCACGGCTGTCGATCTCGACCTGCAGCGCTGAGAGGGTCCGGGCCCGCGCCGTGGCCATCAGGGCGCCGGCCTCCGCCATGCGGGCCTCCAACGCCGTCAGCCAGGCCGGATCGGCCGGGCCGTCGCTCAGCAGCCGCATCCGTTCGCGCTGGGATTTCTCATAGGCCGAGGCGTGGGCCGCGTGGCTGGGCTCGGCGGCGAACACCAGTCGGTCGAAGAACCTGCGGCGATCGCCCGCGCCCTCCAGGAACAACCGGTCCTGGGCCGGGGTGAGCCAGACCTGGCGTTGATGATCGGCCAGCCGGCCGGGCGGCACGGGTTCACCCTCCAGCCGCACGGTGCGCCGCACCGCGCCTGAGGTTTCGATGCCGGTGCCGATGCGGGTGGTTTCGCCAGCCTCTTCGATGACAGCCGCCACCGCCCAAGCGCGGCCTTGGGTCTCGCCGGGCATCCGCCGACCAAGCTCAGCGCCGACGGCGCCGCGCAGGCCTCGCCCAGGCGTGAACAGGCTGACCGCCTCCAGCAGGTTGGTCTTCCCCGCCCCGTTCGGCCCGACCAGAAACACCGGCCGCCCATCGAGGGGCAGTTCGGCCCGCTGGTAGGAGCGGAAATCCGTCAGGGTCAGATGGGTGAAAGCCGTCACGCGCCGGTCATAGCGGGTTTCGCCGCGACGCGCGAAGGCTTGAGCTTGCCCCCGATATGGTTAGGTTCGCAGCCAGGGGTTGTGGGGACATACCTATGAAATGGAAACGCGTTTTGGCGGGCGCCGCCTGCGTCCTGACCATGGGCGGCGGCACGGCGCATGCCCAGAAGATCGTCAATCCCGACTGGGCCTCGCGTCCGGATGGAAGCCAGGTCGCCAAGGCCTACCCCCCGCTGGCAATGCAACTGAGCATCGAGGGCAGGTCGACGCTCTCCTGCACGGTGTCCACCGAAGGCCGGCTGCGCAACTGCGTCGCCATGGGGACCACGCCGCCCGGTCTGGGCTTCGACAGCGCGGCGCTCAAACTCGCCGAGAGCTTTCGCATGACCCCAAAGATGGAGAACGGACGCCCACGGCCAAGCGGGACTGTGAGGATTCCCATCCGCTTTGTTCTTCCCGAGGATGCCCGAGGCGACTCCAGCACACCTCCGCGCATCGGCGCCTCCACCTCGCCCGGAGCGGACATCCTGGCGGCGCGGCTCGCACCGCTCCTGACCAGAGACATGATCGCGCGCCAGGACATGGCCGCCGAAATCGCGATCGAGCAAGCGGCCGAAGGTGTCGATCAACAAAGCAAAGCCCAGGCACGACGAGCTATCAGCGGCGGAGCAAGGGCGGCGGCGCCGGCCTGGGGCGTGGCCCAGGGCGCCGCCTATGCCGCGACCATGACCGAAACGGAACTCCAGGCCTTGCTGGATTTCCTGTCCAGCCCAACGGGAAGCGACCTTGAAGCCCGGCACATGCGGGTTGTGATGGCGCAACTACCGATGCAGGTGCAGTTTGTGCGAACCATGAGCGCCCTGGCGCGCGACAAGTTTTGCGCACAGATGGCCTGCGGATTTGATCGCTGGCGGCCTGCAGAAGGCGTGGCCCTGGTCAATCCGCCTTGGAGCCGGCAGCCGACCGAATACGACATCGAGAGCATGGCGCCTCCGATGACGAACCTCCTTGGCCTGTCGGGTTGGGCGCAAATCAACTGCATCGCCCAGCCTTCTGGTGGCCTCGACTCCTGCGTCGCGGTTCGCGAATCGCCTGAGGGGCTACATTTCGGGGCCGCTGCACTGCAATTGTCAGATGGCTACGAGATCGACTCCACCCGGGTCGATAGCAACATCGATGGCGAGACCGTCGCCGTCCTGATCAACTTCAAGCCGACCAGCTTCACGGCGCCCCACTTCAACCCAATCCCCGACAATGAGCCGCACGGCAAAGCCCCGTCGGAAGAGGCCATGAGCTTGGCCCGCCGCATCGTAAAAGCCGACGTGACGATGCAGCAGATCGACAGCCTAGCGGACCAACTCAAGATCCCGAGCAGCGTCCCAAGTTCAGGCAACACGGAACTTTTGGGCGCTGTGGCGCTCATCCAGGCCTTTCAGGAAAGCCGGCCGGCGCTCGCCGAGGAGATGGCGAGAACCTACGCCGTCGAATACACGCCTGCGGAACTGAGGGTGATCCTGGATTTCAGGATCGGCCCCGGCGGTCAGGGGCTGAAACGCCTCGACCCCGATCTGCTCGACGCCCTCGAGCGCTTCCATGGCGCCAAGGCGGCGGCGGAAGCGCGGCGGCTTTTCTGCGCCGGCCGCGAGTGCGAACCTGCAGCCGCTAAAGCCGCAGCGTCCTAGACCCGCAGCGGCATCAACACGTATTGGACGTTGGGATCCGTCGGATCGAGGACCAGAGCCGGGTCGTTGGGGCCGCCGAAGCGGAACTCGGCCTGCTCGCTGCCGATCTGGTCGGTGACGTCCAGCAGGTAGCGGGCGTTGAACGACAGCTCGAAAGCCTCGCCGTCGTATTCGACCTCGACCTCTTCGACCGCCTGGCCAGCTTCCATGTTGCGGACCGTCAGGATCACGCGGCCGGGCTCGATGGCCATGCGCACCGAACGGCTCTTCTCGGCCGAGATGGTGGCGACGCGGTCCACCGCCTTGGCGAACAGCTTGTTGTCGACCATCATCACCCGCTCGTTGCCCTTGGGGATGACGCGGCTGTAGTCGGGGAAGTTGCCGTCGATGACCTTGGAGGTCAGGGCCGCGCCGCCGAAGTCGAGCCGCAGCTTCTGCGGGCTGACCTGCAGGTCCACCGATTCACCGGCGTCATCCAGCAGGCGGCGGATTTCGCCGATG
>NZ_JAURWM010000210.1 GCF_030654915.1 Phenylobacterium sp. | reverse complement strand
CATCGGTCCCTCCCCTTCGCGGCTCTTCAGGAGCCGTCTGTCTCTGCGTTTGCGGGGCAGGTTATCGCAAGGCGAGGGGAGGTAAAGCCGGCGTGGATGTTGACGTGGCGTCGCGCGACCGCTTTCAGCCCTCGCCCACGATCTCGGCCAGGGCCGACAGCAGCCGGTCGACCTGCGGCTCGGTCCCGACACTGATCCGCAGATAGTCGGCGGTGCGCGGACCGGCGAAATGGCGCACCAGCACCGCCCGCTCGCGCAGGGCCGCCGTCAAGGCCGCGCCCTCATGGCCCGGGCGCCGCGCGAACACGAAATTGGCCGCCGAGGGCAGCACCTCGAAACCCAGCTCCACCAGCCCCTGCGTCATCCGCTCGCGGGTGGCGATGACGGCGGCGCGCCCGGCCTGGAAGAACGCTTCGTCCTCGACCGAGGCGATGGCCCCGGCCTGGGCCGGGCGGCCGAGCGGATAGGAGTTGAAGCTGTCCTTCACCCGCACCAGCGCCTCGATCAGGGCCACATCGCCGATGGCGTAGCCGACCCGCAGGCCCGCCAGCCCCCGCGACTTCGACATGGTCTGCACCACCAGCAGGTTGGGATGGTCGGCGATCAGCGGGATGGCGCTCTCGCCGCCGAAATCGACATAGGCCTCGTCGATCACCACCGGAATGTCGGGATGCTCGGCGAGCAGGCCGGCGATCTGCGCGCGGCTCAAGGCCACCCCGGTTGGCGCGTTCGGATTGGGCAGGATGATCGCCCCGGCCGGGCGGCGATAGTCGGCCGGGTCGATGGCCAGGGTCGCGTCCAGCGGCACGGTCACGTGCTCGATCCCAAACAGCCGGCAATAGACCGGATAGAAGCTGTAGCTGATGTCGGGGAACAGCAGCGGCGCCTCGTGCTTCAGCAGGGCGGCGAAGGCGTGGGCCAGCACCTCGTCCGAACCGTTGCCGACGAACACCTGCGCCGGGCTCACCCCGTGATAGGCGGCCAGGGTCTCGCGCAGGGCAAGGGCCTGGGGATCGGGATAGAGCCGCAGAGCCTCATTCGCCGCCGCGCTGATCGCCGCCATCGCGCGCGGCGAGGGGCCGAACGGGCTCTCATTGGTGTTCAGCTTGACCAGCCCCTCGATGCGCGGCTGCTCGCCGGGCACATAGGGTTTCAGGTCGTGCACCAGGGGGCTCCAGAAGCGGCTCATCGATCCCTGTCCTGTCTCACTGCGGCGGTGAGCGCCGTCATGGGCCAAGACCGGCCCGTGACGCAAGCCCACTCAGGGTGGTGTTGGCCCTGGCGCAGCCGCCGGTTTTGGCCTTAGTCTCCCGCCTCACCTAGGGGCTTTCCCATGCGAGATCCGCTGCGCCGCGCCGTCCACCGAGGCCTGGAGCTGACCGGCCTGATCGGTCCGCTGCACCGCCGCCAGGAGCGCGAGCTGGTCCGTAGCTTCGCCAGCGAGGCGGTCGACGACCAGCGGCCGATGCCGCCGGCCGAGCTGATCGTCCTGGTGGCCGGCGCCTCTGGCCACGCCTGGTTCTCCGAGCGCGGCCGCGCGGACGCCGAGCGGTTCCTGGCCCTGGCCGCCAAGCATGGCCTCACCGGTCCGCTGGATGTCTGGGACCTGGGCTGCGGCTGCGGCCGCATCGCCCGCTGGGCGGCGCCTGAGGTTATCGCCGGCGGCGGGACCTTCCACGGCTCGGACATCAACCGGCGCCTGCTGGACTGGTGCGCTGGCGCCCTGCCCGGGACCTACTTCGTCAACCGCCTGACGCCGCCGGTGAAGCTGGCGCCCGCCTCGATCGACCTCGTCTACGCCTATTCCGTCCTCACCCACCTGCGCGAGAAGGGGACCCGCGCCTGGCTGGCCGAGACCGCCCGCACCCTGCGCCCCGGCGGGATCGCCCTGCTGACCTTCCACGACGAGGACTACGCCCGCGCCTGGGGGCCTGCCGAGGTCCCGCCGCTGTTGGCCGCGCAGGACTATGTGGTCTGGAACGACGCGCTGGAGGGCTCCAACTACCTCTCGGCCTGGACCAGCCGCGCCTATTTCACGCAGATGGCGCAGGAGCATTTCGAGGTGCTGGAGATCATCCCCGGCCAGACCGACACCGCCGTCCAGGCCACCGCCGTCCTCAAGCGCCGGGCCTGAGCCATGCGGTTCTACCTATCCTCCTACCGGAGCGAGGAAACAGCGGGCCATCTGCTGGACCTGGCCGGCGGCCCCTGCCGGGCCGTGGTGATCGCCAACGCCGTCGACATGATCACGGCCGCCGAGCGCCAAGCCTACGCCCGCAAGATCCACGATCCGGTCTTCGAGCTGCGCGAGGCCGGCCTGGACGCCGCCGATCTCGACCTGCGCGACTATTTCGCAAACCCCGCGGCGCTGGAGCGCGACCTGGCGAATGTCGGCCTGGTCTGGGCCGTGGGCGGCAACGCCTTCCTGTTGCGCCGCGCCCTGCGCCAGAGCGGCCTGGACCACATCCTCGCCCGGCGTCTCGCCGAGGACAGCCTGGCCTATGGTGGCTGGAGCGCCGGCGCCTGCGTGGCCGGCTCGACCCTGCGCGGCCTGCACCTGATGGACGCGCCGGAACTGATCATCCCCGGCTATGACCGCGAGATCATCTGGGAGGGCATGGGCCTGGTCGACTTCGCCATCGTCCCGCACTTCGCCTCGGACCACCCTGAGGCCCAGGCCGCCGACCGCGCCGCCGCCTATCTGGCGGCCAACGCCATCCCCCACCGCACCCTGCGCGACGGGCAAGCCATCCGGCGCCGTGGCGACCAGACCCTGGTCATCGGCGCGCCGATCTAGGCGCGCTCACCTCTCAAACCTTCGTCATCCTAGGCCTCGTGCCTAGGACCCCTCTAGCGGTCGCACTGAAAACCAGAGGGATGCGCCGCCAATCACGCTGCCACCCGGCATCGCCTTGCAGCCGATCAAGGGGTCCTAGGCACAAGGCCTAGGATGACGAACGGGGAAGCGAACGCTCCAAACCCCAACCGCCTCAGCCCCCGCCTCAAGGCCGATAGGTCTTGGCCGTCAGCCGTCCGATCAGGCCCTCCAGCCTAGCGACCTCGGCCTTGGCCGACCTGAAGGTGGCGGGCGTCGCCTCTATCACGACCATGTCGATGTTGAACTCCAGCCACCGCTTCTGCTCGGCCCGGGCCTCCAGGTACATGTCCAGGAATTCCTCGTGGCGTTTCAGCCAGCCATAGACCGCCTTCGCCGACGGCATCGCCGGATCGGCGGTGATCGCCATGATGGTCTCGCCGGCCGCCACCCGCTCGCAGAACGCCGCGCCCCAGGCCCGCCGATAGGTGCTCTTCCTGCCCCCAAAATGGGGCTTCCGCAGACCTAGTCTGATCTCATGCGGCACGCGCCAGGCGTCGGACACATGCTTCAGTCGCCGATTCTGGATCTTGCCCTCGGCCAAGTGGCGTCGCACCCGCTCGTACATCGCCGCGAACTCAGGGTGCATCTTGCGCCACTGCCGGAGTGTCGCGCGGCACGGCATGGCCGGATCGGCGCAGATCGCGTTCAGCGTCTCTCCGGCATCGATCCGTGCACAGATCACCTCGCCAAACTCTCGACGGTACTGCGATCCGCCCGCGCCTCCCGTGTGATCCATCGGCGGCACGAACCGCTGACGCGGCGGGACCCAAGGCTTGTCGGCGGAGGAAGGCACCTGTGAAGTTTACCCCGAAAGAACGCTCAAGATAAGAACAAAATAGGAACTTTTGCACCCCCTGGCGCGCCGTCGCGAACGTGCAACACTCCTGTCCCACGATGGCGGCGGAGGCGTTCGGATATGGCCAAACGGCGCTGGCGGATCTTGGCGGGGCTTGGACTGGCGCTGGCGGCCGGCGTGGTCGCTATAGCGGCGGTCTATGTCGCGACGATCTGGCGGCCCCATTTCCTGGCGCCGTCCGCCCGCGCCAGCCATGCCAAGTTCATGGCCTCGGGACTGGAGTTGGTGACGCCGCCCGGCCCCGGCCCGTTCCCCACGGTGCTTCTCATCCATGGCTGCGGGGGACTTCGCGGCCCCTACGAGCCCAACCCTATCATGGACGAATACGCCGCCTCGGCGGTCAAGGCCGGATGGGCGGCCGCCATCCTCGACAGCTACGCCCCCCGCGATTGGGAAGCGCGCTGGGCGCGCATCAGGGTGTGCAGCGGGCTGAGGCTCAGGGGGTTCCACCGCGCCGCCGACGTCCTGGCCGGCCTCGACGTCTTGCAGGATGACCCGCGTATCGACCCTCGCCATCTGCGCATCGCCTCTTGGAGCCACGGCGGCTGGGCGGTCGGCGATCTGCTCACCCTGCGCGACCCCGGCGACGGCAGCTTCCGCCGGACCATGGCGGGGGTCGAGGCCATCTACTTCACCTATCCCTTCTGCGCATTTCCCGCGCAGGCCGGACGCAGGGACTGGACCTGGAAGGGCGACGTCCGCTGGGTCTTCGCCGAGCATGACACCGTCCAGAGCCAGGCCGGCTGCCAGCCGATGATCGAACGCGCCCGCCGGGCCGGCGCCCGGACCGACACCATTGTCTTCCCAGGCGTGACTCACGCCTTCGACGAGCGCCTGACCACGCCCGACTCGACCTTCCGGTTCGATCCGCGGGCCGCCGCCCGCGCCCACGCCGAGTTCATCGCCTGGCTACAGACCCCGGCGGGCTGATCGGGCGAAGCGCGCCTCAGTTCATCCGGACCGGTTCGATCTGGTCGCCGCTGACGCTCCAGCCCTGCTTCGGCGCGGTGATCACGGCGACCGGCTTGCCCATCCACAGCGACAAGAAGACGTGGATCTCGGTCGGCGTGGGGTCCATCACATGGCTGACCACCGCCATCGCCCCGTCCCCGGCGCCTGCCGGCGGCGCGCCGATATCGAGGCACGTCTTGGTGAAGGCGCGTTCCGAAACAACCGCCCCGTCCGGGGCGACTTCGATCTCGTAGTGGCCGCCGAATGGATACTCGCCGGCGGTGGCCATGGGGCTCAGCAGATAGACAGAGGTCGGCTGGCCCGCCTGTCGCGGGACCACCACGACATTGAAGGGGCCGCTCGTGCAGCGCGCCTTCCCGTTCCCGTGGCTCATCGCCACCTGGCGCGCCCTGACCAGCGCCAGGGTCTCGCGCGTCAGGGTGCGGTCGTCGTCAGCGGCGAAGACGCGGCTCTGGACCACCTTGGACCCGCGCATATCGGCCCGGAACAGGGCGTAGATCGCCTCGCCCTCGACGCCGTAATAGGTCACCCGCAACAGATCGCCCTGCGGCTCGACCACCCACCCGCCGTCGGCTGGGAGCGAGGCCGTGGGTATCCGCCGCATCATCTCGTCGGTGGCGTGCCACGCGGCCTGATCATAGGGGTAGATCAACCGGCCCCGCTCGGCCGCACGGGAGATCGCCGCCTGCTCGGCCACCGAGGGCCTCGGCGGCGGCTTGGCCAGGGCGCCGCTTCCCATCGGGATCGCCAGCAAGGCCATAACAAGAGCCCAACGCGCCGCCATCTATCCGCCCCTGCGTGCAATTCAAGATAGCAAGCTAGACTATGGTGTCGCGGCTGGCGGGGCGGCCCGTGTGCTAGGGTCCCGACTCAATCGGGGTCGAGAAAATTCAACACCTTGTCACCGACCCCGCTCATCGTGGCGACGGCCGGCGACTGTGTTGAGGGTCAAGGCTGGTTGGTTCGCCAGGGCCGGTCGGCTTTGAGCATCCCA
>NZ_JAURWM010000203.1 GCF_030654915.1 Phenylobacterium sp. | reverse complement strand
GCGGGTGTAGGTCGAGATCCACACCGAGGGGCCGTTGGCCTCCGCCCACAGCGAGGCCGGGGCCAGATAGCCGAGCGTCTTGCCGACCCCGGTGCCCGCCTCGGCCAACATCATGCGGGGCTCGCCCTCACGCTCCCTCGGTTGGAAGGCGTAGGCGGCCTCGGCGGCATATTCGGCCTGGGCCGGACGGCTCTCGTCGAGGCCCGAGCGTTGCAGCAGTTCGGCCAGCCGCTTGGCCGCGTCCTCGCCGGCGATGGGGGTGGAGGTGGCCTCGCCCGGCGGCGCCTGGTCCTCCCACTCCATGACCCGGGTCCACACGTCCAGGCCCGAGGTCCGGAACTGGTTGCCCACCGGCCCTGAGCGCAAAGCCGCGACGATGGGCGGTCCCCAGGCCCAGCCGACCCGCATCAGGGTCTCGGCGATGGCTAGGGCCTCCTCCCGGCTGGGCTCGGGCGTCGCGGCGATCTCTGCCAGCAGCACGCGCGCCGCCTCGCGCAGGGTCTGCGCTTGGGCCGGCGCGCCCTTGGGCTCAGGCAGGCCCAGCGCCAGGGCCAGACCTGCCGCCGACGGCGCGCAGAAGCGCGCCGGCCGCACGAAGGCGAACAACTCCATGGCGTCGAACAGCCCCGAGGCGCGAGCCGGCGCATAGAGTCCCAAGCGCTTTGCGGTCATCGAGGCGTGAGCGACCAGCACCGGACCATGCTCGAACAGGTCGCGCGCATCCGGCGCCCGCACCGCTTGCGTTCCACCGCCATCAGCGACGGCGGCGCGCGGTCCCGGCAGCACCACGAGCGCCGGGGCGAGATCAAGGGTGGTGGAAGGGGCGTTCACCCCTTGGACTTAGCGACGTTCACGCCAGATGTCAGCGGCGACGTTCTCAATTTGATCTTCCGCCACGTCAGCCGATTTGGAGACAAATAGAAGTTGTCCTGCTCTCGCGCCTGAGTCCATGATCACAGCCAACCTGGCGACACAGTCCGGGACAGGGAAGAGACAAATGACGCGCCAGAAAGTTCTGGTCCTATACTTGGCCAATTCGGCGCTCGACGCGCCGACTGTGGCCTGGGCGGTCTATGATGGCACAGGCGAGACCCGCCCCATGGCCGGCGATACAGACACTCCACCCTACAAGACTGGCGTTGATGCTCTGAAGGATGGCTGGCGGCTCTTCCAGGCCTCGCAGGTCTTGCCGCATCAACGCGGCGCGGAGTTCGACGTCAGCTACCTGAAGTACGAGTTCTTCTTCGAACGCCTTGTGGAGGTTGCGGCATGACCGGATTGCCCCTGCTCACCGCCAGTCAGATGGCCAGCTTCACGGCGCGTGGGTTCCTGCGATTCGATGGCGTCGTTCCGGACGATATCAATGCCCAGTTCCTGGCGGAGATGGGCGAGATCGCCTCGCCGCAGCCGGACTCCACGCTGCGCCAAGCCTATGGCCGGCTGCTGGCCGAGGCAGGCGTTCCCGAGGTTGCGGCCGGCACGCCGCTGGCGCGCGCCTACCCACAAGGCTCGGCCGTCAACCGCATGCTGGAACTTCCGCTGGTGGCCGGCGCCATTCGCAGCCTGGTCGGCGAGGACCCCACCTTCGACCACCATTTCCTGCACGTGACATTCCCGCCCGCCTATCACTCCGGCGGCGAGAGCGTATCCCAGCACACCCACCAGGACTCGACCATCGACCCGCGCACAGCCTTCGACGTGCAGATCATGTACTATCCGCACGCGGTGACGCGGGAGATGGGCGGCACGCGGTTCATCCCAGGCACCCATCTGCGCAAGGTTAGCGAGGTGGCGCTCGGCCGCTATCAGAATATCCGCGGCCAGCAGCACATGGTCTGCGAGGCCGGCACCCTGCTCTTCCTGCATTCCGGCGTCTGGCACGGCGGCGGCGTGAACCTGGCCGAGCGCACCCGCACCATGTTCAAGATCCGTATGAACCCGAGCCGATCCCAAGCGCGGCAGTTCGACCTTTCCACCCTGCAACCCCAGTCGGCCCAGCGGCCGATATTCTATGTGAAGGCTCAGCCGCCGGAGAGCATCGAGGAAATCCTGATGGCGCCCGAGCCCTGGTTCGAACAGGACACCGGGCGGCTCGAAATGCTGAACCGCATCAAGCTCTGGCGCTACCTGACCGGCGACCCGACATACGACGCCGACTACTGGCTCACCCGGCTGGAGAACCAGGCGAGCGCCTGAATCCGAAACGTCCTCGCCTGACCAAGCTTGACAAGAACGTACCGGGAACACAATTTGGCTGCACCTTTAGAGGGTGGGGCACATGGGATACGCGCACGACTGGGTTTCCGTAACCGGACTCGACAAGGACGAGGTGCTCTCCCGCCTTGGCCTCGTTGATCGCGGTGAGCCCCTCGACTATCCGAGGCGAGGCGACTTTGCATGGGCGATCACGGCTCAGGGCCGCGTGCTCATCGTCACCGACTACGATGAGTTGTCGCTGGATCGTATTGCGGAACTGTCTAGAGGCGCTTCGCTGGTCGCGGCCAGGGCCGAAGGCAACGACTGCACGAGCAGCGTCTGGGGCTATGAAGACGGCCGACAGATCTGGTCGGTAGCGACCGAAGCGCCGGGCGAAACCGACCGGCTTTACGACGAGGAGGTTGAAGGTAGCCTCATCGTGGCGGGGGATCCTCCGAGCGAATTCGCGGCGATCCGTGACCGCCATCTCGCCGAGCGGAACCTAGAAGACGACGACGCCGAAGACTTCTTGTTCATGGCTCCCTTGGAACTGGCGGAAACCCTTGGCGGCTGGGAGCCGGAGGGCAAGATCGGCCAGGACCTGCAGTTCTTCCGCGTGATGAGCGCTGGTCGCAGTGACCAATCAAAGGCGCTGGGCGACAAGCCGAAAGTGAACAAACTCTGGGTCGGCTTGGCGATCCTACTGTTCGTGATCGCGGCATATCGGATGTGGCTCGCGTAGCGCGGCAACGCGGACATCAAAACTGCGTCGAGAAGCACCTTGCCTGAAACGGAACGGGAACATCATATGCGGTGATGGCTGACGCCGCGGCCACGCCGCCTGACCTGTT
>NZ_JAURWM010000196.1 GCF_030654915.1 Phenylobacterium sp. | reverse complement strand
CCCCGGCTGAAGCTCACAGTGGCCCACACGGTTTCGAAAGCGTCGGTCGACAGCTCCTGCGGCACCAGCCCGATCTTGGATCGCGCGGCGCGATAGTCGGTGATGATGTCGTGGCCGTCGGCCAGCACCTGGCCGGAGGTGGGATTGACGATCCCGCAGATGATGCTGATCAGGGTGGTCTTGCCGGCCCCGTTGGGGCCGAGCAGGGCGAAAATTTCGCCAGCGCGGATCTCCAGGTCTACGCTCTTGAGGGCCTGGAAGCCCCCCGCATAGCTCTTGGACAGGCTGGATACGGAAATGATGGGCTGCACGCGGGCTCCTTCGGGCGTCCCCGCAGATAGGGGCGGGCGAGGCCTCAAACTAGACCGCAGGACGAATAGCCGAGCCCCGATCCGACATTGGCTGGGGATGGAAGTCGCGCGCTCGTCGGCGCGCCCTTCCTGGGGCGCGCCGTTAGTCGCCTAGGCTGGGACGGCCGCTGTCTTCATGGTCATCGGCTTCATGCCGAGGTCGGCCATCAGGGCGGCGTCGGTGTCCTTGTCCGGGTTCGAGGTGGTCAGCAGCTTGCCGCCGATGAACATCGAATTGGCGCCGGCCATGAAGCAGAGGGCTTGAAGTTCGCGGCTCATATGCTCGCGGCCGGCCGATAGTCGCACGACGGTCTTGGGGCAGACGATGCGGGCCACGGCGATCATGCGCACGAACTCGAAGCCGTCGACCGCTTCGGAATCGCCCAGCGGCGTGCCGGGGATAGGCATCAGGTCGTTGATCGGCAGGCTGTCCGGATGGGCGGGCAGGGTGGCCAGGGCGTGCAGCAGGCCGGCGCGGTCGGTCCGGGTCTCGCCCATGCCGACGATGCCGCCGCAGCAGGTCGACATCCCGACCTCGCGAACCGCCTCGAGGGTGTCGAGCCGGTCTTGATAGGTCCGGGTGGTGACGACCTTGTCGTAATAGTCCGGGCCGGTGTCGAGGTTGTGGTTGTAGTAGTCGAGGCCGGCGTCCTTGAGCGCCTGGGCCTGCGGCTTGGTCAGCATGCCCAGCGTCGCGCAGGTCTCCAGGCCCAGGGCCTTCACGCCGGAGATCATGGCGGCCACCTTCGGCACGTCGCGATCCTTCAGGTCGCGCCAGGCGGCGCCCATGCAGAAGCGCTGCGCTCCGCCGGCCTTGGCGTCCATGGCCGCGGCGATGACCGTGGTGGCGTCCATCAGCTTGCTGGCCGGTACGCCGGTCTCGAAGTGCTGGGACTGGCTGCAATAGCCGCAATTCTCCGCGCAGCCGCCGGTCTTGACCGACAGCAGCTGCGAGAGCTGCACCTCGGTCGGGTCAAACCAGGCGCGGTGGGTTTCGGCCGCGCGGAACACCAGCTCGGTGAAGGGAAGCTCGAACAGGGCTTCAACCTCGGCTAGCGTCCAGTCATGCCGTGGCTGTGCGGGATCGACAGGACGGAAACCTTGGGCGATTGGAGCGTTCATGGGGAGCCTCCTCAAACAAGCGACACCAGTATGGGCGATCTGCCCTCGGGTGAGGCAAGCCGCGCGTAGCCGGGAGCGTGTAGCGCATGAGCGCGGGTGAAGACGAGATCGAGTTGAAGTTCCTCTGCGAGCCAGCGGACCTCGCGGCCGTTCTGGCCGCGGCGCCGGTCGGCGAAACCTATGAAAAGACGTTGGTTTCAACCTACTTTGACACCCCGCAGGGCGATCTGCGGCAGGCGCGGATTTCGTTGCGGATTCGCGAGGGCGGCTCAAAAAAAGTGCAGACGCTCAAGCGCGGTGACGGTTTTGCCCGCGAAGAGCACGAGAAGCCGATCAACGGCGAGGGGCTCGACCTGACGCTGCCAGCCCTGAAGGACGCTTTGCCGACCGCCGCCAAGCGGGCGAGCTTGGCGCCGATCTTCACCGTGCGGGTGGTCAGGCGCCAGCGGACGTTCGACTACGGCGGCGCGACCATCGAGATGGCGGTGGACGAGGGCGAGGTCCAGGCCGGCGATCGTAGTCGGCGGATCAGCGAGGTCGAGCTGGAACTGAAGGACGGCGATTGCTCGCCGATGTTCGATCTGGCCCGGGAGTTGTCGAAAACCGCGCCGCTCTATCTGTCGTTCGACGGCAAGGCCTCGCAGGGCCAAGGCCTGATCGACGGCACCGACCGCTCGCCCCGTCGTCACGACAAGGCGCCTTTGGCGCGCGGCCTGACCGCGGCCGGCGCCTTCCAGGCCATCGCCCGCAACACCCTGGTGCAGATCGCCGCCAACGGCGTGGTGCTGCGCCAGGCCGACAGCGTCGAGGCGGTGCATCAGCTTCGCGTCGCCGTGCGGCGCCTGCGCAGCACGATCTCGACCTTCAAGAATTTGGTCGACGACGGCCGCGTCGATGAAATCTCCAGTGAACTGAAATGGCTGGCCGGCGCCTGCGACGAGGCCCGCGACTTCGACGTCTTCGCAGCCGACGTCGGCAAGTTCGACGATCCGGCGCTGGACTTCGCGCCGCTGCTCGCCGCGGTCGATGCGGCCCGCGCCCGGGGGCACGCCAAGGCCTGCGCGGCCGTGGCCTCCGGCCGTTTCCGCGAGCTGGTGCTGGAGACCACCGCCTGGGTCGAGATCGGCGCCTGGCTGACCCAGGGCGGCAAGGCTTCGGCCAAGCGCCGCGACATGCCGGCCGAACGCTTCGCGGCCAAGGCCCTTGAGCGCCGCCGCAAGGCGTTGCTGAAACGCGGCGCCGACCTGGCGGACCAGGACGACGCCGGTCGTCATGAAGCTCGGCTCGCCGCCAAGAAGCTCCGCTACTCAGCCGAGGCGTTCGCCGCGTTGTTCGACGCGCAGGCCTGCAAAGGCTTCATCAAGAGCCTGAAGCGTCTACAGGATCAACTTGGCCTGATGAATGACGCGGCGGTGGCCGGCGCCCTGGTCGAACGCCTGAAATTGAAGGGGAAGGCGCTGGCCGCCGCTCGCCAGCTGTTGGCGCTGCGCGAGGCCGAGAAGCCCAAAACCGCCAAGGCCGCGGTGAAGGCGATGGACCATGTGGCGGCGGCTCCGCCGTTCTGGGGCGGTTAGTCATATAAAGACATCTTTATGTCTTGGTTGCCCTGAGGCCACCGGAAGGCTATAGAGCCGTCAAACCACCCTCTCCGACAGGACCGCCCGATGACCGACTATGTCGTGAAAGACATCACCCTGGCCGATTTCGGCCGCAAGGAAATCGCGATCGCCGAAACCGAGATGCCGGGCCTGATGGCCGTGCGCGCCGAGTTCGGCAAGGATCAGCTGCTGAAGGGCGCCCGCATCGCCGGCTCCCTGCACATGACCATCCAGACCGCCGTCCTGATCCAGACCCTGGAAGCCCTGGGCGCCGAAGTCCGCTGGGCCTCGTGCAACATCTTCTCGACCCAGGACCACGCCGCCGCGGCCATCGCCGCCGCGGGCACGCCGGTCTTCGCGATCAAGGGTGAAAACCTGATCGAGTACTGGGAATACGCCCACAAGATCTTCGAATGGGCCGACGGCGGCTATCCGAACCTGATCCTCGACGACGGCGGCGACGCCACCTTGCTCTGCGTGCTGGGTCCGAAGGCCGAGAAGGACCCCTCGGTCCTGAACAACCCGCAGAACGAGGAAGAAGAAGCGCTCTACACGGTTATGAAGCGCTACCTGAAGGAAAAGCCGGGCTTCTATTCGGCTATCCGCGACGCCATCGGCGGCGTGTCGGAAGAAACCACCACGGGTGTTCACCGCCTCTATCAGATGTCCGAGCGCGGCGAGCTGCCGTTCCCGGCCATCAACGTCAACGACAGCGTCACCAAGTCGAAGTTCGACAACCTCTATGGCTGCCGTGAAAGCCTGGTCGACGCCATCCGTCGCGGCACCGACGTCATGCTCTCGGGCAAGGTCGCGGTCGTGCTCGGCTACGGCGACGTCGGCAAGGGCTCGGCCGCCTCGCTCCGCAATGGCGGCGCGCGCGTCATCGTCACCGAAATCGACCCGATCTGCGCCCTGCAGGCGGCGATGGAAGGTTACGAGGTCCAGACGATGGAAGACGTCGCCGACAAGGGCGACATCTACGTCACCGCGACCGGCAACAAGGACGTCCTCACGGTCGACCACATGCGCCGGATGAAGAACAACGCCATCGTCTGCAACATCGGTCACTTCGACTCGGAAATTCAGGTCGCCGGCCTGAAGAACTTCAAGTGGGACGAGATCAAGCCGCAGGTCCACCACGTGGAATTCCCGGACGGCAAGAAGATCATCCTGCTCTCGGAAGGCCG
>NZ_JAURWM010000191.1 GCF_030654915.1 Phenylobacterium sp. | reverse complement strand
AGGGCAATGGCTTCTTCCAAGTCGCCCTGATCAACGAAGAGCTCTAAACAGCGCTTCGATCGAAATAGAGAGGCCCGCCCAGGGACACCCGGGCGGGCCTTTTTGTTGGGCGCTTTCACCCTTCTCGTCGCCCCCGGAACTCGCTTCGCGAGCCCGGAGGATGACGAGCTTGGCGTCGGCTTTACGCCGCGCAGGCCTCGAAGCCTTCGCGCAGCTTGGCTTCGTCGAGGTTGCGGCCAATGAAGACCAGACGGCTGTAGCGATTATCGCCTTCCTTCCAGTCGCCCTGGAAGTCGCCCTCGAGGATCATGTGCACGGCCTGGAACACCAGCCGGCGCTCTTCGCCGGCCACGTCCAGTATGCCCTTGGCGCGCAGGATGTCGGGGCCCTGCTCTTCCAGCACCTTGTTGAGCCAGGCGGTGACGCGCTGGCCGTGGATCGGCTTGTTCAGCGTGAGCGAGATGCCGCGTATACCCGCCGCGGCCGCATGGTCTTGGTGATCATGATGATCGTGGCCGTGGTGATCATGGTCGCCGTGATGATGATGGTCGTGATCATGGTCGCAATCCTCATCGTGAACGTGACCCGGCTCACCGTGAGCCGGATTCAGAAACTCAGGCTGCACCTCGACGATGCGGGCCAGATCAAAGCCCCCACGGCCAAGGATGGCGTCGAGCGGCACGTTGGCGCGCTGGGCGCGATAAATGGGGGCCAGAGGGTTGAGCCGGCGGATCGAGGCCTCGACGCTCTTCAGCTCGGCCTCGGTGACCAGGTCGGTCTTGTTCAGCACGATCTGGTCGGCGAAGGCGATCTGCTCGACCGCCTCGCGGGAATCGGCCAACCGCAACGGCAGGTGCTTGGCGTCGACCACGGTGGTGACGCTGTCGAGCTGGGTCCGCGCCTTGACGTCGTCATCGACGAAGAAGGTCTGGGCGACGGGGCCAGGATCGGCCAGGCCGGTGGTCTCGACGATAATGGCGTCGAACTTGCCCTTGCGCTTCATCAGCCCCGAGAGCACCCGGATCAGGTCGCCGCGCACCGTGCAGCAGACGCAGCCGTTGTTCATCTCGAAGACTTCTTCGTCGGCGCCGACGATCAGGTCGTTGTCGATGCCGACCTCGCCGAACTCATTGACGATCACGGCGTATTTCTTGCCGTGGTCCTCGGTGAGGATCCGGTTGAGGAGCGTGGTCTTGCCTGCGCCGAGATAGCCGGTGAGGACGGTGACGGGTGTCTTGTCGGTCATGAAGGTCATCTAGTCATTGAAGGGGAACAAGCCAACAGGCTGCGGCCTTCGATCGCTTGACCGCAGCATACTGTTATCGAATAACACTGAACCACGGCCGCCGCCGCCATACAAAAGAGACCTTGTGACCGCCTCCGCGCCCGAACGACAAGGACAGATGGACGGCTTTCGGGCCGACCGCGTCTATCTGGGCGCCGATCACGCGCATAATGAGCGGCGCACCTGGATCGTGGCGGGCATCTGCGTGCTGACCCTGGCGGCCCAGATCATCGGCGGCCTGGCCTTCAATTCCATGGCGCTGATCGCCAACGGGCTGCACATGGGCGCCCATGTCGCCGCCCTGGGCGTGGCCGCCGCGGCCTATTGGCTGGCGCGCAAGTTCGCTGACGACCCACGCTTTTCCTTCGGCACCGGCAAGCTCGGCTACCTGGCCGGCTTCGCCAACGCCGCCGTCCTGGCGGTCAGCGCCGTGCTCATCGCCATAGAGAGCGGTCACCGCCTGCTGGAACCGGCGCCCGTCGCCTATCACGGGGCGCTGCCCCTGGCGGGCGCTGCGCTCGTGATCAATCTCATCTGCGTCTGGCTATTGCGGCCGATCCACAAGCACGCCCACGACCGCGACGGGGATCTGAACCTGTCGGCGGCCCACCTGCACCTGGCCGGCGACGCCGTGGTCTCGGCCCTGGCCATCGCGGGCCTCGGCCTAGGCTTGCTGTTCGATTGGCCCTGGGCCGACAGCCTGGCGGGCCTGGCCGGGGCGATGCTGCTCGCGCACTTCTCATGGCGGCTGATGCGCCGCTCCGGCGCGGTGCTGCTGGACATCAACCCTTCGCCCGAGCTGACCGCCGAAATCCGCGAGCGGCTGCAATGCGAGGGCGAGCGCCTGCTCGACCTGCACCTCTGGCGCCTGGGGCCCGGACATCACGCCGCCATCGTCGTAGTCGAGTCCGCCAGCCCCCAAACGGCCGAAATCTATCGCGCGCGACTGGCCGGACTACCCGGATTGAGTCATGTGACCGTGG
>NZ_JAURWM010000185.1 GCF_030654915.1 Phenylobacterium sp. | reverse complement strand
GTGCGCGCGGCCGGCCCTGGCAGGCCGGCGAGATGCGGGTAAGCCCACAGCGGGCGCGACCCCGCTGACTCTCAGACTAGGCCTGGGCCTTATTGTACCGCCTATTGGCTCTTACCGCGTCCAGGCTTTCAGCATAGACGTCAAGTATCCACTTCCGCGTGGCCAGTTTCTCCTTGCCGGTCTTTGAGAGCGAAATACCTTCTACATCGGCGATGCATACCATGAGGCGGTATGCGACATGCTCGGGCGAGTTCTCGCCAAACTGCAAATCAGAACGATCGGCCACAGCACCCTCGACTTGCTCGATACCTAAATTCGGACGCCCATGGACACCCGCTCGCCAAAGCTAGCGCCCAATAGGCGCCGTATTGAGGCAGGTATATTTGCGGGCCTTCATGCAAGTGCCTAGAGGCGCTGCTTCGTTCGCTCGAGGTTCGATAACAAGTGAGTAATCCTCTAGCCGCCCCGCTCGCGTTCGCCCTCGCCCTGCTGAGCCCCGGCAGCGGCCAGACCGCGCCGTCGCCTGCCAATGAAGCTTCCGCTCATCCCGGCCAACTGGCCCGTCTTCCCGATGGCCGCCGTCTGAATTTTCGTTGCTCGGGCCATGGCTCCCCGACCGTGATCCTCGAGGGCGGCTATGCGGCGACATCGCTGGCCTGGACGCGGGTCCGCGCCCAGGTCGAAAAGACCAACCGGGTCTGCACCTATGACCGCGCCGGCTTTGGCTTCAGTGATCCTGGGCCCCTGCCCCGCGACGGCGCGGCGATCGCGCGCGACCTTGATCGCGGCCTGCGCGCCGCCAAGATCGGAGGGCCGTTCATCCTGGTCGGTCACTCTGCGGGCGCGCTCTATGTCCGGCTGTTCTCCAACCGCCGCCCGCTCGAGGTCGTCGGCTTGGTGCTGGTCGACCCCTCCGTCGAGCACCAGGACACACGCTTCGCCGAAGCTTTTGGCCCTGGGGCCGGCGGCGTAGGCTCGATCAGACTTAAGGCCGCGATGTGCCTGGAAGCCGCGGAGCTCAAACTGCGCGCGCCGACAGAGCCGGAGCTCAAACGCTGCGCCGCTACCCCCCGGCCCGATCAGCCGGCCAAGGTGAACGCCGCGCGGCTGGCCGAAAGTCTGCGCCCGTCGACCTGGCGCGCACAAATTTCTGAACTCGACAACCTTTGGCCCACGACCTCCAATCAGATCGACGCCGGCCGCCAATCCTATGGCGATCTGCCGATCATCGTGCTGAGCGCCGACGGAACCTATGCCAGCGCCCCACCGGCCCAGGAGCTCTGGCTGCGGCTCCATGACGAACTGGCGGCCAAGTCCAGCCGCGGCGTCCATCGTGTCGTCGCCAATAGCTCACACATGTTGATGAACGAGCACCCGGAGGCGGTCACCGATGCCATCGCCGAAGTCGCGGCGGTTGGAAATGCGCGTCCATCACGGTGACTTATTCCGCGGCAGGAGCCTTTCCCGGCAAGCATCGCAGGGTGGCCGACAGTTGTTTGTATACAATCAGCTCATCACGACTGTGCAATCAGCCGCGTTTTGACAAATCGCCAGACGAAATTTCAGCCAATGTGAACCAGCGTACATGTCGCCCGCCGTCCGTGTTAACTGCTCGCACAGAGCCCTTGTGGCAGTGTCGCCCGGCATAGTCGCCTCTACCGGTCATCAATGTCCTCACTCGCCGACCTCAAGCCGAACTCTCCACCCGACCGACGTGCCCGCCGGCAGGGCGACGCGTCGGCCGCCACGTGGTCGGAGCCTGGACGTGATCGGCGTGGGCCGCTGCGCCCCCAACGGCTGACGCCGACCCGGTTGCGACTCTCGGGCCGGGTGCTGACGAGGTTCTTCCAAGTGGGCGACGCCATCGCCCTGGCGGGCGGCGGCTTCATGGCCGCGGCCCTGACCCATGGCGCCAACGTCTTTCTGATCTACGGCAGCGCGGCGGTGGCGACGTTCGCCAGCCTGCGGCTGTTTGATTGCTACAAGTTTGGCCGCCGCGAAGACCTCGCCACGCACCTGATGCGGGTCACCGTCTGCTTTGCGGTGGCCGTCGCCATGTGCTTTGCGATCCTGACTCATTTCGTCGGGGTGGTGATGCTGGCCGCGGCGCTCGGTGTCTGGACGCCGATGGCCTTCCTCACGGTGGCCGCCGCGCACGGCATCTGGTGGCTGAACGTCAAGCGCTGGCGAGCGAACGGCCGACTGACCCCAAACCTCGTCATCGTGGGCGCCACCGGCGCCGCCGAGCGCTTGATCGCGGCCATCCTCGAAACGCGAGAGGCCAACATCCTTGGCGTTTTCGATGATCGCATCGCCGAAAGCCCGCCCCAACTTCATGGGGTGCCGTTGCTCGGCGGCACCGACGAATTGCTGGCCCACCGGATCATGCCGTTCGTGGACCGCATCGTAATGACCGTCCCGTCGGGGGCGCGCGATCGGGTCCACAACCTGCTCGAGCGCCTCGTCGTCCTTCCCAACGAGATCACGCTACTGCTCGACCAGGATGGCGAGGGCGACGAAGCCCAGGCTATCGACCGGATCGCCAATATCCCGCTGACCCGGATTTCCGGAGATCCGATCGATCACGGCAAGGCCGTCGCCAAGCGCCTGCAGGACCTGGTCATCGGCTCGGTCGCACTGTTCATCGCAGCGCCCATCATGCTGATGGTCGCCATCGCGGTGAAGCTCGACAGTCCCGGCCCGATCTTCTTCCGGCAGCGCCGCCATGGCTTCAACAACGAAGAGATCGTGGTCTGGAAGTTCCGCTCGATGCGGTTCGAGGCGGCCGACGCCAAGGCCGCGCGTCAGATCAGCGCCGACGACGACCGAGTCACCCGGGTCGGCCGTTTCATCCGCAAGACCAGCTTGGACGAGCTGCCGCAGCTCCTGAACGTCCTGGCTGGGGAAATGTCGCTGGTCGGCCCTCGCCCCCACGCCATCGGCATGAAGACAGGCGCTGTGGAAAGCTCGCGTTTGGTCAGTGAATACGCCCACCGCCACCGCATGAAGCCTGGCATGACCGGCTGGGCGGCGATCAATGGGTCGCGTGGCGCGGTGGATACGCCTGAGCTGGTTCGCAACCGGGTGGCGCTGGACGTGGAGTACATCGAACGCCAGTCGTTCTGGCTCGACCTCTACATCATGTTTATGACCGTGCCCTGCCTGCTGGGCGACTCCGACACCGTCCGTTAGAGGCTAGGCTCGAACAGCCTTTAGAAGCGGCCCGCGATTGAAGAACAGGCCAGCGACATCGCCGCCAGCGTCGGCGATCTCGTCCCTGAGCCGCGCCGGGGCGCTAACGTCCGGCTGGTCGGCCGCGACCACCAGCACGGTCTGATCCATGAACGGCGCGACGGTCAGGGCCGCGCGTGAACGTTCCGGCGACGGTCCATCGACAATGACCAGATCGACGACGCTCCGCAGGCTGTCCCAGTAGCGGCTGGTCGGCAGGACATGAACGCCCTGCCCCGGCGCGAGCCGCTCGCGCTGGAACCGCGTAACCCACCACCGGGCCGACCCGATACGATGGGCCGCCAGATATCGAGCATCAGGCCACACCTCGCCAGCGGCGGTCTGCGCTTCGGGCTGGACAGTGAAGAACATGGAGCCGTCAGGACTGGCCTGGACCGGATCGGAGAGCGTGCCATAGCGTGCGCCGGCCTCAGTGAGGGCGGCGTGCTGGGGCGCGGCCATCAGGTCCAGGTCCACCAGCCAGACCGAGCGTCCCGCCCGCCGGGCGACGTACAAGGCTAGTTCCCGAGCGACGGTCGAGGCGCCCTCGCCGCGCCGGGCGGCGGTGATCTGGACAACGCGCCCACGACCAGCGGCCGGCGCGCCCAGCGACGTCCACAGTTCGGCCATCTCGGAGCTTAGATCGACCATGTCCCCGAATCGTCGTGCCTGCACTTGGGCGAGGCTATCGCAAAGCGGGGGGCTCTAGCGCGGCTTCATCGCCGCGGCGCCGAGGATCGGTAGGTCCAGCGTGCGCGACGCCACCTCGGCGGTCGGCAGCCCCGGCCGCAGCAGCATTCGGACCAGCCCGGCTCCCAGACCGGCTAGGCTCGCCAGCAGCAGGGACAGGGCCAGCAGGGGCATGCGCCGGCTGACGCCGCGCGCCGGCGGCGCTGCGCGCTGGACGATGCGGATGTCGTCATTGGCCAGCAGAGCGAGTTCCTGCCCGGCGTGGTCCTGCTCTTCGCTCACCGTCAGAGCGCGGACGTTGCGGTCGAGACCGGCGAGACGCTGGCGGCGAACAACCACTTCCACGACTTGACTGGCGAGGGCGGCTTCGGCCTTTTCGAGGGCTGCAATTTCGCTTGTGAGTTGAATTTTTTCGGTCTGCAATACCTGATGGATTGGATTGAGGCCGGTCCGGGTGCGGGTGGGGCCGCCGGGGGTGACGTCGCGATGCAGGCGGACTTCGCGCGGGACCTGGCAGAGTTGGGCGTTCAGCGCCGCCAGTCTAGCGGTCCGCGCCTGGAGTTCGACCTCAGTCTCGTATCGCTGCTGTTCGATCTGGGCCTGGAGTTCCGACAACGTCCGCTGCTGATCCAAGGTAGGCGCCGGCAGCACCGCGCGGCGGTAGATGAGATACTCTTCAAGAAGGGTGTTTAGGATCAAGGCCGCGGCCTGCGGGTCCTGGTGGTGGAAACCCAGTCGCACGACCGGCGTCCCGGGCGCGTTCTCGATCTTCAGGCTCTGCTCAATCGACTGGGCGGCCAGGCCCAGGATGCGCCGCTGCTCGGCCGGCGAGGCCTTGGCGGCCTTCGCGGCGAGCTGCGGATAGGTGCGCGGCAAGCCGAGCTTTTCGATCACCCGCAGCGGAAGTTGGCCCGCCCCCAGGATTTCGATCTCCGAACCGGCCGACGCCCTGCCCACCAGCAGGCTGGCCTGGGCGTGGTAGGTGGTTTTCAGAGCAAAGGCGGCGAGCACGCCAAGACCAAGCACGACCAGGAAGACCGCCAGGATCAGCTGACGCTCACGCCAAAGCAGGGTCGGCAGATCGGACAAGGCGAAACGCCGACGAACCGTCCGGTTCGAGGACGCCCTCGCCTTTTGCATTCCTGCCCAAGCGCCTTGCGCGGCCATCGAATCCCAATCAGGACCAGCCCTGGTCCAGACCCTGCGAGTAACATCACACTACCGCTTCCGCCGAGCGCTTTTCGCGAGCGCCGTCAGCCGGTGGCGAGCCACTCGCGGGCTTGACGCTGAGCCTCGGCGACCTCGTTGGAGGCCATCTCCTGGCTCAGTTCCTTGCGATAGACCTTAGCTTCCAACGACCCGCGCATGGCGGCGAGGTTGAACAGCATATGGGCCGAGACGTAGTCGAGCGGCGCGCCGCCCTGTCCGGTCGAGTAGAGCAGGCCCATCTTGAACAGATCGTCCCCCGTAGCGTCCGGGGTCGGTAGCGGCAGTCCTGTCGCACCGTCGATTTCCACGCTCGTAAGCATGACTTCGTTTCCCTAGCCCCGCCGGCTCGCCCCCGTTCTGGGTTCCGCTCCCGGCGCTTTACCGTCCTAGAAAAGTCGATATCGACTCAAGATAAGGTTAACCCCCAAAACTCATTGCTGAGGACAGGCGAAATTTCACTATTCGCCCCGTTTACTGAACGGAAACTTTCGCGGCATTTGACGACGGCGACCTCTAGGGTCCGTACTCAGTACCGCTGGCCGAGCCCAGATCTCGTAGGCTGGCGCCGGCCCGGATCAGTTCTGAGCCTGTGAGCCCACGCCATCGGGATCCCGGCCTTCGCCGGGAAGAGCGGGGTTGGCGACAAAGGCGGTGCGAGCCCCAAGCCTGGCGTTCAAGCTGACAGTTCCGTTCAGGTCGAGTTCAGGCGGCGGCTGGCAGTTTCCATATCAACGGACAGACTGCAGAACTTGGAGGCCTAGCCCATGAAACGCCTGATCCTGAGCATAGCCGCGATCGCCGCCGTCGCCGGCCCGATGGCGTTCAGCGCGACCTCGGCCTTCGCTGATGACGACCGTGGTCGCGGGCGCGGCAATCATGAACAACGCGGAGACCGCGGCGACCACCGTGGCGACCGTGATCGTGGTGATCGCCGAGACTATCGGAGCGATCGCGGCGACCGCTATGATCGTCGGGACGACCACCGCGGGCGCTATAATCCGCGCGATCACCGCCCCAGCTACAGCAACTGGGATCGCGGCCGCCACAACGGCTACTACTATAACAACCGCTGGTTCTACGGCCCGCCGCCCCAGGCCTATTACGGCAATCCGTACTATCGCCCCGGCTACGCCTCATGGCGCCGCGGCTCGTCGCTGCCGCCCTACTATCGGAGCTACGTGGTGAACGACTACCACCGCTATCACCTGCGCCAGCCGCCGCGTGGTTACGCTTGGTACCGGGTGGGGAACGACTATCTGCTGGCCGCCATCGCCAGCGGCATCGTCTTCGACATCATCGCCAACGGCTCTTAACCGCCTGGAACGAAAAACGCCCCGGAGGTCTCCTCCGGGGCGTTTGACTATCAGATACCCAGCTTGGACTTCAGCAGCTGGTTGACCGTTCCGGGGTTGGCCTTGCCCCCGGTGGCCTTCATCACCTGGCCGACGAACCAGCCGATAGCTTGAGGCTTTTCCTTCACCGAGTCGGCCTGACCCGGATTGGCGGCGATGAGATCCTCGATGATCTTCTCCAGCGCCCCGGTGTCGGAGACCTGTTGCAGACCCTGCTTCTCGACGATCTCACGCGGACGGCCCTCGCCGGCCCACATACGCTCGAAGACGTCCTTGGCGATCTTGGAAGAGATGACCTCCTCCTCGATCAGGGCGACCAGTTCGGCGATCACGTCGGGCTTCAGCGGGCTGTCGGTGATGTCCAGACCGCCGGCCGTCAGCTTGGCGGCCAGTTCGTTGGTCACCCAGTTCGAGACCAGCTTGGCGTCACGGCCCTTGGCGGCTTCCTCGAAGAAGTCGGCCCGGGCCTGCTCGATGATCAGCACGCCGGCGTCGTAGGCCGTCAGGCCGTACTGCGATTGCAGCCGCGCCTTCTTGGCGTCCGGCAGTTCGGGCAATGAGTCCTGGATCGCCTTCACCCACGCCGGATCAAGCTCCAGCGGCAGCAGGTCGGGGTCGGGGAAGTAGCGATAGTCGTGCGCCTCTTCCTTCGAACGCATCGACCGGGTTTCCATCTTGTTCGGATCGAACAGCCGGGTTTCCTGATCGATCTTGCCACCGTCCTCGATGATCTCGATCTGGCGGCGGGCCTCGTACTCGATGGCCTGCTGGATATAGCGGTAGGAGTTGACGTTCTTGATCTCGCAGCGCGTGCCCAGGTGGCTGAAGTCGCCGGTCTCGCGGAACTTCTCGTAGGCGCCAGGGCGGCAGACCGAGACGTTGACGTCGGCGCGCAGGTTGCCCTTCTCCATGTCGCCGTCGCAGGTGCCGAGATAGCGCAGGATCGTGCGCAGCTTGGTCACATACGCCTGCGCCTCACGCGCCGAGCGCATGTCGGGTCGCGACACGATCTCCATCAGGGCCACGC
>NZ_JAURWM010000181.1 GCF_030654915.1 Phenylobacterium sp. | reverse complement strand
GGCACGGGCGAGATCGTCGTGGCCACCACGCGGCCTGAGACCATGCTGGGCGACACCGCCGTGGCGGTGAACGGCAAGGATGAGCGCTACAAGCACCTGATCGGCCGCGCCGTGCGCCTGCCCATCGTGGGCCGGCCGATCCCGATCATCGCCGACGACTATGCCGATCCGGAAAAGGGCTCCGGCGCGGTGAAGATCACGCCCGCCCACGACTTCAACGACTATCAGGTCGGCAAGCGCAACAACCTGCCGCTGATCAACATCTTCGACCCCCAGGCGCGGATCAACGAGAACGCGCCGAAGGAATATCAGGGCCTGGACCGCTTCGCCGCCCGCAAGAAGGTGGTGGCCGAGTTCGAGGCCCTGGGCCTGCTGCGGGAGATCGAGAAGACCCGCCACGCCGTCCCGCACGGCGATCGCTCCGGCGTGGTCATCGAGCCCTACCTGACCGACCAGTGGTACGTCGACGCCAAGACCCTGGCCCAGCCCGCCATCAAGGCGGTGGAGGAGGGGCGCACGGTCCTGGAGCCCAAGAACTGGGAGAAGACCTACTTCGAGTGGATGCGGAACATCGAGCCGTGGTGCGTCTCGCGCCAGCTCTGGTGGGGACACCGCATCCCGGCCTGGTACGGCCCGGACGGCAAGATCTTCGTCGAGGAGACGCAGGAGGCCGCCGAGGCCGCGGCGCGCGAGCACTACGGCCACGACGAACCGCTACGTCAGGACGAGGACGTTCTCGACACCTGGTTCTCGTCCGGGCTCTGGCCATTCTCGACCATGGGCTGGCCGGAGAAGACCAGCGATCTGGCGCGGTTCTATCCGACCAGCACCCTGGTCACCGGCTTCGACATCATCTTCTTCTGGGTCGCCCGGATGATGATGATGGGCCTGCACTTCATGGGCGACGTTCCCTTTGACCGCGTCTTCATCAACGCCCTGGTGCGCGACGCCAAGGGCGCGAAGATGACCAAGTCCAAGGGCAATGTCATGGACCCGCTGGAACTGGTCGACCAGTACGGCGCCGACGCCCTTCGTTTCACCCTGACGGCGATGTCCGGCCAGGCACGCGACATCAAGCTTTCGACGCAGCGCATTGAAGGTTATCGGAATTTCGGCACCAAACTCTGGAATGCGACCCGCTTCACCGAGATGAACGGCTGCGCGCGGGCCGAGGGCTTCGACCCTGCCGAGGTGAAGAACACGCTGAACCGCTGGATCGTCGGCGAGACCGCGCGCACCGTCCAGTCGATGACCAAGGCGCTGGACGCCTGCGCCTTCGACGACGTCGCCAACGGCCTCTATCGTTTCATCTGGAACACCTACTGCGACTGGTACGTCGAACTCGCCAAGCCGATCCTCAACGGCGCGGACGAGGCGGCCAAGGCCGAGACCCAGGCGACCGCCGCCTGGGCGCTGGACGTGATCTTGAAGATGCTGCACCCGGTCATGCCGTTCCTCACCGAGGAGTTGTGGGCGCAGACCTCCGACCTTGGCGCCGCCCGCGCTGAAGGCATGCTGATCACCGCCCGTTGGCCCGACCTGGCCGAAAGCCTGGTGGACTCCGCCGCCGAAGCCGAGATCAGCCTGATCATCGCCGCGGTCAGCGAAGGCCGCTCGGTGAAGGCCGAGTTGAACGTGCCGCATTCGGCGCGTCCGCCGCTGTTGGTCGTTGAAGCCACCGACGCCCAACGCGCTGTGTTCGAGGCCAACGCCGCGGTCATCGCCCAGACCCTGCGGGTCTCGGAGTTGCAGTTTGTGGCCTCGGCCCCGGAAGGCGCGATCCCGTTCGTGGTCAATGGCGCGACCCTGGCCCTGCCTGTGGCCGAGTTCATCGACTTGGCCGCCGAACGCACCCGGTTGGCCAAGGAGATCGCCGGCCACGCCTCCGACATCGCCCATGTGAACAAGAAGCTCGGCAATCCAGCCTTCGTCGCCAATGCGAAGGAAGAGGTGGTCGAGGAAAATCGCGAGCGCCTGGCCGAATCGGAAGCGGCGAAAGCCAAGCTGGAACACGCGCTCTCGTTGCTCGAAGCGGTGGTCTAGGGCGAGCGGACCTTTCCCGAGGGGGCGATTTCCTAGCTCCTCATGGCCGGCCTATTGAGCCGGCCATCCGTGGATTCCGTGGCGGCGGGCTTGCCTGTAACGCTCGCGTCTATGGATCGCCGGGACAGGCCCGGCGATGATGACCAGGAAAGGGGCGGTAGCGCCCCAACCCTCAAACGTCTGTTTGCCTATGACGCTAGGTTATGGTTGTTCACCTATGACGACGCGGGCGCGTGAATGCCCGTGCGAGCATTAGGAGAACCTGCCCATGTCCGAGGCTGTGCTGCCCGCCGGTTGGCCCGCAATGTCCATCGCCCAGGCCCATGCGATGATCACATCGCCAGGGACCCCGGCCGAGATGGAAACCGTTGTCATCAATGGCGTTCCCACCCGCACCTGGAAGCACCTGCCGCCATCGCTGCGCGCCATCGTCGAATTGGGCCGCGCCCATGGCGAGCGGGTTTTCCTGGTCTATGAAGACGAGCGTGTCACGTTCGAGGGCTTCTACCGCGCGGTCGCCGCCTTCGCCGCGCAACTGGCCGCCGACGGCGTCAAGAAGGGCGACCGCGTCGCCCTGATCATGCGCAACCTGCCCGAATGGCCGGTGGCCTTCTACGCCGCCGCCTCGCTGGGGGCGATCGTCACTCCGCTGAACGCCTGGTGGACGGGCCCGGAGCTTGAATACGGCCTGACCGATTCGGGCGCCAAGGTCGTGATCATGGACGCCGAGCGTTATGAGCGCCTGACCGAGCACCTGCCCAACTGCCCCGACCTCGTTCGCGCCTATGTCAGCCGCGCGCGCGAAGAGATCGCCCATCCGTTGGTCACGACCGTCGAGAGCGTGCTGGGGGGAGCCAACCAATGGGGTGAACTTCCAGACCGGGCGCTCCCGGACGTCGAGATCCTCCCCGACGACGACGCGACCATCTTCTATACGTCGGGCACCACCGGTAAGCCGAAGGGCGCCCTGGCCACCCAGCGTGGCGTGAACTCCAACATCATGGCCGGCGCCGTGGCCGGCGCCCGGGCGTTCCTGCGTCGGGGCGAAGCGCCGCCCCAGCCCGATCCCGACGCGCCGCAACGCTCGTCGCTGATCTCCGTGCCTTTCTTCCACGTCACCGGCTGCTTCGCCGTCCTCAATCCCTCGCTGGCTGGCGGCGCCAAGCTGGTGATGATGCACAAGTGGGACGTCATCCGCGCCTTCGAGGTGATCGAGCGTGAAAAGGTCCAACAGGCTGGCGGCGTGCCCACCATCGCCTGGCAGCTGATCGAACACCCCGCCCGCACCAACTACGATCTGTCTTCGCTGGAATCGGTGTCCTACGGCGGCGCGCCCTCGGCCCCAGAACTGGTGCGGAAGATCAAGGAGACCTTCCCCAAGTCGGCCCCCGGCAACGGCTGGGGCATGACCGAGACCTGCGCCACCGTGACCACCCACGGCGCGGAAGACTACGCCAATCGCCCCGATAGCTGCGGCCCGGCGGTTCCGGTCAGCGACCTGGAAATCCGCGATCCGGCCGACGGCGTCACGGTGCTGGCCCCCAACGTCGTTGGCGAACTGTGGGCGCGCGGGCCGCAGGTCGTGAAGGGATATTGGAACAAGCCCGAGGCGACGGCCCAAACCTTTGTCGATGGTTGGGTCCGCACCGGCGACCTGGCTCGCGTGGACGAGGAAGGCTTCTGCTTCATCATCGACCGGGCCAAGGACATGCTGATCCGTGGCGGCGAGAACATCTACTGCATCGAGGTGGAGAACGTCATCTACGACCACCCGGCCGTGATGGACGCCGCCATCGTCGGCATCCCGCACCGCACGCTTGGCGAGGAACCCGGCGCTGTCGTGACCCTGAAGCCCGGCGCCTCGGCGACCGAGGAGGAAATCCGCGCCCACGTCGCCGAGCATCTGGCCGCCTTCAAGGTGCCGGTGAAGGTGAAGTTCTGGCACGAGACCTTGCCCCGCAACGCCAATGGCAAGATCTTGAAGAACGAGCTGAAGAAGCTGTTCGAGGGGGAGCAGGCCTAGGGGCCTGATAGGCGATTGGGCCGAAAACGCGCGGATGTCGTCCTGGTCGAACGGGGCCTGTTCGACAGCCGCGCCAAGGCCCGCGCGGCGATCGAGGCCGGTGGGGTCGTGGCCGATGGTCGGACCCTCGTAAAAGCCTCTGAACTGGTCGACGAGGCGGCGGTCATCGAGGCGGTCGCCGCCCATCCCTATGTCGGACGGGGTGCGCTGAAACTGGCACATGCGCTTGGCCTTTGGCCGGTCGTGGTCGAGGGCCGCACGGTGCTTGACGTCGGCTCCTCCACGGGAGGCTTCACCGAGGTCAGTCTCCAGCATGGCGCGGCCAGGGTCTACGCGGTCGATGTCGGACGTGGGCAACTGCACCCAAAGCTCGCCGGCGACCCGCGCGTGGTGGGGCTGGAGGGCGTCGATGCACGCAACTTGACGGCGGCGATGATCCCCGTCGCGCCGGACCTGATCGTCACCGACGTCAGCTTCATCGGCCTAGCCAAGGCCTTGCCCGCCGCGCTGCGGCTGGCGACCCTGGGCGCTGATCTGGTCGCCCTGGTCAAACCCCAGTTCGAAGTCGGCCCCGACCATGTGGGCAAGGGCGGCCTGGTCAAGGACGAGGCCGCGCGCGCTCGCGCTTTGGACGAGGTCGCCGAGTTCCTGCGAGGGGCCGGCTGGATCGTGCGCGCCACGGCCGACAGCCCGATCACCGGCGGTGACGGCAATCACGAATACCTGCTCTGGGCTCAGAAGATCTAAGGCCGGTCAGACAGTGCGCCAAAAGGCCTGCTCGATGCTCAAGGTGTCGAACAGCTTCTTTTCCTGAGCCGAGCGGATCGCGGCTTGGTACTCCGAACTGCCCTGAACCTGTTCCATGAGCTTGTCGACCGCGGCCATGTTATCGAGCCTGGACACCCAGATGACGTCGTTGTGGCCGCCGACCCGCGCCGCCACCTCGATGGGGACGCCTGACGCCTTGGCGGCGATCTGGGCGACCTCATGGGCCCATGCCATTGCTTCTGGGATCGACCCCGCGATCCGGGCGCGTGTGGAGAACATGATCATCGTTTTCCTCCGTTTCGTTTGCTGCGATTTGAAATCAACGCGACGCATGCCCGCCAATAGAATTCGGCGTGGTCATGCATTTACAAATGAACTGGATTCTATGCTGGGCTTGATTGAAGCCCATGGGTATCGCGAGATAGATGCGACCTCTGTTTGCTCAATGTAAAGCAAATCCTAGGTTCGCATGGATGCAATATCTCGTCTTGTATGGGGCCTCGGGGGGCGCGCTCGGGTGTTCCGTATATTCTCAGTAGAGGCGTACTACTGATCCGATAAATACTCTTACCTTGGCGTGCGGCCGGCTGGCGATCACCAAAAAGTTAGAAGCCGCCCACCTGAGGTGAGCGGCTTCCGTCTGCCGAATAGGCTGAGGCCCCCTCGTGGGAGGGCTGTTTAATCGACGACCTGATAGTTGCCGTTGGCGTCGGGGCAGACGCGCACGAAGCGCTTCTGGGTCCGGCCGTCCGGCAGATAGATCGGGCTCTCGGCCAGGCTGCAGCCGTCAGTCGCGCCCGGCGCTTGGCTGGTCACGTTGTAGCTGTCGCCCCGATAGGCTGGAGCCGGGCGATACTGGTTCGCCGGGGCGTAGTAGCCCTCGTTGTAGGGCTGAGCGTAGTTCGCGCCCGTATTGTAGTTCCCGCCGTTGTTGTAGGCGGCGCGCGGAGGGGCGCGGTAACCGTTGTTGCAGGCAGCGGACCGGTTGCCGACCACGCCGCCGCCTAGCGCGCCTAGCGCGCCGCCGAGCAGGGCGCCTTCGGTCCGCGCGTTGCGGGCCGCGGCGTTGGAGCCGACCACCGCGCCCAGCGCGCCGCCGAGCAGGGCGCCGACCGTGCTGCGGTTGGTCGAGTCACGCTGGCACGGATCGTAGTAGCTGTTGTTGCCGTAGTAGCCGGACGATTGGGCCGCCGCGAAGGTCGGGACCGCGGCCGCGGTCCCGAGCGCCATGATGCCGGCCACGCCTGCCAGAGCGCTCTTGGCGAAGGTCGAACGCAAGTTCATCTGTTTACTGCCCTGTTGGGATGAATGGATAGGGAGGGGCCTTAGGCCCGTCCGCTCGGCCGCCAGACGCCATCGCGTCCACGGCAAACTTCGAAGCTCTGGTTACGGCCGTCATGGCGCTCCTGCACCCAGCGGCAGTTGTTGCGCTGGTAGGAGCTGCGCGCGACGCGCTTGGGATAGGAGCTGCATTGGACATTGCGCTTGGCGATCTGGTGGCCGGCGACCGCGCCGACGACCCCGCCCAGCACCGCGCCTTCGGTCTTGGCGCCGTTGCCGGCGACCGCGCCGCCCAGCAGCGCGCCCGACAGGCCGCCGATCACTGTGCCCTTGTTGGCCGATTGGCGTTGTTGTTCCCGGCAGACGTCGCCGGAGCCATAGCTGCGGCCCTGGGCCGAGGCGAAGGTCGGAACCATCATGGACGAGGCCGCGATCGCGGCGATGGCGGTGAAGGTGAGGGCGCGGTTCATATGGTGTCTCCAGAAATTCGCGAGGCGGCGCCGGAGCCTCGCCTGCTGTAGAGAGAGTGGCTGAACGAATCTGAACGCTGCTTGAGCGGCCTGTTCATCTTCGTTCATCTGGTGTTGCGCCTTGGCCCGCTTGGGCTTTTGGGGCGCAGGAATGAAAACGAGCTAGAGCATGAGAACTTCCCGGCGGCCGAACAGAGCCCGTCCTGCAGATGTGGCGACTAGCCCAGCCGTCGAGGTGGTGATCGAGGCTGTAGGCGGTGAAGGCGACGGCATTGCGGCCGGTCCGCTCTATGCGCCCTTCACCCTGCCGGGCGAGCGCGTTCGCCTGGCCGCCGGCGGCGAGCGCCGCGAGCTCGAGGCCGTGCTGGAGGCCAGCCCTCAGCGCGTGATCCCGCCGTGCCAGCACTTTGGCGTCTGCGGCGGCTGCGCCCTGCAGCATTGGGAGCACGGCGCCTATCTGGACTGGAAGGTCGATCGCCTGGTCCGCACCCTGGCCCGCGAACGGTTCGAGACGGAGATCCTGCCGGCCTTCGCCGCAAGCCCGGCCAGCCGCCGCCGCCTGTCCCTGCATGCCCGGCCGGGCCGCAAGGACGCCGCGCGCCTGGGCTTCAAGGGCCGTAAGTCCTGGGACGTGATCGATATTGTCGAATGTGCCATCGCCGATCCGCGCCTGGTGGCGGCTCTGCCGGCCCTGCGCCGCCTGGCCGTGCCACTGTTCGAGCACTCGAAATCCGCGCCGACCCTGCATGTGACGATCACCGACACCGGGATCGACGTCGATATCACCGGGGTCGAGCGAAAGAGTGGCGGCGGCCTGTCGGCCGACGCCCGCATGCGCCTGGCCGAGATCGCCGGCGAAGCCGACTTCGCCCGTGTCACCCTCGACGGCGAAATGGCTTACCTTGCCCGCCAGCCGACCGTGCGGATGGGTGAGGCGAGCGTCGCCTTGCCGGCCGGCGGCTTCCTCCAGGCGGTGCCGGAGGCCGAACTCGCCATGGCCAATATGGCGGTCGAGGCTGTTGCGGGCGCTGAGCGTATCGCCGACCTGTTCTGCGGCGCCGGCACCTTCACCTTCCGGCTGGCCAAGATCGCCCCGGTGCTGGCGGTCGATAGCTCCGCCGCCGCGATCCGGGCGCTCAGCGGAGCGCTGGCCAGCGCGCCTGGCCTGCACGGCGTCGTGGCCGAGGCCCGTGACCTGACCCGTCGTCCGGTCCTGGCCGCGGAGTTGAAGCGCATCGACACCGTGGTCTTCGACCCGCCCCGCGCCGGCGCCTACGAACAATGCGTCGAACTGGCCAGTTCCAAGGTCTCGCGGGTCATCGGGGTCTCCTGCAACCCGGCGACCTTCGTGCGCGACGCGCGCCTGCTGGCCGACGCCGGCTTCACCCTCGACCGCCTGTTGCCCGTCGACCAGTTCCTCTGGTCGCCGCACATCGAGCTGGTGGCGGTGTTCAACCGCTGACGCCCAATCCCTCTCCCTCGGGAGAGGCTAGGTGAGGGGGGCCGCGTAGCGGCATTACGGCCGGTCGGCGTCGCGGCGGCGAGTCAGTTCCCCTCACCTAACCTCTCCCCGGCGGGGAGAGGGATGGGGCTCGGCCTGCCGCTTCGTCACCCGAACAGATCGCCCTGATCCCCGGCCTTGGGCGGAACCTTGAACAGCGACAGGTCCAGGCCGTCATAGCGGGCGTTCAGGTCATAGCGTTTCTTGGCCCGCTGGAATCTTTGCGACATCAGTTCGGCGATCGGGCCTTCGCCCCTCATCCGCTTGCCCCACTCGGCGTCGTAGTCGAGCCCGCCGCGCATCTGGCGCACCAGTGACATGACCCGGCTGGCGCGATCGGGGTGATCGGTGGCGAGCCACTCGCGGAACAGGTCCTTGATCTCCAGCGGCAACCGCAGCGCCACATAGCCCGCGCCGGTGGCGCCAGCCTCGGCCGCGCGTTCCAGCACCGCCTCCATCTCATGATCGTTCAGGCCCGGAATAGCCGGGGCGAACATCACCGTGACCGGCACGCCGGCGTCAGTCAGCGCCTTGATCGCTCCGATCCGGCGCTCGGGCGTGGCGGCGCGCGGCTCCATGCTGCGCGCCAGCTTGCGGTCAAGCGTCGTCACCGAGATCGCCACCCGGCAGAGGTTCTTGGCCGCTGTCGCCGCCAGGATGTCGATGTCGCGTAGGATCAGCGCCGACTTGGTGATGATGGAGAACGGATGGTTGAACCGATCCAACACCTCCAGCACCTGCCGCGTCACGCGCGCCGTCCTCTCCTGCGGCTGATAGGGATCGGTGTTCCCGCCGATGTGGATAAACTGGGGCTCATAGCGCGGCGCCGACAGTTCACGTTCCAGCAGCTTGCCGGCCTCGGGTTTGAAGAATAGCTGGCTCTCGAAATCCAGCCCCGGCGACAGGCCCATATAGGCGTGGGCCGGACGGGCGTAGCAGTAGATGCAGCCATGCTCGCAGCCGCGATAGGGATTGATCGAACGCGAAAACCCAACGTCCGGGCTGGTGTTCTTCGAGATGATCGTCTTGGCCTTCTCGGCCGTTAGGGTGGTCCTGAGTTGCTGGGGCTCGGCGTCCTCCAGCGTCCAGCCGTCGTCGAACGCCTCGCGCGCCTGGCTCTCGAAGCGCCCGCTGGCGTTTGACCGCGCGCCGCGGCCTCGGACCGTGATCTGCTGGGTGAATGTGCTCACCCCCGCATCCTAACGTCCGGCAAGAACAAAACAAGAACTCTATTGACGCGGGCCGCGAACGGTCGCCTCAAGAGCGTATGCTTTCGGTCATCATCCCGACCTTCAATTCCGAGCGCGAGATGCAGGTCCTGCTGCCGGTCCTGGTGCCGGCCGCGGTGGACGGCCTGGTGCGAGAGGTGATCGCGGCCGACGCCGGCTCGACCGACGCCACCGGCCTGATTTGCGAGGACGCCGGGGTCGAGTGGGTGGAGGGCGGCCTGGACGTCGCGGCCCGGAAGGCGCGCGGCGACATGCTGCTGGTCCTGCCCACGACCCTGCGCCTGCGGCGCGGTTGGGACGAGGTCCTACGCAGCCATCTGGAAGGCAAGGGCGGAACAGCCCTGATCGCCGAAGGCCCCCCGACGTTCCTTGAGCGGTTCAGCGGCGTGAAGCTGGCTGGGGTGCTGATCGGCGCCGAGGCCCTGCGGCGCACCGGCGCGTCCAACCTGTCCGACCTGCGCCGCCACGTCGGCCGCGCCAAGCATCTGAGCTAGGTTCCCACTCGAAGGACGACGATTGGGGCGGCTACCGATCGAGCCGCGCGTCGACGAAGTTCGCGCCCATGGCCAGGGCGTCGAGCGTCTTGGAATCCATCCCGAACTTCTTCCGGTATGTCCAATAGCCGGCCATGACCTTTTCCACATAGTTGCGGGTTTCAAGGCTCGGCAGGCTTTCGATGATCAGCAGGCTGTCGTTCTCGCCGACCTTCTGTGCGGTCTTAAGCAAGGTGCCGGGACCGCCGTTATAGGCCGCCACGGTGCGCAGGATGTCGTAGCCGACCCCGCGCTCCATCAGCCAGGTCACATAGTCCTGGCCAACTCGCAGATTGAACGCCGGGTCGAACAGCGGGCTCATGTCGGCCTTCAGCTTGTCGTCGCCGGCGGCGCGGGCGGCGGCTTCGGGCATCAACTGCATCAGCCCGACGGCGCCGGACGGCGAGACAACCGCCGGGTTGAAGCGGCTTTCCTGGCGGACGATGGCGTAGACCAGCGCCCGGTCGATGGTGAAGCCCCACTTCGGCTCCAGCACCGGGGTCGGGTAGTCCGGCTCAGCAAACGAACGGCCGCGGGGCAGGGACGAGGTGACGTCGGCGTCGGAGGTCAGCGGCGCGTTCAGCGCCAGAATCAGCCCCATCCATTGCGAACGCTCGGTCTCGGTCTTGGCGAGCGCCAGGCCCGCGCGCAGTTCCAGCCCGGCCTCGACCGGCATGCCGACCTGGGCCAGGCCCGTGGCGCGGTGGGCGCGGGCGTCGTCGCGGATGAACTGGTTGAGGTGGGCGCTCGGCGCGCTGGTGGCGGAGAAGGAGGCGGGCACAAACTGGCCGGTTGGGGCGCTGCGGGTGTCGTTGATCGCCTGCAGCCGCATCCGGCGCTCGGCGATCATGCCGTAGAAGGTGGTCGGGTGGCGCGCGGCCAGCTTGATGAAGCCCTGGGCGCGGGTGCTGTCGCCGGTTTCCTCAAGCGCGCGGGCCGCCCAGAAGGCGGCGCCTGAACGAATCCAAGGATCCTCGCCCTCGTCACGGGCGACCTGACCAAGATAGCTTTCAGCCAAGGCGAAGTTCTTCAGACGATAGGCGGCCAGGCCGGCGATCCAGCGGTCCCCGGCGGCCGGCGCCAGGTCGAGCGCACGCTTGATGTCGCCGGAATAAAAGGCCTCGCGCGCTTGGCGGCTCTTGTCGGCCGGGGCGCGCCCGGCGACGCCTTGGGCGGCGACTTCCACGCGGCGCCAGTCGGCGCCGGCCAGAACCGGGACTTTCAGCGGCTGCGCGCTGGTCGGCTTGCGTTTCTTGGCTAGGGTGTAGACGCGCTCGGCGCCCGGCTGGTCGTTGTATTTCTCCAGCCAACCGGCCAGGTCTTCATAACTTGCGGTGTGGGCGTTGGGATGCATCAGCTGGCGGAACGCCAGATGCCCGGCCAGCGAGCGATCCTTGATCTCGCCGCTCTGCATTTCGGCGTCGATGAAGTCGCCACGGTCCACAGCCTCGAAGGCGGACACGTAGCGTCGCACGTCCCAGGGGCTGAGCACCTGAGGCGCAGCCTGTGTTGTTCCAGCTATGGCCGAGCAGATCACGGTCAAGACCGTGATCCGCATGCCCCTTAGTGCCCGCATGCGTTCTCCACGTCGGCCGCCTCTACGCGCGATCTGGACGTGGCCCTCGTTCTCGTGATGGGGGAGTCTTAGGCTCCGCGGTCGGGTCGATCAAGCCGTTCGGTCAAGGTCAGCAGATCGCTCCACGCCTTCTTCTTCGCGCCTGGCTGCCGCAGCAGGAAGGCCGGGTGCAGCGTCGGCATGGCCGGAAGTTCGAGATTTCCGCCCTCTGAGCGCCACTCGAACCAGCGTCCCCGCAGCGAAAGAATGCCTTCGTCGCGCTTCAGCATCGCCTTGGCGGCGGGGGCGCCTAGCACCAGCAGCATCTTGGGCGAGATCAGTTCGATGGCCCGCTCCAGGAACGGCGCGCAGATCGCCTGTTCCTGCGGCGAGGGCGTGCGATTGCCCGGCGGACGCCAGAACACGGTATTTGTGATGAACACCCGGTCGGTCAGGCCGGCGGCCCCCAGCATCCGGTCGAGCAGTTGGCCGGGGCGCCCGACGAAGGGCTCGCCGCTCGCGTCCTCCTCGGGACCGGGACCCTCGCCAATCACCAGCAGGGGAGCGTTGGCCGCGCCGCGGCCGAACACCGACTGGCGGGCGCCTTCGAACTTTAGCGGGCAGCCGTCGAAAGCCGCGATGGCGGCCTTCAGGGCTTCCAGATCCTGGGCTTCCGCGGCGAGATGTCGCGCCGTCTCCACGGCCCTGGCGACGTCCGGCGCGCCCGGTCTCGGGGCTGCGACCAGCAGCGGCGTCTTCTCGGGCGGTTTCGGCGCAACGAACTTCCCAGCCTCGATCTTGTCGATCGGCGTATCGAGCAACATGGCGTCCACGCCCGCCTCGGCCCAGAAGGCGAGGAGGCTTTCGGCGGTGCGATCGATGGCGGCGGCTTGGGTCATTGGGTCCTGAAAGGGCGTCTATAGCCGAGTTCGCGCTTGACCGCCCTCGTACAAGCTTCGGATAAGTCGCGCGACGGATCAACGCCGCGTGAAACAAGGGGAGGGGAACCCCCGCGCGGCCACATTAGGAGTTACGGGGATCATGAGCGAAGCCATCGCCACTGAGGCAATTGAACGCGAAGCGATGGAATACGACGTCGTGATCGTCGGCGCCGGGCCCGCGGGGCTGTCGGCGGCTATCCGCCTGAAGCAACTCGCAGAGGCCGCCGGCTCCGAGATTACCGTCGCGGTCCTGGAAAAGGGCTCCGAGGTCGGCGCCCACATCCTGTCCGGCGCGGTGATCGATCCGAGCGGCATCAACGAGCTGCTCCCGAACTGGGAAGAGCTCGGCATTCCGCTGGAGACCAAGGTCACGCGCGACAAGTTCGTGATCCTGGGTCCGCACGGCGATCTGGACATCTCGTTCCTGCCGTTCCCGAAGTGGATGCTGAACCACGGCAACTACATCGCCTCGCTGGGCAATGTCTGTCGCTCGCTGGCCGCCCTCGCCGAGGCGCTCGGCGTCGAGATCTATCCCGGCATGGCCGCCTCCGAGGTCGTCTATAACGAAGACGGCTCGGTGAAGGGCGTCGTCGCCGGCGTGTTCGGCATCGACAAGAACGGCGAGAAGGGCCCCGACTATCAGCCCGGCATCGAACTGCACGCCAAGTACACCTTCATCGGTGAAGGCGTGCGCGGCTCGCTGGCCAAGCAGCTCCAGGCGCGCTTTGGCCTGACCAACGGCCGCGAACCCCAGAAGTTCGGCATCGGCATCAAGGAGCTGTGGCAGGTTCCGGACGAGAACTTCGAGCCTGGCCTGACCCAGCACACCTTCGGCTGGCCGCTCGACAACGCCACCGGCGGCGGCTCGTTCATGTACCACTTCGGGGACAACTACGTGGCCATCGGCTTCGTGCTGCACCTCAACTACAAGAACCCCTGGCTCTCGCCCTTC
>NZ_JAURWM010000174.1 GCF_030654915.1 Phenylobacterium sp. | reverse complement strand
TGGCCCGCTGCTTGGGCGACAGGCCGCGCAGGTCGGCCAGGCCTTGCTCGGTCACGATCACCTGCACGTCCTGGGTGATGTGATCGACGTGCGCCACCTGCGGAACGATCGCGGAGATCGCGCCCTTCTTGGCCGTCGACGGCGTCACGAAGATCGAGACATAGGCATTGCGCGCGAAGTCGCCTGAACCGCCGATGCCGTTCTGGATGCGCGAGCCCATGATGTGGGTGGAGTTCACATTGCCGTAGATGTCGGCCTCGATCAGCCCATTCATCGCCAGACAGCCGAGCCGCCGGATCAGTTCTGGGTGGTTGCTGATCTCCTGGGGCCGCAGGATCAGCTTGTCGCGGAAAAAGCCCATATTGGCGTTCATCGCCTCGGCCGCTTCCGGGCTCAACGAGAATGCGGTGGCCGAGGCCATGCGCAGTTTGCCGGCGTTCAGCAGGTCGAGCATGCCGTCCTGAATGACCTCGGTATAGGCGGTCATGTTGTCGAACGGACCATCGACCAACCCGGTCAGCACCGCATTGGCGATGTTGCCGACCCCCGACTGCAACGGCAGCAGATTGGCCGGCAACCGCCCCTTGGCCACCTCATGGCTGAAGAACTCCAGCAGGTGCCCCGCGATCTGGCGGGCGCCGTCGTCCGGCGGCGAAAATGGCAGGTTGCGATCGGGCGCCTGGGTCTCGACCACGGCCACCACCTTGTCTGGATCACAGCGAAAATAGGCCTCGCCGATCCGGTCGTCGGGCTTCACCAGCGGGATCGGCACCCGGTTCGGCGGCAGGGCCGTGCCGTAATAGATGTCGTGCATCCCCTCCAAGGCCGGGTTCTGCCAACTGTTGACCTCGAGGATCACCTGCTTGGCCTGGTCCAGCCAGGTCTTGTTATTGCCGATCGAGGACGAGGGGATCAGCGACCCGTCCGGCCGGATACCGGACACCTCGACCACAGCGGTGTCGATCGGCCCCAGAAAGCCCTGCCACGCCATCGGCGCGACCTGGCTCAGATGCATGTCGAAATATTCCATCTCCCCGCGATTGATCTTCTCGCGGGCGATGGGGTCGGAATTATACGGCAGCCGAAATTCGATCCCGTCGGCCTTGGCCAGCGCGCCGTCCAGTTCTGGTCCCGTGGACGCGCCGGTCCAGACGCGAACCTGGAACCGGCCGCCGGCCGCATGCTCGGCCTCGATCCGCTTAGCCAGCGCCAGCGGCACCGCCTTGGGATAGCCCGACCCGGTAAAGCCGCTCATCGCGACGGTGCTGCCGGAGGCGATGAACGCCGCCGCATCGGCGGCGCTCATCACTTTCGACTTCAGCCGCTCGCAGCCAATTCTCGCGCCGTCCGCCATGTTCGTCTCCAACCGGATTGGGCCGCGACCCTAGCCATTCGAGACGGTGGAAGACAGGCCGCGCCCGGCCGCGCGCGCAGACGTGAACTACCGCCCTTTCCAGGCCGGCGCGCGCTTCTGGGCGAAGGCCATCGGCCCCTCGACGAAGTCCTCGGATTTGAACAGCGCCGACACCGCCGGGTAACGCGTCTGGCCCTTGATCGCCGCTTCCAGGGTCGGTTCGTCCAGCCCCTTGTAGACCGCCTCTTTCGAAGCGCGGATCGACATCGGCGAAAGCTCGCAGATCTGGGCGGCCCAACGTCGGGCGGCGTCCAGCAGGTCGGCCGGGGCCACCACTTCATTGACGAAGCCCAGCGTCTGGCCCTCGGCGGCCGAGACACGGCGCCCCGTCAGGATCATGCCCAGCGCCTGCTTCTGGCCAATCATCCGGGGCAGGCGATGCAAACCGCCAGCCAGGGCCGCCAATCCGACCCGTGGCTCAGGCAAGGCGAAGGTGGCGGCTTCCGAGGCGATGATCAGGTCGCAGGCCAGGGCGATCTCGAAACCGCCGCCCATGGCCACGCCGTTGACCGCCGCGATCACCGGCTTGTTCAGATCAAAGCGCGAGGTGAGCCCGGCGAAACCCGACGGCGGCGAAGCCATGCCGCCGCCCGTCGCCTGGTGCTTCAGGTCATTGCCCGCGGAAAACGCCCGCTCGCCAGCGCCCGTCACGATCCCCACCCACTGGTCGGGATCGGCGGCGAAGTCGTCGAACGCCTCGTGCAGTTCGAAGTGCGCCGGCGAGTGCAGCGCGTTCATCACCTCAGGGCGGTTGAGCGTGAAGATGGTGACCGGACCTTCGCGGTCCACGCGGATGAACTCATAGGCCATCGAAACGTCCTCTCATTTTCAAGTGGCGGCGAGGCTCACAGGGGCGCCGCTACGTCCGTCAAGGCCGGTGGCGCGGGCCGTCACAGGAGATTGCGAGAGAAACCCCGCCGATACCGGAACCTGTTGATTGCCGTGGAGTAAGCTCACTCAGCCTGGAACGACAAGGTACCGTGGAGGATTCTCATGGCGACCTACGATCTAGCCATCGTTGGCGGCGGCGTCGGCGGATCAGCCTTGGCGACCGTCATGGCCCGCGAGGGCTATTCGGTGCTGCTTCTCGAACAGTCGGAGACCTATGTC
>NZ_JAURWM010000221.1 GCF_030654915.1 Phenylobacterium sp. | reverse complement strand
GGCGACAACGCCGAGCTGGACGTCGAGCTGATCACCCCGATCGCCATGGACCAAGGCCTGCGCTTCGCCATTCGTGAAGGCGGCCGCACCGTCGGCGCCGGCGTCGTCTCCAAGATCGTCGAATAGGCGATCTGACACCTTCCTAACGATCAGGCCGCCGGAGAAATCCGGCGGCCTTTTTGTTGTCCCCCTTCTTGACTTGAGGCCTGCCCTCGGGCGGCTTGCGGCAGGGGGCTATGACCATGAAACTGTTTGGAATGATCGCGGCTCTAGCCGCGCTGTCAGCGACGCCGGCGCTTGCCGCGCCTGACCTCGCCAAGATGACCTCTGGCGAACTGACCGCCTTCACCAAGGCGATGCCCAAGGGGGGCGAGCTTCACAATCACGTCTCCGGCGCGATCTTTCCCGAGACCTTCCTGAAGTGGGCGGTCGAGGACGGGCTATGCGTGGATGTCGCGACCCTGGCCTTCCGGCCGCCCTGTACGCCGGCTGGAGATCTCAAGAGCGCGGCTTCCGTCCTCGCGAACGACGTCCTTCGTTCGGCGCTCTATGACAGTCTCTCGACACGCCAGCCGGGCTTCGGCGGCCGCTCGGGGCACGACCAGTTCTTCAGCGCCTTCAACCGCTTCGGCCTGGCCGGCGACAAGCGTCCAGGTGATGAGCTGGCCCAGGTGCTGGACGATCTGGCGCGGCAGAACACCTTCTATCTTGAGGCCATGGTGACGCCGCAGGCGGCCCCTGCGGTCATCCTCGGCGTGCAGGTGGGCTGGAAGGACGGAGACCTGGCCGCTCAGAAGCAGGCGCTCATTGATGCCGGGCTCGAGAAGCTGGTGGGGGCCGCGATCGCTCAGACCGACGCCCTGGAGGGGGCCGCGCGCGAGACGCTGAAATGCGGAACGCCGCAGGCCAGGCCGGGCTGTCAGGTGACCGTGCGCTATCTGGTGCAGACGAACCGGGTCGCCCCACTTGCCTCCACCTTCGCCCAGCTTCAGTTGGGCGTCGCCCTGGTCCAGGCCGACAAGCGCTGGGTAGGCCTGCACCTGGTGGCGCCGGAGGACCACCCCTCGGCGCTGGCCAACTACAGCCAACATATGAAGATGGTCGGTTTCCTGACCGAGCAGGGGCGGCTGGCGCCCGCGGCCCTGCATGCCGGCGAGTTGTCGTTCAAGTATGCGACCCCGGCGGATATGAGCTTCCACGTCGGTGAGGCGGTCCGTGTGGCGGGGGCACGCCGGATCGGCCACGGTACCGCCTTGCCGCACGAGGACGGCGCCGAGGCCCTGGCTGCTGAGATGGCCGCCAAGGGCGTGCTCGTCGAGGTGAACCTTACCTCCAACGACGTGATCCTGGAGGTGTCTGGCGCGCATCATCCTTACGCCTGGCTGCGGGAACGCGGCCTACCGGTAAGCCTGTCGACCGACGACGCCGGGATCCTGCGCATCGACCTGTCCCACGAATATGCGCGGGCCGCCGATGAAGGCGCGAGCTACGGCGACCTGAAGCGTTCGGCCCGGAACGCGATCGCCTATTCGTTCCTGGCGGGCGAGGGGCTCTGGACCGATCCGAATATCTACCGGCAGCCAGCCAAGGCCTGCGCCGGGCAGATTGGCGCCGAGACGCCGCGGCCGGGGGCCTGCGCGGACTTACTGGCGAAGAGCGACAAGGCCAGAGAGCAATGGCGCCATGAGCGGCTTCTCAAGGCGTTCGAGGCCGCTCGTAGATGACCTGGAGGTCATGACCCCGAATTAAGCTGACCCCTTCAGTGGCGGAGCCTACCGTCGCCGCAAGGTTGTTCAACAGAACGGAGAGGACCATGCGTCTTCCGATGATTGCGGCCAGCTTCGGCATGGTCTTCACGGCGAGCGTGGCGCAAGCCGCGCCGCCCAGGGTGGAGATCAAGGACGCCGTCGTCCGCGTCACCGTCATCCCCGAGGCCCGCGGAGACATCAAGGTCGAGTTCCTCTCCACGAACTCCAAGCTGCCGCTGCACATGCGCACCTCGAACGGCAAGGTGATGATCGACGGTGACCTCGATCGCAAGATCCGTAGCTGCGAGGGGCAGGGCGCCGGGGTTCGGGTCCAGGTGGCGGGCCTGGGCCAGGTCGCCTACGCCGATATGCCGCAGGTCGTCATCCGCACTCCGCGCGACGTCGACATCCAGACCGGCGGCGCCGTCTATGGGGCCGTGGGCAAGTCCACGAACATGGAGCTCTCCAACGCCGGTTGCGGCGACTGGATCATCGCCAACGTCTCCGATCAGCTCAAACTCACCCAGGCGGGTTCGGGCGACACCTTCACCGGATCGGCGAAAGGCGCCGTGATCCACGCGGCGGGGTCAGGCGATATCAAGACCATGGCCGTCAACGGCCCGCTGGAGATCAGCATCGCCGGCTCGGGAGACGTCCGCGCCGCCTCCGTTGAGGGTTCGCTCAATATCAAGGCCGCCGGTTCGGGGGACGTGAAGGTCGCGGCAGGCCGCGTGGACGCGATGAACGTCGCCGTGGCCGGTTCCGGAGACGTGGACTTCCGCGGCGTCGCCCAGACCCTGAAAGCCAGAATCGCCGGCTCGGGGGACGTGCGGGTCCGTGAAGTGAAAGGTGCGGTTTCCAAGACTATTATGGGTTCCGGAGCCGTCACGATCGGTTAAAGAGGCAGCTTCGGTCCTGGGCGGGATTCGTTGGCCGGCTTCTTGCTTCGAAAGTCGCAAGAACCGGGCATCCGGCGCCTCCCACCCTTGACGGAACCGAGTCGGGGACGTATAGACCCGCCTCCTGTTGGACCGGCTGTGTGCTTCGAAGCGATTTGAGGCACAGACGCGGTCCGCAGAACGGTCTGGGATCCGGTGGAAATCGGAGTTTCAGGACAGGGTCCACACGAGCAGTTCGTGCGGGCTCATCTCGTTTTTGCGGACTTACGCGTACGAATGTCTCCTATGAGGCGTTCGGGTTGGTCTTTGAAATGGTCAATGTCACGCGGACGTTCGTCGTCTGTAGGGGAAACTAAAGAGCGATATGGATCGTCAGAACATCCGCATCCGGCTCAAGGCCTTCGATCACCGCGTGCTGGACCATTCCACACGCGAGATCGTCAATACGGCTAAGCGCACCGGCGCGACCGTCCGGGGGCCTATCCCCCTGCCGACGCACATCGAAAAATTCACCGTCAACCGTTCGCCGCACATCGACAAGAAGTCGCGCGAGCAGTTCGAAATCCGCACGCATAAGCGCGTGCTCGATATCGTCGACCCCACCCCGCAGACCGTGGACGCGCTCATGAAGCTCGACCTGTCCGCTGGCGTGGACGTCGAGATCAAGCTTTAAGAGGGGATCGGTCGATGCGTACCGGCGTGATCGCCAAGAAACTGGGTATGGCTCGCTTCTTCGATGAAGTTGGCAGCCATGTGCCGGTGACCGTGCTCAGCCTTGAAGGCTGCCAGGTCACGGCTCATCGTACCCAGGACAAGGACGGCTATGTCGCTCTCCAACTCGGAGCCGGCGCCAAGAAAGCCAAAAACACCTCCAAGGGCATGCGTGGCCACTTCGCTAAGGCGGAAGTTGAGCCCAAGCACGAACTCGCTGAGTTCCGCGTGACCGAGGACAATCTGATCGACGTAGGCGCTGAGCTCATCGCCGACCACTTCGTGCCCGGCCAGAAGGTCGACGTCACGGGGACCACGGTCGGTAAGGGCTTCGCCGGCGCCATGAAGCGCTGGAACTTCGGCGGGATGCGGGCCACTCACGGTGTGTCCGTCTCTCACCGGGCTCACGGCTCGACTGGTCAACGTCAGGATCCGGGCAAGACCTTCAAGGGTAAGAAGATGGCTGGCCACCTTGGTCAGGAAACCGTCACCACCCTGAACGTCACGGTCTGGAGGGTCGACATTGAACGCGGCCTGATCCTCGTGCGGGGCTCCGTGCCTGGCACTGAAGGTTCCTACGTGAAGATCCGCGACGCGGTGAAGTCGGCACGTCCGGCAGAAGCTCCCGTCCCGGGCAGCTTCCGCAAGGCTGGCCAAGCGGCTCCGGTCGTTGAGGCTCCGGCGGTGGATGAAGCTCCGGCTGAAGCGCCTGAAGCTGGGGGCGAAGCACAGTAATGAAACTCGACGTCATCAAGCTCGACGGCGGGAAGGGCGGTTCGATTGAACTGTCCGACGCCATCTTCGGTATCGAAGACATCCGTGGGGACATCCTGCAGCGCGTGGTGACTTGGCAGCTCGCCAAGCGCCGCGCCGGCACCCACAAAATTCAAGTCCGCAACGAGGTCTCTCGTACGGGCAAGAAGATGTACAAGCAAAAGGGCACCGGCGGCGCTCGTCACGGCTCGCGTCGTGCGGCTCAGTTCGTCGGCGGCGCCAAGGCTCACGGGCCTGTCGTCCGCAGCCACGCCTTCGACCTGACCAAGAAGTTCCGCGCCCTGGCCCTGCGCCATGCGCTGTCGTCCAAGGTGAAGACCGGCTCGCTGGTTGTCCTGGACGC
>NZ_JAURWM010000161.1 GCF_030654915.1 Phenylobacterium sp. | reverse complement strand
GCGCTTTGGCCTGCATCAGGGCTGTACCTTGCACATGAACCTCGGGGGCCGAACCCTGCTTGTAAACTAATGACGAAAAAACCCGCTCGCCTGTGTCTGGCGGCGCGCGGATTGGCCCTGAGCGATGGCTTACGGGACGCGACCGGCGATGACGATAGAGATTTCCTGACAAGCCGACGAGGAAATTGGCGCCGGCGCTGTGCAGGGCCGTGGTTCGCGGCGATGTCCGAAAACCGCCATGTCATCGCCAGCCGCGTCCGAAAACCGCGAGACATGAGCGGCTCGGGGGCAGATCATCGCCGGCATGGATATGGATGACGACGCCTGCTACCGCGCCTTTCAGATGCGTGACGCCCGGTTCGACGGGCGGATATTCTGCGGCGTGAAGAGCACTGGGATCTACTGCCGGCCGATCTGCCCGGCCCGCACGCCCAAGCGCGAGAACATGACCTTCTATCGTTCGGCGGCGGCTGCGCAGGAGGCTGGGTTCAGGCCCTGCCTGCGGTGCCGGCCGGAAACCTCGCCGGACCTCGGCTCCTGGCGAGGGACGTCCAACACAGTCTCGCGCGCCATGACCCTGATCGAGGCGGGCGCGATGGACACCGGCGATGTCGAGGCGCTGGCGGGCCGGCTGGGCGTTGGTGAGCGCCAGCTTCGGCGGCTGTTCCAACAACATGTCGGCGCCTCGCCGGTGGCCGTGGCCCAGACCCGGCGGGTGCTGTTGGCCAAGCAGCTGCTGCACGAGACGCGGATGCCGATGGCCGAGGTGGCGCTGGCCGCCGGCTTCGGCAGCGTGCGGCGGTTCAACGAGACCTTCCAGCAATTGTTCGATCGCCCGCCAGCCAAGCTGCGCCGGCTGGGCGGGGCCGAGATCGCGGCCGGCGACGGAGGCGCGGCAAGCATCCGTTTGCCCTATCGCGCGCCCTACGACTGGGACGCCATGCTGGCCTTCCTGACCGCGCGCGCCATTCCCGGCGTCGAGACGGTTCGCGCCGGCCGCTACGCCCGGACCTTGGCGCTGGGCGAGGCGCGCGGGGTGATCATGATCGAGCCGGGGGAGGGCGCCTATCTGCGCGCGACCCTGCGGTTCCCGAGCGTCCAGGTCTGGCCGGCGGTGATCGCGCGGGTGCGGCGGGTGTTCGACCTGGCCGCCGATCCGGCGGTGATCGCCGCACACCTCTCCGAAGATCCTGATCTGGCGCCCTTGGTGGCGGCGCGTCCGGGTCTGCGGGCGCCGGGGGCCTGGGATGGTTTTGAGCTATCGGTGCGCGCGGTGCTGGGCCAGCAGATCACGGTGCAGGCTGCGCGGGTGCTGGCGGGCAAGATCACCGCGATCCACGGTTCGGCGGTAGAGGACGAAGAGGCGAACAAGCTCGGCCTCACCCATTTTTTCCCGACCCCGGAGCAACTGTCGCTGATCGACGTCGAGACCTTGCCGATGCCGCGAGCCCGGGGCCGCGCCCTAGTCGGCCTGGCTAAGGCCGCGGCGGCCGATCCCGATCTGTTCGGAACTCGGCGCAGCCTGGATGAAGCGGTCGCGGCGTTGCGCGCCTTGCCGGGGATCGGCGAATGGACGGCCCAGTACATCGCCATGCGGGCGCTGCGCGAACCCGACGCCTTTCCCAGCGCCGACATTGGCTTGATGCGCGCCCTGGAAAGTCCTTACGGCGTGCGGCCGACCTCAGCCGAGCTGCTGGCCCGCGCCGAGCGCTGGCGTCCATGGCGCGCCTATGCGGCGTCACACCTGTGGTCCGCGGACCCCAAGAACCCCTCTGAGGCCAAACATGCCAAAGCCGCTTGAAACTCTACTTCTCGACCGCATCGCCACGCCGGTGGGCGAGGGGCTGCTGGTCACCGACGCCGAGGGGTTCCTACGGGCCTTCGACTGGACGACGCATGAGAACCGGATGCACTTGCTGCTGCGTCGCCAGAACCCGCCGGTCAGCCTGAGGGAAGGGCGCGCGCCGAATGCGATCCGCGGCGCCTTCGAGACCTATTTCGCCGGCGATCTTGGGGCCTTGTCGAAGATCAGGTGGCGGACCGGCGGCACGGACTTTCAGCGCACGGTCTGGACAGCGCTCTGCACGATCCCAGCAGGCGAGACCCTCAGCTACAGGGGGCTGGCCCACCGGATCGGCAAGCCTAGCGCCGTGCGTGCGGTCGGTTTGGCCAACGGAGCTAATCCCATTGGGGTCGTCGTGCCCTGCCATCGGGTCATCGGTTCGAACGGCAGCCTGACGGGGTACGGCGGCGGCATGGACCGCAAGCAGTGGCTGCTGACCCACGAAGGCGCGGCGTTCCTGCGGGCGGCGGCGTAACTGCTACATGACCGAAATTTCATGTTGAGACACGTCGCCGCATTGCCAACACTGTCGTATAACCACGCTCGCTGGAATCGTATCGGACGTACGGGAGAGTTCCGATGCAGACATTGACTGAGATCGTCGCAGCGGTGGTGGTGTCATCCTCCGCCGCGGCCTACTCGCACTTTGGCGTGACGCTCGACACCCAAAAGGTCGATCAGCCGGTCCCTGTCGAGCGGACCGTCGCCCGCACGATGAACAAGAAATACCCGACGGCGGTCTCCTCGAAAGTCGTCGTCGGAACCGGCAAGGCCGGCAAGCTTGTGCGCGACGATTGCCCCGAGGCGCGCGCCAAGATGTTGAAAGCCTAGCGCGCTTCCAGTTGGCGCCGATCTTGCCGCCCGGCGGTTGGCGAAAATTCCCACCGATGACGCTTTGCGCGGCCTCAGTTCGCCGGTAATCCTTGAGATCGGCGCGAAGGCGGGGATGAGACGCGGCTCATTCACGCTCGCAGGATGGGAAGGCCGCTTCATACTGGCCATGAAGATCAAAAAGCGGCACCAACCGGTTGATTTCCAAGCCCTTGAGGACGAGGGCGCAAGCGTGACACACGCCGAGGCTCAGGCCGCGGCCAGAGAGGCCGACCATGCATTCGCGTTCGCGGCGCCGCCTTCGGGCGAACTGGCCATAGACTCTAAATCAACGCCTCCTACGGCTGGCGCGTCCGCCTTCGGGCGACCGCCCGCGCCGCACGCCGAAACGCTCCGGCCTGGGAGCCAGGCGTTGCCCTCCGGCTGGCCGATCTACATGACCGCCTTGGTCGTCTCCGTGCTGTGGGCCTGCGGGCCCATCGCCTTCGCTTGGGGCTACCGCCGCGGTGTCGCGCCGTTCGACTTCGAGCCCTTCGCCTTGCTGGTGTTCGCCCTGCTGGCGATCGGCCCGGCGGCCTTTGTCTGGTTGGCGGCCTATGTGGTGCGTCAGGGCCAGAAGCTGGGCGTCGAGACGCAGCGCGCCAAGGCGTTGGCCGACGAGATGGTCACGCCCGCCATGGCCGCAGGCGCGCAGACCGCTGACGTGATCGAGGCTGTGCGCGACGAGATCGTGCGCGCCGGCGCCGCTGCCAGCGAGGCGCGCGAGACGATCCTGGCCCTGCGCCAGGTTCTGGCGGTCGAGAGCGAAAAACTGGTCGAGGCCGCGGCGAACGCGGTGCGCACCGCCGGGGGTCTGACGGAAAGCCTTGGCCGCGAGCGTGCCGAGATGGGCGGCTTGGCCCAGACCTTGGATAGCCAGGCCACGGCGGTGACCGACGCGATCACCCAGCAGGCCAAGATGGTGGCCGAAGCCTCCGACCTGGCCGAGACTCAATTGCGGGAGGCCGAGGCCTCCCTGGCGGCGCGCGCGGCCGATTTGGCCGCCGCGGCCGGTGAAACCAGCGACGTGGCGCGCACAGCCGCTGACGACCTGACCCGGCACATCGCCCGGCTCGAGACCGCGGGTCTGGGCGTCTCCGACCAGATCAAGTCGGTGCAAAGCGGCCTGACCGAGCAGCGGGCCGGGCTGGTCAATGTCGCGCACGCCCTGCGCGCAGACCATGAGTCCTTCGCGGCCCAGGCCGAGACCCATGCGGCCCAGCTTGCCGAGTTCATTGGCCAGGCGCGGCTGTCGGCCGCCGAGATGGGCGACCGCGCGGTCAAGGGCGGCGAGGCTCTGCGCCAGTTGATGGCCGAGGCCACCGATCAGTTCCGCGAAATGGCGGACTCAGCCAAGGCTGAACGCGACGAATTCGGCCAATCGACCCTGCACTCCATGGAGGCGGTGTCGCGCGCCGCCTCCGCCGAGCGCGCGCGCCTGGAAGAGCAGACGCAGGCGACCATCGCCGCCCTGACCGGCGCGGCCGATCGGACCCGCCAGGCGGCTGAACGCCATGCCGAGACCGCTCGCGACCAAGTGGATCAGCTTTCCGAAGCCGCCTTCACGGCTGGCCAACAGGCCAACAAGGTGTTCGAGGCGCGGCTGGAGGAAGCTCGCGCCCTGATCGAGCAGTCGGCTCGCATGGTCGACGAGGCCGGGTCCACCACCATTCGCAAACTTGACGAGGGCGCGCGGGCCGCCCGGGCGACCCTGGACGAACTGGCCGCCATGCTGGCGACCATCGAAGATCGCGCCGTAAGGCTGCCGGCCGCCGCGCGCGGCCAGGCCGAGGAGGTCCGCCAGGCGGTCTCCGACAGCATTGACGACCTGATGGATCACGCCCGCCGCACGGCTGACGAGACCCAGGCGATCGACGAAGCTTTCCAGGATCGGGTGCGCCGCAATTACGAGATGCTGAGCGAAGCCGTCCGCATGATGGGGACGGTCGCCACCACCGCCAATCTGGCGCCGCTGGCCCCGCCGCGTGAACGGCCGGCGCGCGCCTCGCGCAAGCCGGTCGAGACCCTAGCCGAGCCGGAGGCCGTTAAGGCGATTGAGCCGGCGCCAGAGCCTCAGATCGTCCCCGAACCGGAAGTCGAAACTGTCGCCGAAGCGCCGGCGCCGGCCGAAATCGACGACACCGAGTTGGAACTGAACGAGCCGATCCCGGCGCCGCGCGATCCTTCCCGGCCACGCCTGCGGCTGACCCCGACCGCCACCGACGCCGAATTCTCCACGGTCTTTGAACAGGCCGGCGGCCGCAATGAAGAGCCGGGCGGCGAGGGCTGGACCTGGAAAGACCTGTTGTCCTCGATCGATGAGTCCGAGGGTGCTGAGCCTGAAATCCTGGATGCGCCTCTGGAGGAGGCCCTGGCCGCCGAGATCGGCGTGATGGGTATCGACCCGTCCGCCCTGCTGCCGCGCAGCCGTCTGCAGGAGATCGCTGAGATCTTGCAGGCGCGGGACGCAGATGGCGCTCGGACGATGGTGCGCAAGTTGGCCCCGGCGGCGACCCGCCGCCTGGCGCGGCGACTGTTCACCGACGAGGCTCTGAAACGCCAGGTCGTGCAGTATCTCAGCCGCTATCATGACCTGCTGGAGGAGACCGTCGCGCGGGATCGTGACGGGCGCCTGGTGGAGGCGTTGCTAAGCTCGGAAGCTGGTCGGACCTACCTGTTGTTCGACGCAGCGGCCGGCGACCTGGCCTGATGAGAAGCCTCAGCGTTCGCGAAGAGCATTGGCCGTTGGCCAGCGCCTTCGTGATCGCGCGGGGGGCGAAGACCGAGGCCCATGTCCTGGTGGTCGAGATCGCCGAAGGCGGCGCGGTGGGGCGGGGGGAGGCTACGCCCTATGCTCGTTATGGCCAGACCATGGACGGCGAAGTCGCCCGTATCGAAGCCCTGAGGGGCGCCGTCGAGGGCGTGTTGTCGCGCCAGGACTTGCAAGCGTTGGCGCCCGCCGGCGCGGCGCGCAACGCCCTGGATTGCGCGCTCTGGGATCTTGAGGCCAAGCTCTCTGGCGTGCCGGCCTGGAAGGCGGCGGGCCGCAGCCGGCTCGACCCGGTGAAGACCTGTTACACGATCAGCCTGGATACACCGCAGGCGATGGCGCAGGCCGCGCGCGCGGTGGCGCGGCGGTCGTTCCTGAAGCTCAAGATAGGCGGCCGCGATGACCTGGACCGGGTGGTCGCGGTGCGGGAGGCCGCGCCCAAGGCCCGGTTGGTGGTCGACGCCAATGAGGGCCTCGAGTTCGAGGACCTCGTCCGGCTCGCGCAGGACTTCGCGCGGCTTGACGTGAAGCTGATCGAGCAGCCGTTGAAGGCGGGCGAAGACGGCGTGCTCGAGGGCTATGAAAGCCCGGTCCGACTTTGCGCCGATGAAAGCCTGCACACCCGCGCCGAACTTGCGACCTGCGCGCGTCGCTATGGTGCGGTGAACGTGAAACTGGATAAGGCCGGTGGCCTGACCGAGGCGCTGGCGGTCGTCGCCCAGGCGCGAGCCTTGGGCCTAGAGGTCATGGCCGGTTGCATGGTGGCGACGTCGCTGGCCATGGCGCCGGCGATGATCATCGCCCAGGGCGTCGATGTCGTGGACTTGGACGGGCCGCTGTTGCTGGCCAGGGACCGGCAGCCTGGACTGGTGTTCGACGGGGCGTTGATTCACCCTACGCCTTCGGAGCTTTGGGGCTAGGGTGGAGCCTTCCTTCGGCGGCGGCGTTTTGGCCTGATGGCGGACGATCGAGAAAAAGCTCATAGCGCTTGGCGCTCAGCCGAACGCATCAAGGTGTTGTCGGACCGTTTGATCGGGGTCGGGCCCTTCGGCATAGGCTTGGACGGGGTCCTGGCCTGGGTGCCCATAGCCAGCACAGTCTATAGCGTCGGGGCCGGCGGGCTGTTGATGATGCACGGCGCCTCGGCCGGCGCCTCGCTCGGAACCCTGACGCGGATGGCGGCCTATATCGCCTTTGACTCAGCGGCCTCGGCGATCCCGGTGGTGAGTTGGACGGTCGACATGCTGTTCCCTGGGCACCTGCTCGCAGCGAAGGCTCTGCAGAAGGACATCGAGGCCCGTCATGGCCCCTCCCAGTTGTCCGCGAGTTGGTACCGTGGGGCCAAGCTGAAGCCCAAGGCCAAGAAGGATAGCCGTATTCGCGTCTGAAACGCCGGAGCTGCCGGCCTGGAGGGTGAGATGTTCAAGCATGTGAAGTTCTCGGGCCTGCCGGTGACCGACCAGGACCGGGCGGTGGCCTTCTATCGCGACGTGATCGGCCTGACGCTCGCCACCGACCAGCAGTACGGAAGCGGCTGGCGCTGGATCGAACTGGAGATCCCGGGGTCTCCGACCCGCGTCCTGTTCGAACGCCGCGCGAGCGAGGCGCCTGGCGAGCAGCCGACCCTCAATATTGTCGTGGAGGATGTTGACGCGGCCTACACGGTCCTGCTCGCCAAGGGCGTCGTCTTCGACCAGGAGCCGATCGACGCGCCCTGGGCGCCAGCCGAGCGCTATGCTCTGCTGCGCGACAGCGAGGGCAACCTGATCCTGATCGGATCAGGCTGAGCCGCTAGGCCTTTTCGAGCTGGGCGTAGCCCATCTGTTCGTTCAGACGCTCCATCACCTCGATGGCGGCCTCCGGGATCACCGTACCCGGCGTGAAGATCGCGGCGACGCCGGCGTCCCGTAGAGCCTGGAAGTCCTCGGGCGGGATCACCCCGCCGACCACGACCAGGATGTCGGAGCGGCCGAGCTTGGCCAGCTCGTCCTTCAGTTCGGGCACCAACGTTAGGTGCCCGGCGGCGAGCGAACTGGCGCCGACGACATGAACGCCTTCCTTGACGGCCAGGGCGGCGGCCTCGGCCGGGGTCTGGAACAGGTTGCCGATATCGACCTGGAAGCCGAGGTCGGCGAAGCCGGAGGCGATGACCTTCTGGCCGCGGTCGTGGCCGTCCTGGCCCATCTTGGCGACCAACACACGCGGCTTGCGGCCGTCGGCCTGCAGGAAGGCGCCCGTCATCGCCTTGGCGCGCTCGGCCTGGGGCGTGGTTCCAGCTTCGCGCAGATAGACGCCGGTGACCGCGAAGGCCTCAGCGGCGTGGCGGTTGAAGACTTTTTCCAGCGCCAGGCTGATCTCACCGACCGTGGCCTTGGCGCGGGCGGCGTTGACCGACAGTTCCAGCAGGTTGCCATTGCCGCGCGCGCCGTTGGTCAGGGCGGTGAGGGCGGCTTCGACATCCTGGGGATTCCGCTCGGCGCGCAGGCGGGCGAGTTTTTCGAGCTGGCGTTCGCGGACGGCGCTGTTGTCCACCTTCAGCATGGGGATTTCGTCGGCGCCTTCGGGCCGGTAGCGATTGACCCCGATCAGGCTTTGGCGGCCGGCGTCGATGCGCGCCTGGGTGCGGGCCGAGGCCTCTTCGATCCGGCGCTTGGGCAGGCCTTCCTCGATCGCCTTGGTCATGCCGCCCAGGGCCTCGACCTCGGCTATGTGCTCCAGGGCGCGAGCGGCGAGATCGGCGGTCAGGCGCTCGACATAATAGGAACCGCCCCACGGATCGATGACCCGGGTCTGGCCGCTCTCGAGCTGCAGGAAGAGCTGGGTGTTGCGGGCGATGCGGGCCGAGAAGTCGGTCGGAAGGGCCAGGGCCTCGTCCAGCGAATTGGTGTGCAGGCTCTGGGTCTGGCCGCCGGTCGCGGCGATCGCCTCGACCAGGGTGCGGGGCACGTTGTTGTAGACGTCGTGGGCCGCGAGGCTCCAGCCGCTGGTCTGGGTGTGGGCGCGCAGGGATAGCGAGCGGGCGTCCTGCGGATCGAACTCGTCCTTCATGAGCTTGGCCCAGAGCAGGCGGCCGGCGCGCTGCTTGGCGATCTCCATGAAGGCGTTCATCCCGGCGTTCCAGAAGAACGACAGGCGCGGGGCGAACTGGTCGACGCTCATGCCGGCGGCGACGCCGGCGCGAACATACTCGATGCCGTCGGCCAGGGTGTAGGCCAGCTCCAGGTCCAGCGTCGCGCCGGCTTCCTGGATGTGATAGCCGGAAATTGAGATCGAGTTGAACTTCGGCATTTCGCGCGAAGTATATGAAAAGATGTCGGAAATGATCCGCATCGAAGGCGTGGGCGGATAGATGTAGGTGTTCCGGACCAGGAACTCCTTGAGGATGTC
>NZ_JAURWM010000157.1 GCF_030654915.1 Phenylobacterium sp. | reverse complement strand
CACATCGACGTCGCAGGCGCCCTGACGCTCGACGAGGCAAGCCTTGCAAGGGCCGCCGCTCTGGCTTCCGTCGGTCTCACCCTAGCGATGGAGTCCGACGTGCGTGACGACATTGAGGCGGGTCGGCTTGTGTGCGTGCTTGAGGACTGGACACCCCAACTATCGCCTCTCAGTCTGTATTACCCCAACCGGCGCAACCCGACCGCCGCTTTCAAGGCGTTCATCGACTTCGCGCGTCGGCACTCTGGAACCGCCGTTGCCTGAGGGCGTCGACGGGTCGGACGCCCAGCAGCGGACCTTCCAAAGGTCCGAGATGGGGCGGGTCCGGCCCAACGTGACGTACTCGCAAATAGACCCTCAAACGAGTTCGCTTCCTGCCCCGCGGCGGTTGTCCGCAAGTGGCGCTTTTCGGCCGCAGCGCGCGCCTGTTGTCTCGCCATGGCTATTGCAGGTCGCAGCGCTTTCGACCTGTTCCCAATTTGGCCAGTCTTAAGTTGCAGATGGGCCAGTCTTAAATTGCGCCGACAGTGTCGGGGCAACTTAACGCTGGCCGCGTAACTCGTTGAATTTGTGGGAAACGCCAAAGTCCGCAACTTAGGGATTCCAACTTAACGCCGGCCCTGGAAGGGGCGCCGACAACTTAAGGCTGACCCTGAGCGAGAAAAGCGTTGCTCAGGGGCCTGAGTGCCTACGTGACGTGAAGGTCACTTATGGCGTGGGGCATGCATTCTCAAACGTCAGACATTCCGCGCTTGGGGGAATTCGTCGAACTCTACGACGCGATCGTTCAACCGATCTCGGAGATCGAGGAGGGCTGCTACGTGGAGAAGATGGTGGCGCCAAGAAGGGTGAGCCTGGACAGAGAAGCGCGCGGCTCGCTGGACCGCCTGAGAACTGGCATTTCGGCCGTCGTTCTCATCAAAGGGAGGCTGCGGCCGGTGATGTGTTTCATCGGAGAACTCCAGAGTTGAGGTGCGGCGAGCCCTTGGGCCCGCCGCGTTCAAGATCAAAACGAGACTGTGACGCCGCCGAAGACTGAGCGTCCATCACCGGGCCAGTAGGCGGCCGACGCGGGGGTCGCCTTGATCTGGGCCTGGACGTTCGAGATGTAGGCCTCGTCGGTCAGGTTCCGGATGTCCACGAACAGCGAGACCTTGTCGTTGAGGTTCCAGCCGCCGTTGAGGTTTAGGATCGCGTAGGACGGGCTCTTGGTCGTATTCTCGAAGTCCACCCAAGCGTCGGAAACCGCCCATTCGACCGAGGGCGCCACGAACCAGCCAGTCGGGTGATCGTACCGAAGCTCGGCGCGGTAGAAGTGCTCTGGCACGATGGGCAGGCGATTGTCGCGATACTGGACGTCGCCGTCGAAGCGGAAGTCCGACCAGGTGTAGGTCTGGCGTAGCCGCAATTGTGAGGTGATCTTCCAGTCCAGCGCCGCTTCTAGCCCCTGGTGGATCGTCTTGTCGGCGTTGAAGGTTGTGGCCGGGATGTTGGGGC
>NZ_JAURWM010000146.1 GCF_030654915.1 Phenylobacterium sp. | reverse complement strand
CGACGTGCAGGGCTGTGGATTCCCCGGTCACCGTGGTCCCCTCCTTGGCCGAGCCCACGAAATTGGTCTTGCTCTCGATGGTCGTGGTCCGCGAGCCGGCCGGCAGGTTCAGGAAGCCCCCCACCGCCCCCAGGGCGTCGGCGAAGGCCATGATCGCCCCGCCGTGCAGGATGTGGCCGGAGGTGCAGAGATCGGCCCGCACCTGCAGCTTTCCGATCACCCGGTCCTTGGAAGGATCGGTGATCTGCACCCCCATCAGGTTGGCGAAGGGCATGCCGGTGTCTTGGGCCATGGGGTTTCCTCAGGTCGCGGGCGTTTCTTGGTGTGACCTTAGCCTGCTTCGCGCGCGGCAAAAGCGCCGTCCAGCTTGCGATTTCGGGCCTGCGAGCGTAACGGAACGCTCCGCTTGAAGATCAGGAGAGACTCCGATGGGCTATCGCGTAGCCGTCGTCGGCGCCACGGGTAATGTGGGCCGCGAAATGCTGAACATCCTCGAGGAAGTGAAATTCCCCGTCGACAAGATGCACGCTATCGCCAGCCGCAAGTCCATCGGCGTCGAGGTGTCCTTCGGCGACAAGATCATCAAGTGCGAGGACGTCGAGCAGTTCGACTTCTCCACCGTCGATGTCGTGCTGATGAGCGTGTCCGGCTCATTCTCCAAGACCTGGGCCGAGAAGATCGGCGCCGCCGGCCCCATCGTCATCGACAACTCGTCGGCCTGGCGGATGGACCCCGACGTGCCGCTGATCGTGCCGGAAGTGAACCCGGACGACGTGGCCTATGCCGGCAAGAAGAACATCATCGCCAACCCGAACTGCTCGACCGCCCAGCTGGTGGTGGCGCTGAAGCCGCTGCACGACCGCGCGCGCATCAAGCGGGTGGTGGTCGCGACCTACCAGTCGGTGTCCGGCGCCGGCAAGGAAGGCATGGACGAGCTTTGGGACCAGACCAAGGGCGTCTTCGTCCTCGGCGCGCCTGAGCCCAAGAAGTTCCCCAAGCAGATCGCCTTCAACGTCATCCCCTTCATCGGCGCCTTCGGTGAAGACGGCTACACCGACGAAGAAGCCAAGATGTGGAACGAGGTCCACAAGATGATCGACCCGTCCATCGCGCTCACCGTGACCTGCGTCCGGGTGCCGGTCATGGTCGGCCACTCCGAGGCGGTAAACGTCGAGTTCCACGATCCGATCGACGAGGACGAGGCCCGCGACCTGCTGCGCGACAGCCCTGGCCTGATCGTCATCGATCAGCGCCACGACAAGGGCTACATGACGCCGAAGGAAGCCCAGGGCGAGTTCCCGGTCTTCGTCAGCCGCATCCGCAAGGACCCGACCGTCGAGCATGGCCTGAACATGTGGGTCGTGGCCGACAACCTGCGCAAGGGCGCGGCGCTGAACGCGGTGCAGATCGCCGAACTGCTGCACGAGCGCGGCCTGCTGAAGACCAAGGCCATCGCCGAGTGATGAAACTGGCGATCGGGTGAGGATTCCTCGTCCGATTACCGCCAGGGCGCCGCTGACTAGGCCTTGCGGGTTTCTCGCAGGGCCATAGTTAGGGCGTCCACGCTCGTGCCCGAAGGATCCGCCTTGGCCAAAGATCCGTCCGTCAACAACGCCGCCCTTGGTGCGGGCATGGTCTGCTACATGATCTGGGGCATCGTGCCCCTGGCCTTCCAGGTCATGGGGCGGCAGGGGATCGGCGCCTGGGAAATCCTGGCCCACCGCACCCTCTGGGCTGTGCCGACCGCCTTCCTGTTCGTCCTGCTGGCCCGCCAGACGCCGCAACTGCTCCAGGTGCTGCGTCAGCCCCGGGTGATCGCCTGGCTGGCCCTGTCGGCGGCGATCATCGCGGTCAACTGGCTGGTCTTCATCTGGGCCGTGAACAACGGCCGGGTGCTGGAGACCAGCCTCGGCTATTTCATCAACCCGCTGATGGCCATGGCCGCCGGCGCGCTGATCTTTCGCGAGCGGCTGGACGCCATCGGCAAGGCCGCCATCGGCCTCGCCGCGGTCGGGGTGACCATCCAGGCCATCGCGCTCGGCCACCTGCCGATCATCTCCCTGACCCTAGCCATCAGCTTCTGCGCCTATGGCGTGATCCGCAAACGGGTCGCCGCCGACGCCCAGACCGGCCTGCTGATCGAGTGCCTGATCCTGGCCGTGCCGGGCGTCTTCCTGATCGCCTGGTTGCAAAGCGCCGGCGCGGGCCACTTCACCGCCAGCCTGTCGTCGGCGGCCTGGCTCCTAGCCTGCGGGCCGATGACCGCCATCCCGCTGATGCTGTTCTCCTGGGCCGCCCGCCGCATCCCGTTCTCAGCCATGGGCTTCTTGCAGTTCATCGCCCCCAGCATGACCTTCGTCATGGGCGTCATGCAGGGCGAGGCCTTCACCCCGCTGCGCGGCGTGTCGTTCGGCTTCATCTGGTGCGGCGCGGCGATCTTCGCCTACGGCGCCTGGCGCCGCAGCCGCTTGCTGCGGACGGCGAGCATCGCGGCCTAGCGCCCCGCGTAGGCCGCTTCGATGAGCCGCTTGGCGCGGGCGTCGCCGATCAGGTCGGTGGACTGCTTGTTCATCACATAGGCCCCGGCCAGCTTGGTCTGCGGATCGGCGAACACGCAGGATCCGCCCCAGCCGGAGTGGCCGAAGGTCTGCTCGCCCGGTCCCCAGACCTTCACAGCGCTGTTGCGCATGAAGCCCGCGCCCCAGCTCATCACGAAAGGCAAGACCAGGTCCTGGCCGTGGATACGCTCGCGCGACGCCTCGGCGATCAGCGAGGGCGAGAGGATTTCGCCGCCGTCCAGCCAGCCGTCGTTAGCCAGCGCCCCGATCAACCGGGCCAGCGCCGGCGCCGTGGCGTGTCCATTGGCCGAGGGAATCTCCATCCGCCGCCACTCGGCCTGGCCGCGCCCAGCCGGCGAGGACCAGGGGGTAAGGAAGGCGGCCTTGGTCGCGGCGTTGATCTCGCCGAAATTCGGCAGGCCGCTCGGGCGCTGCAGGTCGGCGGCGCGGTGATGCTCGGCGTCCGGCAGGCCGATCCACAGGTCGAGGCCGAACGGAACCGCGAGGTCCTGGCGCAGGGCCGTCCCCATCGTGCGCCCATCGACCCGGCGGAAGATCTCGCCGGCCAGATAGCCGAAGGTGATTGGATGATAGCCGCTGGCGGTTCCCAGCGGCCATAGCGGGGCCATGGCCGCGAGCTTGGCGCAGATGGCGTCCCAGTCGAACCATAGGGCCGCCTCCATCTCGTCCGGAAAGCCCGACAGGCCTTCCTGATGGCTCATCACCTGCTCGACCGTGATCGCCGCCTTGCCGGCCGCCCCGAACTCCGGCCAGACCTGCGCGACCGGTTGGTCGTAGGCGAGCTTTCCCTGATCGACCAGGCGGGCGATCAGCAGGGCGGCGATGGCCTTGGTGGTCGAGAACACTGGGGTCAGGGTCTTGTCGTCGAAGGACTTGGTGCGAGCGCGGTCAGCAAAGCCGGCCCATAGGTCGACCACCAGTTCGCCGGCCTCGACCAGGGCGAAGCGCGCGCCCAGTTCCTGGCCGGTCGCGAAATTGTCTTCGAAGGCGGCGCGCACGCCGGCGAAGCGCTCGGGGCAGACCCCGTGAATCTCGATGTCGGTCGTCATGCCAATCGCTCCAAACGCACGCTGGGGGAAGTCGTCTTCAGTCTTTGGCCCATACCGATGATCGGAAGCTCGGCGGCCGACGAAGCTTGCGCCGCCGCCACGCTCGCGGCCACCCCGCCGACCGCGCGGGCGAGCGCATCTGAGCCGGTGAGCCCGTCCAGCAGCGCCGCGCCGAACAGGGCGGTCAGCAGGTCGCCCGTCCCCTTCGGCGCGGAAGGCGCGCGAGGATGGACGGCCATCCAGGCCTCGGACAGGTCGGCGTAGATGACGCCGATTTCGGCGCCGCAATCGATCGACGACACCAGCACCGGCTTGCCCAGGCTGCGGGCGGCGGCCAGGGCGGCCTGCGGCGCGGCGATGTCCGCGCCGGTCAGGTGCGACAGTTCCCAGGCATTGGGGGCGAGGATATCAGCGCGGGGGACCAGTTCCTCGATCACCGCGGTAGCCACCTCGGGGGGGACGTAGAGCTTGCCGGCGTCCCCGAGGGTCGGATCGACGATCACCACCGGTCGGGCGCTCTTGGCGTTGAGGCGGCGCACACTGTCGATGGCGCGAGCGGCGACCTTCACCTGTTCTGGTGAGGCGAAATAGCCGGTCAGGACCAGGTCGGTCTCAGCCAGCAACCTGTTGGCCTCGATCCCGGCCAACATCCCTTCAAGCGTCTCGTGGGCCACGCGCGCGCCGCCGGGCGCGCCCCAGCCGGGATGGCGGCCATAAAGCACGGTCGGCACGACCATGCTGTCGATCTCGAAAATGGAGAGGGCGCTCGCCTGGGCCGTTCCGCCCACGTGACTGGCGGCGACATGGTTGGAGATTATGAGCGCGAGCGGCATGCCAGCTCTGATTAGCCGAGCGGCCTCATGGGCCACAAGCAGGCATCCTCCGGTCGCACAGGGCGACCGGAGGAAACCAAAAAGTCCTAGTAGCGGTAGTGGTCCGGCTTGAACGGACCAGCTTCCGGCACGCCGATGTAGTCGGCCTGGTCCTTGGAGAGCGTGGTCAGCTTGGCGCCGAGCTTTTCGAGGTGAAGGAAGGCGACCTTCTCGTCGAGGTGCTTGGGCAGGGTGTAGACCTTGGTCTCGTACTTGGCCTTGTTGGTCCACAGTTCGATCTGGGCCAGGGTCTGGTTGGTGAAGCTGGCGCTCATCACGAAGCTGGGGTGGCCCGTGGCGTTGCCCAGGTTCACCAGGCGGCCTTCCGAGAGCAGGATGATCTTCTTGCCGTCCGGGAATTCCACGTGGTGGACCTGCGGCTTGATCTCGTCCCACTTGAAGTTCTTCAGGCCGGCGACCTGAATTTCCGAGTCGAAGTGACCGATGTT
>NZ_JAURWM010000143.1 GCF_030654915.1 Phenylobacterium sp. | reverse complement strand
GCATCGAGGCGGGCGATCTTGAAACCCTGCAACGCAATATCGTCCTGTCGCACGCCGCGGGCGTGGGCGAGCCCTCGCCCGTTCCGGTCATCCGGCTGATGCTGGCCCTGAAGCTGGCCAGCCTGGCGCAAGGCGCCTCGGGCGTTCGGCCCGCGACCGTCGCGCTGCTGGAAGCCATGCTGATGAAAGGCCTGACGCCGGTCGTTCCGGCCCAGGGATCTGTCGGCGCCTCGGGCGACCTCGCCCCGCTCGCCCACATGGCCGCGACCATGATCGGGGTCGGCGACATCTTCGTCGGCGAGGCCCGCCTGCCGGCCGCCCAGGCCCTGGCCGAGGCCGGGCTGTCGTCGGTGACGCTGGGTCCCAAGGAGGGCCTCGCCCTACTGAACGGCACCCAGTTCTCGACCGCCAACGCCCTGGCCGGCCTGTTTGAGGCCGAGGTGCTGTTCCGCACGGCCCTGGTCACCGGCGCGCTGTCGACCGAAGCGGCCAAGGGCTCCGACACCCCGTTCGATCCGCGCATCCATGCCCTGCGCCGCCATGCCGGCCAGATCGAGACCGCCGACGCCCTGCGCGGACTGATGGCCGGTTCGGCGATCCGCGCCTCTCACCTCAAAGACGACGAGCGGATCCAGGACCCCTACTGCCTGCGCTGCCAGCCACAGGTGATGGGCGCGGCGCTCGACGTGCTGCGCCAAGCGGCGACGACGCTGGGAACCGAGGCCAACGGCGTCACCGACAATCCGCTGATCTTCCCCGAGACCGACGAGGCCCTGTCCGGCGGCAACTTCCACGCCGAGCCGGTGGCCTTCGCCGCCGACATGATCGCCCTGACGGTCTGCGAGATCGGCTCGTTGGCCGAGCGGCGGATCGCCATGCTGGTTGACCCCGCGCTCTCAGGGCTGCCGGCGTTCCTGACGCCCAAGCCTGGCCTCAACTCGGGCTTCATGATCCCGCAGGTCACGGCCGCCGCCATTGGGTCCGAAAACAAGCCGCGCGCCTATCCGGCCAGCGTCGAATCGATCCCGTCCTCGGCAAACCAGGAAGACCTCGTCTCGATGGCGGCCCA
>NZ_JAURWM010000140.1 GCF_030654915.1 Phenylobacterium sp. | reverse complement strand
CGGAAGCCGAGCACGAGATCATCGAGACGTGGGCGGCGCACTGCTTCCAGACCTTGCTGTTCAACCTTGTCTCGCCGAGCCAGCAGCGCGATCTCTATGAAGAGTTCGGCCTCGACCCGGACCGCGTGATCGCCGAGATGGCGCAAATGGTCACCGACGAGACTCGCCGCGAGAACATGAAGGAGCAATCCAACATCTTCCGCGTGCTGGTGAAGACCCTGCTGAACGCCGGCATCAACACCGACCGCACCCCGGCCTTCTCCGACATGTATGGCGACCTGGAGGAGCTGCGCTCCGAGGGCGACCGCATGGTTGGCGACGACATCGCCGAGGAGGGAATCAAGTACCTCCAAGAGATCAACTTCAAGGACCGCATCGGTAAGGCGATCTCGATCGCCGCCGAGTAGGAACTTCGCTTTTCCCGGCGAGAGCCGGGACTTAAGCGGCGCTTCAGCTTGCTGGAGCGCCGTTTTTCGTATGCCGGCTTAGCTTGGGCTTCGGCTCTCGCCAGGGTGAGCGGGGCGAAAGAAGCTTGAGTGATCAGCGTTCATTACAAATTTGACGGGGTCGTCATTTATCTTTGACCCTCTCTCGTAACGGTGTTGGAGTTTGCCGACCCAGTTCATCGGAGCCTCGACATGTCTGCTGACGGCAACATCACCAAGGACCTGATCTACGAGGCCGTAGCGCCGGACGACTTTGAGTCGATGCTCGATCTCGACCGCTACAACGCGCGCTCGACGGCGTTCGACAAGATCATCTCCGCGACCCATGACCACTTCTGGGATCCGCTGGACCCCAAATACATCGACTTCTCGGCGCCCTGGGACATGCAGACCCAGCCTCTGGTTGGCGAAGAACTGGTCGCCGCCCTGCAGACCGACTACGTCAAGGCCAAGCTCAACACGCCCGAGCTGCGCGCGCAGTTCGTGAATAAGTCGCTGCTCTATTCGTTCTCCTCGATCCTGCATGGCGAGCAGGGCGCGCTGAACCTCTCGGCCTCGCTGTGCCATGTGCTGCTGGACCAGGGCGCGCAGGAATACGCCGCCAACCAGACCCGCGAAGAAGCCCGTCACGTCACGGCTTTCGCCAAGTACATCAAGGCGCGCTGGGGCCGTCCGATCGAGTGCTCCAAGGTCTTGCAGGACCTGCTGGTCGACATCATCGCCAGCCCCGAGGTCTACAAGAAGATCATCGGCATGCAGATGTTGGTCGAGGGCTTGGCCATGGGCGCCTTCGCCACCTTCTACCAGAAGCTCAACGACCCGCTCGGCCGCCAGCTGATGCAGCTGGTGATGACCGACGAGGCCTTCCACCACAAATTTGGGAAGATCTGGGCCGACCGCACCATTCCGAAACTCTCGGAGGCCGAGCACCAGATCGTCGAGGACTGGGCCGCCCACTGCTTCCAGGCGGTGCTGTTCAACCTGGTCTCGCCGTCGGAACAGGTCGCGCTCTATGCCGAGTTCGATCTCGACCCGGCCAGGGTGCTGGAGGAAATCCAGCTCATCGCCACAGACGAGGCGCGGCGGGAGGACATGAAGGAAGCCAGCAACATCTTCCGGGTCTTGATCAAGACCCTGCTCAACGCCGGCATCATCACCGACCGCACCCGGGCCTTCTATGGCCTCTATGTCGACATGGATGAGCTGAAGGCGGAGGGCGACAAGATGGTCGGCGACGACATCGCCGAGGAGGGGATCAAGTACCTCCAGAAGATCAATTTCAAGGACCGCGTCGCCGCCAACGTCTCGATCGCGGCGGAATAGGGCCGCGCAATATCGGCTTGTCCCGGCGATAGACGGGACCTAGGCGGCGCTGCGGCTAGGCTGGGGCGCCGCTTTTCATGTCGGCCGGGCAACGGGCGCGCGATCCCCAAGGGCCGATGGTCGCGCGGGCTATGATCGCCGCTGAATAGCCCCATTTTATTCCCATCCCGTTCATGTGCCCGCGGGTAATTCTCGCGAACATTTTCATTTCATCGAACAGCAGTTATCCGTTTCGACCATGCGCGCCCTCGCCACAGCAATCATC
>NZ_JAURWM010000028.1 GCF_030654915.1 Phenylobacterium sp. | reverse complement strand
GAACGCCGAGATCTTCGGCGGCGACCTGGCGCTCGCCTTCCGCATGACCTTCCTGAACAAGTGCGACGAGCTCGAGCGCCCGACGGTGGCGGAGTTCTACCAGCGGGCGTTCGGCGAGGACCTGCCGGAGTCGGCGGCGCGGGTGAAGGTGGCTTAGTTAAAGCCGCCCGGCTTGGATAAGTCGCGTTTGCACTTCACTCGCGAAGGCGACCTCTTCCGAATCCACCTCGCCATCAGCGTCGATCACCCGCCGCATTGAGCGCATTAGCGCCTTCGCGTCGCCCTCGCCCGCGCATATGCGAGCAAGGGCTCGTTCGAACGCCCGCTCGTCCGGCACCCACGACTGTACCCGTCGCCGGACTTCATTCTCATTGAGCTGCTCGTCTACGCTGAGAAGCACGTGCTTCAGGATTTCGTTCTGCTCGTCTTCGTCGAAATCGCCGTCAGAAGCGCCGACAAAACTCAGAATGATGATCTCGTCTCTGCAAGCTTGGACGGCCAGCAGTTCAGCGCTGCGGTTAGTGAGGTCGTCCGCAGTCGCGTGCCCCAAGAGTGGATGTTGCCTGAAATAGGCGAGGCCATCTTCGTGCACCTCCCCGGTGGCAAGGTCAGTGAGCTCCACGACCCTCGACGCAACGAATGTTCTCAACGCGTTTCGCATATGGCAGTAAGCGGTCAGCCGAACCTCAGCCACCTCGTGCAATAGATTTCGAAGCGTAATGCAGCGTCCGCTGAGCTGTTGTTTCGCGTCGCTGTAGACCATGTGAAATGCGAGCGGCGGCGCTGGCGGATCGTCGACTTCGACGAGCATTCCATGATCGTCGAACTCGGACCCGCCAATACGCTTGCCGAGTCTTTCAGCGCGGGCCCCAGTCAATCGCCTGCGGAACGCAACTCGCGCCGTGACGAAATGGTCGAGATTCAATGAGTTCATACCGGCCTCCCCACCGGGAAACTACGCGCCAACCTATCGGCGAGTCGAATCGCAGTCCTCGCGTGCAGCAGCTGAGCCCACACCCTTCATCTCATGCAGGCCAGCGTGCCGGTCGGTCCGGCGTGAGATGAAGGGTTTCCCTCTCTCCACGAGAGAGCCCGGTCACAATTTCCGACGGCGCGTCCGTCCCGGCTCGATGATCGTCAGGTGGCCCTCGTACAGACCCTCCGCCTCACCCGCCCCCGCCACCACACGCGGAACCCTCTCGATCATGGGCAGGGACTGACAGGCCAGGAGCAGGACGCCAGGGACCGCCAGCCCGTGGCGCACCGCGATCTCTCCGAAGTCATAGTCCTGGGTGAGGACGATCCTGCCGATCTCGACGGCATGGGCTGCGATACCCAGGTCGGCGGTTCCAAGAAGAGCCGGCGGCAAGCGCACAAGGTCGTGACCAGCCTCGATCAGCGCCTGCACGACGGCGCGATCGACGCATTCATCGACCAGCAGCCGCAAGGCTATTCGGCCGCGTGCTGAGCCTTCTGGCCCAGGTGATCGGCCGCATAGGCCAACGCCGCCCGGACATCATCGGCGGTCAGGCCAGGATAGAGGTCGGCCACGTATTCCGGAGACCCGTGGGCGCACTCGCGCACGAGGATCGCCACGGGAATGCGGGTGCCCCGGATCACCGGCTTTCCACCCATCACGCCGGGCTTCATTTCGATGCGATCATGCGCCATTTCAGCTTGATAGCACGAATGACGCCCTCACGCACCCGTCGCGACAGAATGCGCGGATAGATTGATCTTGTATCGACGTGACTGCACATCGAGGATGCTCGCTCGCGGGTTCGCTCGCTGAGCCTCAAGACCGGACCTCGGTCCGGCCGACCCCGTCCAGCTATAACAAGCCGGGCGGGGTTGCTGTTTTCCCAGGCCCCGCCCCGCCCTTCATCTCATGCAGGCCAGCGACCGTCTCGCCATGAGATGAATGAGGGCCCGGATGAGTGCGCCGGCCGTAAGCCTGGGTCCCGACTTCCGTCGGGATGAGCGGCGTAAAAGGGGGAGCGCGAGGCCTGCTAAGCCCCCAGACCCAGCAGCGCATCCCCGGCCCCGTCCCCACAGCCGGACCCGCCATCCACCGGCAGGATCGCGCCGTTGATGTAGCGGGCGGCGTCGGAGCTCAGGAACAGGGCGGCGTCGGCGATCTCGTCCTTGGTCCCGTAGCGGCGCAGGGGCACGCGGGACTTCACCCGGGCCTCCGCCTCTGGTGTGGAGGCCAGGCGGGCCATGCCCTCGGTGTCGGCGATCGGGCCCGGCGAGATGGCGTTGACCCGCACCCCGGCCGGTCCCCACTCCAGCGCCAGGCACTGGGTCAGCATGTTGATCCCGGCCTTGGCGGCGCAGACGTGGGCCTGGAACATCGAGGCGCGCGTGGCCTGGCCGGCGGTGATCGAGATCAGCGAGGCGCCCGGCTTGCGCAGGAACTCGAACGAGGCGCGCAGCACGTTGAAGGTGCCGATCAGGTCGATGTCGACCACGGTCTTGAAGCCGTTGGCGCTCATGCCCAGCGCCGGGGCCACGAAGTTGCCGGCCGCGCCCGACAGCACGATGTCGATGGGGCCGAACTCGTCGAAGGTCCGCTTCAGCGCGGCCTCGACGGCGGCGTAGTCGCGCACGTCGGCGGCGATGCCGATAGCCGGCTTGCCGAAGGTGGAGACCTCCTTGGCCGCCGCCTCGATCTTCTCTTGGCTACGGCTGATCAGCACGACATTGGCGCCGGCCGCGGCGAACCGCTTGGCGATGCCCAGATTGATGCCGCTGGATCCGCCCGCCACGAACGCGGTCTTGCCGGCCAGTTGGGTGTCTTGAGCCATGGTGTTCTCTCCCTGTTGTTGGCGACAGTCTTAGACCCCGCTCCCCTTGCAGAGGAAGCTTGACCCAGCGTCGCCTCAAGCCGGGGCGACGGCTATTCGACCGGGCCTTGATGTGGGAGGCTCGCCCAAAGCCGCTCGAAATACGCCCGCAACAAAATGGGCGAAGCTTCCAGCGCCAAAAGGGAGGATCGCTCATGTGTGACGACGACATTCACCAAGGTCTCATCGAGGACCCCACGGTTTCGCGCCGCGCCTTCGGCCTGATGGGCGTGGCCGCCGCCGGGATCGCCACCACGGCCCACGCCGCCTCCGCCCGCGTGGTCGAGAAGGACGTGGAGATCAAGACGCCCGACGGGGTGGCTGACGCGGCGCTCTACTATCCCGAGGGCAAGGGCTCCTGGCCCGCCGTGCTGATCTGGCCCGACGTCATGAGCCTGCGCCCGGTGTTCCGCGAGATGGGCCGGCGCCTGGCCGCCGAGGGCTATGTCGTGCTGGTTCCCAATCTCTATTACCGGGTTAAGCGCGCGCCGGTGGTCGAGGGGGCCTTCAACTTCGCCAACCCCGAGGACCGCGCCAAGCTCACCCCGCTGCGCGCCAGCGTGACGCCGGAGGGGACCGACCGCGACGCGGCCGCCTATCTCGCCTTCCTCGACGCCCAGCCGCAGACCGACAAGAAGCGCAAGGTCGGAACCCAGGGCTATTGCATGGGCGGGCCTCTGGCTTTCCGCACCGCCGCGGCGGTTCCCGGCCGGGTCGCGGCCGTGGCCAGCTTCCACGGCGGCGGTCTCGTCACCGATCAGCCCTCCAGCCCGCACCTGCTGCTGCCCAAGACCCGCGCCGAGTTCCTGGTGCTGATCGCCGACAACGACGACAAGCAGGACCCGGCGGGCAAGGACAAGCTCAAGGCCGCGCTCACCGCCGCCGGCCGCCCGCACCGGGTCGAGGTCTATGCCGGCGCCGCCCACGGTTGGACCGTCAAGGGCAGCCAAGTCTACAACGAGCCCCTGGCCGAAAAGGCCTGGGCCGAACTGCTGGACCTCTACAAGCGCGCCTTGGCCTAGGGACGGTGGGGAGAGGACGCAGGTCGCTCCCCACCCACAACCTCGTCATCCTAGGCCTTGTGCTAGGATGACGAGCTGGAGGAAGCGGCGCCTGCTCCTCCACCCACCCAAATTCTACCAAAGGTTACCTTACCTCATCGCTCTCTTCCAAAGCGATTTGGATTGAGGCAGTGTTCTTCCAGCGCAGTGAGCAGGGAGGATATCTATGATCAGGAGCACTCTGGCAGCCGTCGCCTTGATGGCCTTCGCCCTACCGGCGGCCGCCCAGAACAGCCATTGCACCCTCATACCGGCGACCGCCCAGGTCGAGGTGCGCGGCCCCGACAACGTGATCCCCGCGCAACTCACCCCGCGCGGCATCACCTGCCCGCGCGGCTTCACCTCGGAGTCGATCGGGCCGATCACCCGTTGCCGTCAGCCGGGCTCGGTCCGGTTGGAGAACCGTGAGCCGCGCCGCGACTGTTACGCCGCCTTGAACCTGGGACCGGTGCGGGCCCCGGCCGTCCAGAACCGCCCGGCCCCGAATTGCCAAGGTCAGCCAACCTTAACCAGCATCATCGCCCTGCGCGGCCGCAACATCGGCTGGCAAGACGTGACCCTGACCGCGCCGCAAGGCACGGGCCTGACGGTCGAGCATCTGCGCGCCGTCGGCGGTCGCACGCCCGCGGCCGAGGACCCGCAGCGCCAGGACTGCTTCGCCTTCGATTGCCGGCTGGTCCGCCTGACTTTCCGCCCGACGACGCCGGCGCGCGTGGACCTGGCGCTCGCCACGCCAGGCACGATGGCCACGCCGATCAATATCGCCATCAACAGCGAAGCGGCCTGCCCGGCGAACTAGCCCGGCGGGTCCCGCCGGTTCAGGCGAGAGCCGGGACCGGCGGCTGCGCGTGCGAGCCGGTCGCCGTGATCACCTCGTCGGGCACGGCCAGCATCGCCCGGTACTGTTCCTCCGGATAGGCCATGTGCGGCTTGTCGGCGTCATAGGGCGGCTGCGCCACCGGGCTTGGTCCCACATAGGGCTGGGGTGACGCGAACCGCGCGGCGTCCTCCGCATTGATCCCGGCCTTGGCCAGCACCGCCGGGTCGATCCAGCGCGCCGGATCTATCGCCTGCGTGGAGCAGGCGACTTCCAGGGTCATCTGGTCGGGCCCGGCGAAATAGATCGACCGGCACATGCCGTGGTCGATCGGTCCCAGCACATTGACGCCATGGCTGCGGATGCGGTCGCGCATGGCCAGCAGGTCTTCGTCGCTGTCGGCCCGGAACGCCAGGTGCTGCAAGGTTCCCGGCGCGCTGGGCAGGGCGCCGTTCCCCGCATGGGTCTTGCCGATCTCGATGGGAATCTCGTCGACCTTGGGCAGCTGCACGATCGAGAAATAGCTATGGTCGTTCATCCGCAGGAAGGCGTGCAGCCCGCCCGGCACCCCGTGCATGTCGAACAGCGCCACCAGCGGGCAGCCCATGACCTGTGAGAAGAAAGCGATGTGTTTCTTGATGTCCCCGGCCATGAAAGCCAGGTGGTGAATGCCAGTCGGTTGCTGTCCCATGGGATGTCCCGTCTATGTCATGGCGCTGGGATCTGTGAGCAGCCCGCCCAGCAAGGCGTCTAAAATCATTCGTTCGTGCGCGGCGCGCGCGGGCGCCTCCGTCACCTCGACGTCGAAGCTGACCCGCATCATCGGCGCCAGATTGATCACTCCGGCCGCGGCGGCTTGCAGAGTGATGATCAGCATCTCGGCCGGGAAGGGCTTCAGCGCGCCGCTGTCGATCGCCGCCTTGGCCAGTTCGGCCAGCCGCCGGTTGCGCGGCCCGATCAGGTGAGCGTCCAGCCATTCCAGCCGCTCGCCGCCGGCCATGCCCTCCAGGGCGACGATCCGCCCCAGCGCCGGGTGCCGCCAACTGATCTGCAGGAACAGCCGCATGGCCATCCGCAGCTGAACTTCCGGCGGGCTGTCCATCGCCGCTTCCAGCAACCGTTCTTCCTCGCCGATCACCGCGCGGAGCTGCAGCATGGCCGCGCGCCAGAGCTGGAACTTGTCTTCAAAATGATAGTGCAAGGTGGCTTGCGAGACGCCGGCCTCGGCGGCGATCTCGGCCATGGTCGCGCGCTCGAACCCCAGCCGCGAGAACAGCTCCAGCGCCGCCTCGCGAATGCGGATCGCGGTCTGCGGCCCCTTGCGGGCCGGCTGCGCCAGGGCCTTGGCCATCCACTTGACTCCAGAGCCAGTATTTCTGACTTTGTAATCAGAAATCCAGCCCGGAGCAACGGGCGGCGGGAGGCGACCATGCGGATACTGCGAGAGCCCTACGGCTACGCCTATGCCGAGAAGAGCCGGCTGAAGGAGACCTATGGCGGTCCCGAGGGCCAGGTCTTCGTGGAGTGCATGCGCATCTCGCCGGAGGAGGGCGAGTCGAAGACCGTCATCCTGTTCAGCCACCCGATCGGCGGCGGCTCGTTCCTGCCGCTGGTCACGGCCCTGGCCCACGCCGGCCGGCACGTCATCTACTGCAACCCGCGTTACCGCGGGAACGACACGGCCCTGATCCTCGAGAAGTGCGTCACCGATCTTGGCGCCTGCATCACCGACCTGAAGAAGCGCTTCGGCTACGAGAAGGTCATCCTCGGCGGCTGGTCCGGCGGCGGGTCGCTGTCGATGGTCGACCAGGAGCAGGCGGTCAATCCGACCATCACCGAGACCCCGGCGGGCGACCCGATCGATCTGGCCGCGGCGAAGCTGCAGCCGGCAGACGGCATCATGCTGCTGGCCGCCCACATCAGCCGCTCGGTGACCATGACCGAGTGGATGGACCCCTCGATCCTCGACGAGGACAAGCCGTTCGAGCGCGACGTCGCGCTGAACATCTA
>NZ_JAURWM010000128.1 GCF_030654915.1 Phenylobacterium sp. | reverse complement strand
TGCTGGTCGTTGAGCGCTGGACCCCCGGAGCCGCCGGCGGCGACGCCCTGGTGTTCGACGCCGGCGCCAACCGTTTCCGAACTCCCGAAGGCGCACCCGCGCCCGCCCCGGCCAAGGTCGAGAAGCTGGTCTTCCGGACCGACCCTGGCCTGGTCCCGGCCGACGCCATCGCCCTGTTGAGACAGGGCGTCACCTGGGGGTCCGCCAGCGCATGAGCCTGCTTTCCACCACCCGCCGCCTCTGGCGCGGCCTGACGCCCGAGCCGGTCCGGCGCCTGGCCCAGCCGATCCTGGGCCCCGCGCTCGAAGCCTATGTCCGGCGCCAGGCGCGCAAGCCCCACGCGGCCGACGACTTCTCCGGCCCGATCCGCGTGGTCGGCGACTTCGGCGGCTCCTATGGCATCGCCGCCTCCGCCAAGCTGGCGGTCCGCGCCTTCGAGGCCCTGGGCGTGCCGGTCGAGCAGGTGGACGTCTCCGGGGCGCGGCTCGACTGGATCGGCGCCGCCGAGGCGGCCCGCACGCCGGGCGCCTGGATTTTCCACATTAACGCGCCGGAAATCCTGGCGGCCCTGGCCTTCCTGGGCCCCAAGAACGTCCAGGGGCCGCGCTATGGCTACTGGGCCTGGGAGCTGCCGAAGGCTCCCAAATCCTGGCTTAAGGACGCCGCGCTGCTGGACGGCGTCTGGGCGCCCAGCACCTATACCGCAGACGCTCTGCGCGGCGCGGCCGCTCCGGTACGGGTGGTGCCCCACCCGCTGTTCCTCGAGGACTATCGCGGCGTGACCCCGGCCCCGCGCGGGCCTGGCTTCCTGGCCGTGACCCTGTTCGACTTCAACTCCTCGGCGGCCCGCAAGAACCCCGAGGGCGTGATAAAGGCCTTCGCGCGGGCGTTCCCGAACGATCCGAGCGCGCGGCTGGTCATCAAGACCCAGCGCGGCGAGCTGTTCCCCGACCTGCTAGCCAAGCTGAAGGCCTCGGCGCCGGCCAATGTCACCGTGGTCGACGAGGTCTGGCCCTATGGCGAGGTGAAATCGCTGATCGCGGCCGCCGACGTGCTGATCTCGCTGCACCGCGCCGAGGGCTTTGGCCTGACCATGGCCGAGGCTATGGCGCTCGGCACACCGGTGGTCGCCACCGGCTGGTCGGGCAACGCTGACTTCATGGACGCGACCTGCGCCATGGTCGTGCCGTCCAGCCCCATCGCGGTCGACGACCCGCAAGGCATCTATCACGGCCAGAGTTGGGCCGATCCTGACCTGCTCGCCGCCGCCAAGGCCCTGCAGCGTCTGCGCGCCGAGCCGGACCTCGCCGCGCGATTGACGGAAGCTGGCCGCAAGCGGGTGTCCGAGCGGTTGTCGCCGCAGGCCTGGTTCACCACCCTGCCCGACGGCGTGCAGCGGGCGGCGATGGCCGCCACCCGCGCCTCGCGGCGAGCGGCTCAGGCGTCGGGGTGAGGCTTGCAGAAGGTGGTGAGCGCCCAGACGCCTGCCACCGTCAGCAGCACCGCCGGGATTAGCGCCATCAGCACCTCGTCGGGACCATAGCCAGCGGCGCGTAGTTCGCCGGCGATCAGCGGCCCGCCGATCGACCCGAGCCGCCCCACGGCGATCGCCGCGCCCGCTCCGGCCGCGCGAATATGCGGCGGGTAGTATGTGGGGGCGAGCGCATAGAGCACGTAGAGCCCGCCGACCACGGTCAGTCCTGCCGCGGCCGAACCTGCGATGACCGCGGCCATGCCAGTCGCCTGGGCCAGCACGTAGAGCGCGGCGGCCAGGCCCGCATAAACGCTGACCAACAGCCAGCGATAGCCGAAGCGATCGGCGCTCCAGCCCAGCAGCAACGCCCCGCCGACGCTGGCGATGTTCATCCAGAACGAGGCCGAGGCGCCGTCGGTGGCGGTGAAGCCCTTGGCGACCACCAGGGTCGGCAGCCAGTTCAGCAACAGATAGGTGACCAGCAGGTCGAGCGCGAAGATCATCCAGATAAGCAGGGTGGCGCGCGCTCGCCCCTCGGCGAACAGGCCGCGCATCACCCGGCGGTCCAGGTCCTCGCTCGGCGCGGGGCGGGTCTCGGGCAAGAAGAAGAACACCACCGGCGCCAGCAGCAGCGGCAGCGCGCCGCCGATCAAGAAGATCATCCGCCAGTCCAGCGCCTCGCCCCCGAACTGGGCCAGCAAGGCGACCACCGCGCCGCCGGCCGGCAGACCGCAGAACATGGTGGTGGTGGTCATGGCCCGGCGGTTGGGGGGGCTGATCTCGGTGGCGATGGCGATCAAGTTCGGCATCGCGCCGCCAAACCCGATCCCAGTGGCCAAGCGCGCCAGGGTCAGCATCTCAAAATTGTGGGACAGGGCGGTGACCACCGAGAAAATCCCGAACAGCGCCACCGAAACGGTCAGCACCGGCCGGCGGCCGAACCGGTCGGCCAGCCAGCCGCCCGAAAGCGCGCCGATGACCAGGCCGAACATCGCCGCGCTTCCCGCCCAGCCCAGTTCAGCTGGGCCTAGGCCGAGCTCCGGCGCCATATGTGGCGCAGCCACGCCGAAGGCCTGGATGTCATAGCCTTCCAGCGCCGCGATCCCGAAACAGATGGCGACAATGAAGCCTGGGGCGAGCCGCCCCCCGATGGCCTTGGCCATGTTTTTGATTCCCCCGAAATGGCGCGGCGCATCTGACCCGGAGCGGCCCCCCAGCGCCAGGGCTCATGTTCGGCTTGACGCCATCGTCCCGGCCCGACTAGTCGCCTTGTCGGTGCGCAGGCGCAGGAGTTGGCCTTGGACAGTCCGAACTACGGCAGCCCGGCCGATTGCCCGTCGAGCCTCATCGTCGTCGCCGGGCAGTCGAACGCCCTGGGCTACACGCTCGGCCCCGCCGACCTCCCGCCCCACCTGCGCAAACCGATCGCCAAGGTGCAGATCTGGGATCCCGCCCGCCACGCGTTCGCTCCGTTGCAGCCCGGCGTCAACACCGGCTCGCTCACCAATCCTGGCGCCTGGGGGCCTGAGTCCCAGCTAGCCTTCCGCTGGAGCCAAGGTCACCCCTGCGGCGACCTGCGCTTGGTGAAATACGCACGCGGCGAAACCGGCTTGGCGGCCACCCCCAATGATCGAGACTGGTCGCCCTCGTCCCATGACGATGTCTGGGACAAGGCCACGGCCGAGCTCGATGCGGCCAAGGCGGCGCTGAAGGCTGAGGGCCTGCCGCGCCAGGTCGCCGCGGTTTTCTGGATGCAGGGTGAGACCGACGCGCAGGATCCGGCTAAGGCGAAGGCCTACCGCCAGAACCTCACCGATCTGGTGATCCGTATCCGCGCGCGCTGGGGCGACGACCAGACCAAAGTCTATGTCGGCCAGATCGACAGGCCGCCCGGCTCAAAAACATGGGAACAGGTCAGGCAGGCCCAAGCGGCGGTTGCCGCATCTGTCCCCGACGTCCACCTAATCGACACCGATCTCTTCCCGCGCCAGCCGGCGGACAACACGCACTTCACCGGCGCCGGCCAGGTCCAGCTGGGCGATGGATTTTTTGACCAATACCGCGCGCGCTAGCCGCTGAAGTGCTCGGCTGATGACACCCTGATGTCGCCGTTCAAATCGCGCCACTCCACATAACAACGTCACGCCTCTGGCGAGGTCTGCGTTTCCGCGCTTAGATGCGATACCCAAGCGGAGCGCTAGACATGGCCAAGTTCCAAGTGACCACCCTGACGCCCACCATCGGCGCGGTAGTGGAGGGCGTCGATCTCTCGGCGCCGCTGGACGCCGAGCAGTTCGAGGAGATCCGCCAGGCGCTGCTCAAGCACCAGGTGATCTTCTTCGAGGACCAGCACATCACACCGGTCCAGCACCGCGACTTCGCCGCCAGGTTCGGAGCCCTGCATACTCATCCGCTCTATCCGGGTGTGCCTGAGGCCCCCGAGTTGTTCATCTTGGACAACCACAAGGACAACCCGACCGACAACGACAGCTGGCACACCGACGTCACCTTCATCCAGACGCCGCCGATGGCCTCGATCCTCTACGCCAAGCTGCTGCCGCCGGAGGGCGGCGACACCATCTGGTCGAACATGAAGGCGGCTTACGAGGCGCTGTCGCCAAGCTTCCAGGAATTCCTGTCGAGCCTCGACGCGGTGCACGACTTCGCGCGCGGCTTCCCTCAGCGCGGCATCGTGGCGGCTGGCGCCGGTGCGGAGAAGCACGCCCAGGCCGTCGCGGCCAATCCGCCGGTCCTGCACCCGGTGATCCGCACCCATCCGGAAACCGGCGAGGACGGCCTGTTCGTCAATTTCGGCTTCACTGACCGGATCAAGGGCCTGCGCCGCAAGGAGAGCGACGCGATCTTGAACATGCTGTTCGAGCACATCCAGAAGCCGGAGTTCCTGGTCCGCTGGCGCTGGACGGACACCGCCGTCGCCTTCTGGGCCAATCGCGTGACCCCGCACGATGCGGGCAACGACTACCTTCCCAACCGGCGGATCATGAACCGCGCCACGGTGCTGGGCGACCGCCCCTATCACCGCTCGCGGATGCCGGCCGGGCTGAAAGCCGCCGCCGAATAGCCTAGGCCCG
>NZ_JAURWM010000125.1 GCF_030654915.1 Phenylobacterium sp. | reverse complement strand
CCAGCGCCAACGCCGTGCAGGTGGTCGAGCATGTCGCCAAGGAATGGGGTGTCGACCGCGTCATCCTGATCCCTGACGAGTTCCTGGCCCGCAATGTCGCGCGCCAGACCGACATCAAGATCATCGCCTGGCAGGGGCGCTGCGAGGTGCATGAGCGCTTCACCGCGGCCGACATCCTGGAAGTGCGGGCCGCCTATCCGAACGCCGAGGTTCTGGCACACCCCGAGTGCCCGGCCGAGGTGTTGGAGGTTTCCGACTTCGCCGGCTCCACCGCCGCGATGAACGACTATGTGCTGCAGCGTAAGCCCAAGCAGGTGGTGCTGATCACTGAGTGCTCGATGGCCGACAACGTCGCCGCCGACGCGCCCGACACCGAGTTCCTGCGCCCCTGCAACCTGTGCCCGCACATGAAGCGTATCAGCCTGCAGAACATCTACGAGGCCCTGCTCCACAACCGCTACGAGGTCACCGTCGATCCGGCGATCGCCGACCGCGCGCGCTTGGCCGTGCAACGGATGATCGATCTGCCGCCGCCCCTGGTCCCGGCCCGCTACGATCTCGTGAAGGCTCGCCATCACGTCGATGTGGAATTGATCTAGCGGTGGAACGCATCAAGCACGATGGCGTGCTGATCGTCGGCGCGGGCCTTGCTGGCCTGTCGGCGGCGCTCGCGGTCGCCCCGCGCAAGGCCCTGGTCCTGACCGGCGCGCTGGTGAACCAGGGCTGCTCCTCCGCCTGGGCCCAGGGCGGCATGGCCGCGGCGCTGTCGGACGACGACGCCCCAGCCCTCCACGCCGCCGACACCGTCGCGGCCGGCGCGGGACTGGTCGATGCCGCCATGGCCGCCATCCTGGCGCAAGAAGGTCCGGACGCGGTGCGCCGGCTCGCCCTGCTGGGCGCACCGTTCGACCGCGACGATCAAGGCCAGTTCGCCACCAGCCTCGAAGCCGCCCACTCGCGCTCGCGGGTGGCTCGGGTGAAGGGCGACCAGGCCGGCCGCGCCATCATGGACGCGGTGGTCCGAACCGCACTCTCGGCGCCGCACGTCCAGATCCGCTCCGGCGCACGGCTGCGCGGCCTGCTGCAGGACGCCGAGGGCCGCGTGCGCGGCGTGCTGGCCGAGGAAGACGGGCGACTGATCGAGATAACCGCGGCGGCCACCATCCTGGCCACCGGCGGGATCGGCGGCCTCTACGCCGTCACCACCACCCCACCCGAACTGAAGGGCGAGGGCCTGGCCCTGGCCGCCATGGCTGGCGCGACCATCGCCGACCCCGAGTTCGTCCCGTTCCACCCGACCGCGATCGACATCGGCCGCGATCCGGCCCCCTTGGCCACCGAGGCCCTGCGCGGCGAAGGCGCCAAGCTGATCGACGGCGACGGCGAGGCCTTCATGGCCCGCTATCACCCCGACGCCGAACTCGCGCCCCGTGACGTGGTGGCTCGCGCCATCCATGCCGAGCGTGAAGCTGGGCGCGGCGCTTTCCTGGACGCCCGCGCCGCCGTGGGCGCGCACTTCCCCGACGAGTTCCCCGCCGTGTTCGCCGCCTGCCTGTCGGGCGGCATCGATCCAAGGGTCCAGCCGATCCCGGTCGCGCCGGCCTGCCACTATCACATGGGCGGGATCGTCACCGACGCGAACGGTCAGACTTCGTTGGCCAACCTGTTTGCCGCGGGGGAATGCGCCTCGACCGGCGTGCATGGCGCCAACCGTCTGGCGTCCAACTCGCTGCTGGAGGCCGCCGTGTTCGGCGCCCGCGCCGGCTACGCGGCTCGCGAAGTCGTTGATCCCAAGAGCCGGCCGCTGCGCGCCACGCCGGCGCCGGACCTGCCGCCGGAGGCCTTGGCGCAGCTGCGTATCGCCATGAGCCGCGACGCCGGCGTGGTTCGTGACGCCGACGGCCTCAGTCGTTTGATCGCCGAGATCGACGCGATGGAAGCCGCCTACGGGCGCGCCGCGCCCCTGGTCGCCGCCCGCCTCACCGCGCAGGCGGCCCTGGCGCGGCCCGCCAGCCTCGGCGCCCACTTCCGCGCCGACGGCGTTCCCGATCTGGCCCCCGCGCGGACCTTCATCACCCTGCCCGCCTCCAGCCCTCCACGCTTGGCCGCCGAATGATCGCTCCCATCCCCGACATCCTGATCGCGCCCGTCGTCATGGCCGCCCTGGCCGAAGACCTGGGCCGAGCCGGCGACGTGACCGCCCAGGCCTGCATCGCCGCCGACGCTCGCCTCTCGGCGGTGTTCGCCGTGCGCCAATCTGGCGTCGTGGCGGGCCTGGCCTGCGCGCGATTGGCGGTGTTGGCGCTCGATCCCGGCGCGCGCTTCGAGGAATGCGTTTCAGACGGCGATCTGGTCCAGCCGGGTGATGTGCTGGCCAAGGTCGAGGCCAACGCCCGCGCCCTGCTCTCGGCCGAGCGCACCGCGCTAAACCTGCTGGGCCGTCTCTCGGGCGTCGCCACCCTGACCCACACCTACACGACCGCCGTCAGCGGGACGAAGGCGCGGATCGCCGACACCCGCAAGACGACGCCCGGCCTGCGCCATCTGGAAAAATACGCCGTGCGGTGCGGCGGCGGCCTGAACCACCGCTTTGGCCTGGATGACGCGATCCTGATCAAGGACAACCATGTCGCGGCGTGCGGCGGGGTCGCTGAAGCCCTGAAACGCGCCCGCGCCGCAGCTGGCCACCTCATGAAGATCGAGGTCGAGGTCGACAGCCTGGCGCAGTTCGACGAAGCCCTGCCACTCGCCCCCGACGTGATCATGCTGGACAATTTCAGCCTGGAAGACCTAGCCACGGCCGTCCGACTGGCGGGCGGCAAGGTGACGCTCGAGGCCTCTGGCGGCGTCAGTCTGCAAACCGTGCGCGGCATCGCCGAAACCGGCGTGGGCGTGATCAGCGTCGGCGCGCTCACCCACTCGGCCCCGGTGCTCGATATCGGACTGGACGCGGTCTAACCCAAAACAGGAAAGCCGCCCGACCAGGCCTCCCACAAAGTCAGGCTTGGGCCGGGGGCGTTAAATCTATCTTGCGCAATCCCACCGACATTACGGCCCGATCGGTCGGGCGGCGTAATGAAGTTATCGGTTTTTGCGTGGGATGAAGGCTTTGACGGCGTAGCGCGGTCAGCCCGAAAGATGGCGCCGTCGCGCTGGGTTGTCGGCGCCCTCAACGCCATGCTGGTCGGCGCCTTACTTGGCCCAAGAACCGCGACGATCTGGGTCTTGGCTTTCGCCATGGCCGAGATCTGGACTTGGCTCGCCACCTCCGGCCAAAAGCACGAAACACCAAGCGTCCTGCGCCGCCTCTCCTATCTCGGCTCGGCCCTGGCCGTAAATTTCGTCTGGGTCGGGCTCGCATTCGCCTATTGGCGCTCGGCGATCCCCGGCGCGGAGTTCCTTGCCTTCCTGACCTGGTCGGCATTGCTCGCCAACGCGATCAGCCACGCGTTCCGCTCGCCGCTGGCGGTGCTGGTGTTCGGCGCGCCAAGCGCGATAGCCGTGCTGGTCGCGACACTGTTCTTTCCGGCCTTCGAAGGCGCCACGCAGCTCGCCGCCGCCCTGGGCGCCGTGGTCTTCGTCGGCTACGCGGCGCTATCGGCTGAGCGAAGCGTGCTCGCCGCGCGCGAACTGGCGACCGCGCGCTTCGAACTGGAAGCCCAGACCCAAGCCGCCCATGGGGCGAACCAGGCCAAGTCGGCCTTCCTGGCGATGATGAGCCACGAACTGCGCACACCGATGAACGGCGTGCTCGGCATGGCTCACGCCCTGGAGCGCACGGACCTGAACGTTCGCCAGGCCGAGCATGTCGCCACCCTGCTGCGCTCCGGCGGCGGACTGATGACCATTCTCAACGACATCCTCGACTTGGCGAAGATCGAGGCCGGCCGGTTCGACATTGAAAATCGCCCCTTCGACCTGCGCCACGCCGTCGGGCGGTCGATCGAGCTCTGGGGTCCGGCCGCGCTTGAAAAGCGCCTGGCCCTAACCTGCGAAATTTCGTCCGGAGTTCCGGCCTGGGTGACGGGAGACGACGCCCGCCTTCGCCAGATCCTCCAGAACCTGCTGTCCAACGCGCTGAAGTTCACCGCCAAGGGCAGTGTCCGATTGACCGTCGCCCCCACGGGGCGCGGAGACGAGATCGCCTTCACCGTCGCCGACACCGGCCCGGGGATCGAGCCCGCCACCCAGGCGCGGCTCTTCCAGGGGTTCACCCAGGCCGACACCAGCATCGCCCGGCGCTTTGGCGGCACGGGTCTTGGCCTAGCGATCTCGCGCAACCTCGCGCGCCTGATGGGCGGCGACATCACCCTCGAAAGCCGACTGAGCGAGGGATCAAGTTTCACCCTAGCCCTGCCCTTGCCAGCGGCGAGCTTCCAGCCGGCCCCATCGGCCGCTCCTCAGCCCCAGCCCCGGGCGATCCCGGCCCGCGCCCTGGTGGTCGACGACAACCGCACCAACCAGGAGGTCGCGCGCGCCTTGCTGGAAGCCTTGGGCCTGAGCGTCGTGGCCGTCGGCAGCGGGCAGGACGGCCTGCAAGCCCTGGAGACCGGCGACTTCGACGTGGTGTTCATGGACATCCACATGCCCGGCATGAGCGGCATTGAGACCCTGGAAGCCATTCGGGCTAGCGGTGAGGAGACGATCCCCGTCGTCGCCCTGACCGCCGACGCTATGGCCGGCGAGCGCGAACGCCTGCTGCCGCTCGGCTTCAACGACTATCTTAGCAAGCCGATCGAACCCGCGGCCCTGGTCCGCATCCTGGGCTTGGCCACCTAGCTGTCTAGGCCGGCGGCAGCCGCGCCGCGGCTTGCTCGGCCGCGGCCAAACGCGCCGCCGCGCCCGGGGCCAACCCCGCCTTCACAGCGGCCAGCACCTTAGGGGACGCCAGTTCCGGCCGCCCGGAGGCGAAGGGCGGCGCGGGCGCGTACTCCAAGCCAAGCTGGATGGACTGGGCGAAGGTCTCGCCCGCCAACTCGGCGGCGACCACGAAGGCGAAATCCAGCCCCGCCGTCACACCGCCGCCGGTGATGATGTCGCCGTCGCGCGCCACCCGGCTCTCGTCGACGATGGCGCCGAACGGGACCAGCAGGTCGCGCCAGGCCCAGTGGCAGGCGGCCCGCTTACCGCGCAGGAAGCCCGCCGCGGCCAGGATCAGCGATCCGGTACAGACGCTGGTGAGGTACTTCGCGCCGCCGCCCAACCGCCGGATCTGCGCCATGAACGCCTCATCCAGCATGGCGTCGGTCGTGCCGAACCCGCCCGGCACACACAGCATGTCGCAGTGCTCGATCTTCGACATGTCGGCGAGATTGGCGAAGGTCAGGCCGTCGGCCGTCACATCGACACCGCCCATCGAGGCGACCGTGACCTTGGTGTTCGGCAGGCGCGCCAACACCTGATGCGGACCGGTGAAGTCGAGATGGGTGACGTCGGGATAGAGCGGAATGACGATCTGAAACTGGGACATGACGACCTCCAGGGATTTGACGAGGCCACAGTGCGCGGCCTAGCCTGCGGCAGGAATGACATTCTTCCCTCGGATTCAGCCACATGCGCACCCTCGGCGTCCTGATCTTCCCGGACTTCCAAATCCTCGACGCAGCCGGCCCTATCGCCGCCTTCGAGATCGCCGCCCGCTACGTGCCGGGGGCCTATGAGATCAAGGTGGTGGCGCGCGAGCCGGGTCCGGTCGCCTCCTCGTCACGCGCCCTGATGATCGCCGAGCCGCTGACCGACACGCCCCTCGACACCCTGATGATCGCCGGGGGCGATGGATCGCGCATGGCGGTGCTGTGCGCGCGGACGGCCGAGTGGATCGGCACGGCGTCGGCCAATGCGCGGCGCACCACGAGCGTTTGCTCGGGAGCCTTCCTCCTGGCCCGGGCCGGTCTGCTGGATGGGCGCAGGGCCACCACCCACTGGGACCGCTGCGCCGACCTCGCCCGCCGCTATCGCAAGGTGCGGGTCGAGCCCGACCGGATCTTCGTGCGCGACGGCGACATCTGGACCTCGGCGGGCATCACCGCCGGCATCGACCTGGCCCTTGCCCTGATCGCCGACGACCTTGGTGAGGACATAGCCCGCGCCGTCGCCCGGCAATTGGTGGTCTATTACCGCCGGCCCGGCGGGCAGTCGCAGTTCTCCGCCCTGGTCGAGATGGGCGGACGCGGCGGCCGGTTCGCCGCCCTGCTCGATTGGATGCGTGAGCGGCTGGCCGAGCCGCTCAGCGTCGAGAAACTCGCCGACAAGGCGGCGATGAGCCCGCGCCACTTCGCCCGCGCCTTCGCCGCCGAGACCGGCACGACCCCGGCCAAGGCCGTGGAACGTCTGAGGCTGGAGACCGCTCGCGAGCGGGTGGAGAACTCGACCGATCCGATCGACCGGGTGGCCGAGCTCACCGGCTTCGGCGATCCCGAGCGCATGCGCCGGGCGTTCCTGCGCGCCTTCGGCCAGCCGCCCCAGGCCCTACGCCGAGCCGCGCGCGCTTAGCGCTCTAGGGCCGATCCGAGGCCAGCCTCGCAATTTGGGCCTGCAGCAGGTCGATGGTCTGGTTCTGCGCCTCGATCAGCCGCGCAAGGTCGAGGCTGCGCATAGCGTCCATTTTGTCGTGCAAATGCATGATCTCCAGCTCCGCGCGCAGGTTCACCACATAGTCGTGCTCGGCCGCGCGCCGATCCTGGGCGCTCTGCCGGTTCTGACTCATCATGATGACCGGCGCCTGGATGGCGGCCAGCATCGACAGCATCAAATTGAGGAAGATGAAGGGATAGGGATCGAACGCCAGATGGCCGCCGCGAGTAAACTGGTTCCAGCCTATCCACAGAGCCAGGGCCACTCCAAAACCGATGATGAACGCCCAGGAGCCGCCAATCGAGGCGACTCGGTCGGCCAAGCGCTGTCCAAAGGTGCGGTCGTCGCGCGACAAGATCGGGTCCGCGCCGCTGGGCGCCTCGGCCGCTATGAGATCGATGACGCTCTTCTGCAGGGGATTGAGCCCCTCATAGGAGCAGTTGAGCAGGCCCTGGGCCAGCTCGTCGCTACGGTTCACACCGTTCTTCATATTGGACTTCCCGAGTCGCTTCCGACCACCGCCGATGGGTGCGCATAAGCATGGCCCATCGGCGGTAGGAGAGAAACGGCTTCAGGAAACTCAGTCGGTTCCGACGACCTCGGCCTCGGCGTCCACCGCATGAGACGGTGCGAGTTTGGCCGGGGTGAGCTTGGCGACCGGAGGCCGGGTCGGTTCGGGGGCCTTGCGCGCAGAAGCGGCAGCTTCGGCCGACGCGATGTCCGGCGCGGCGGCCACGACATCGGCCTTGTCGCCCGTCACCGCCGAAGCTAAGCGCAGCTCTTTGGTGATTTCCATCGGAGCCGAGACAGCGGGCGCTGAAGTGAATGTCACCGCATTGGTCGCGCGACGGCTCTCAGCGCTGGCCGTGTAGACGCGGCCGGCGTCGCGGCCCATGCGATAGAATACATGCAGCCCGACCTCGGCCGTCCGCACCAGACGCGGCCCCCAGTTCGGAGCGACGTTGACGGTGTGGAAGTGGGTGGCGTCGCCGACGTTGCTCATGACCCCGCCCGAAAGCGCCTTGGAGGCGACCTTCTGGGCGCGGTTCCAGGCGGCGGTCTCGCGACCACGGCGCATGGAGCCGTCACAAGCAAAGCTGAATTGGCAGCCGACCCGCTTGCCCGCGCCCTGGAACACCACGGCGCAGACAGTCTTCGGGAAGGCCGGATGGCGAACGCGGTTGAGCACGACCTGGGCGACAGCGGCCTGGCCGGCCGGGGTCTCGCCTCGCGCCTCGAAATAGACCGCCTGCGTCAGGCATTCGAGTTCGCGGGAGGTTTCGAGCGCGCCGCTCAGATGGAAAGGCGCGGCGGCTGGCAGACTGACGTCAAAGCCGCCTCGCAACGGAATCCGGCTGACGCTCGGCCGTTGGGTGTTTTCCAACCGCGTCGTCAGGACGGCGTTCTGGCGGTCACGTTCGAGCGAACCGCTGGAGACGAAGGAGTCATGACGGCGGGCGACCCGTAGAACCCCTGGATCCAGGGCGGCGGCCTCGCGTTCAAGAACAGTGTCGGAATAGGCGCCGGCGGCCGCATTGGCCAGGCGCGAAACCCGAGCGTGGTCGGTCGCGGCGCGCGACATGCCGCCAACCATGTAGGCTGCGCCCAGCGCAAGCCCAATGCCGGAGCCGATCAAAACGGCGCATGTCGGCGCACGCCAAGCGGCGTGAGCCTTAATGTCGAATGTCAAAGAGAGTTGTCCCGTGTGGCGAGGGCGGTTGCGCCCCCCGACATCGTCGTCACGTGCGCCCCTGCTCATGCTGGCGGCGTCGCGACTATGAACCTGTCCAGATACACGTGGAGTGGCAGGTTACGGCGAAGTTGAGGGGGTTATGACGATCCACACCAGGGGTGGCAAGCCGACAATCGGTCGCAGCCCAGCTTTTTTCAGTTTCTGTTAACCGCAGGGAGGGCCAGGCGGAACTTCACCATGGGCTCGCCGTTCCCACTGCGAAGCTTTCGGAACTCAAGGAATCCACATGCGCAAGACCCTTAGCCTCATCGTCCTAGCCGGCCTTGCCGTCACCCTCTCGGCCTGCGGCCACAATGTCGAACAGCGGGCGGCGACGGGCGCCGCGACCGGGGCGGTCCTTGGCGGACCGGTCGGCGCGGTCGTCGGCGCAGGCGTCGGCACGGTCGTCAGCAAGGCCGCCGACAAATAAGTCGGCTACGGCCCTCCCGTCCTGGGAGGGCCGAGCTAAATTCTCCAAAAGGGTTCCCCGACGGCGCCATAGCTGCGCCCAATTTCTGATGCCAGACTGACACCCATGCTGAAGGTCGTCGCGCTCATCACCCTGGCGGGAACAGCTATTCCGCAGGCCGCCGCCGCGGCTCCCGCCTGGCGCGTGGAGCAAGCATGCGCCATGCAGCGCTACCTTCGCGCCACTCCGGCCTTTCCATCCGACTGGGGCCAGCAAGGCGCCAATGTCTCGCTGAACGGCTCGCGCCAGACCGTGGGCCGGCGCGATGACCCGGACGCGCGCGCCCAGTTCGACGCCGCCATGCGCTCTGGCCGCGGCTTCGCCGATAGAGCCGCTGAAAAGCTGTCGGTGCACGAGCGGATCACCCAACAGGAAGCCTATCGCCGCATCGGCGCTGATCCCGGCCCCTGGCCGCAGGTGACGCCCGCCAAGTGTCAGGCCCTGGAACGCCGCGCCCTGAAGAACGAACGCTAGGGCTTCGCTCCCCAGCGGACTAAAGCCGCTCACGCACGCTGCTGACACGTCCTGACACTTCGGCGGACTAGCGTTCGCCCATGATCCACCCTACTTTGGCGTTCATGCCCCGTTCTCCCGAGACCACGCCGACACCCCCCGGCGTCGCCGACATGTCGGCGAGCTTCGACTACGACGAATCCGCCATGCCGATGCTGTGGAAGCCCCACCGCCCGGATCGGCCGGCCAAGTCGGAGGGCGGCAAACGCTTCACCCTGGTCAGCGACTACGAGCCGGCCGGCGACCAGCCGCGCGCGATCGCCGAGTTGGTCGAAGGGTTGGAAGGACGCGAACAGGACCAGGTTCTGCTCGGCGTGACCGGCTCGGGCAAGACCTTCACCATGGCCAAGGTCATTGAGCAGACCCAGCGCCCGGCGCTGATCCTGGCGCCGAACAAGACGCTCGCCGCCCAGCTCTATTCGGAGATGAAGAGCTTCTTCCCGGACAACGCCGTGGAGTTCTTCGTCTCGTATTACGACTACTACCAGCCCGAGGCCTATGTGCCGCGGACCGACACCTACATCGAGAAGGACTCATCGATTAACGAGCAGATCGACCGGATGCGCCACTCGGCCACCCGCGCGATCCTGGAGCGCGACGACGTGATCGTCGTGGCCTCGGTGTCCTGCATCTACGGCATCGGCTCGGTCGAAACCTACACCGCCATGACCTTCACCCTCGAACCGGGCCAGCGCCTGGACGAGAAGCAGCTCATGGCCGACCTGGTGGCCCTGCAATACAAGCGCAACGACGCCGCCTTCGAGCGCGGTACCTTCCGCCGCCGCGGCGACACCATCGAGATCTTCCCCGCCCACTACGAGGACCGCGCCTGGCGCATCTCGCTGTTCGGCGACGAGGTGGAGACCATCACCGAATTCGATCCCCTGACCGGCAAGAAGACCGCCGACCTCGAAGGGATCAAGATTTACGCCAACAGCCACCACGTCACGCCGCGCCCGACCCTGAACCAGGCGGTGATCCAGATCCGCGACGAGTTGAAGGAACGGCTGGACTGGATGATCGCCAACGGCAAGCTGCTGGAGGCCCAGCGGCTGGAGCAACGGACCACCTTCGACCTGGAGATGATCCAGGCCACCGGCTCCTGCGCCGGCATCGAGAACTATTCCCGCTACCTGTCGGGCCGCCGCACCGGCGAGCCGCCGCCGACCTTCTTCGAGTACATCCCCGAGAACGCCCTGCTGTTCATCGACGAGAGCCACCAGACGGTGCCCCAGATCGGCGCCATGTA
>NZ_JAURWM010000124.1 GCF_030654915.1 Phenylobacterium sp. | reverse complement strand
TCGGCGCCTGGCGTGGGCGACCTCGAGTTGTCCGACATCCCTCCTGCAGACCGCACGACGCCGGCCGGACGCTTTGTCGCCAGCTATGGCCCAGCCTATGGCGGCCAGACCGTCCTTTGGGTGGACTACGAGACCTCCGTCTCGCTGCACCCGGTGGTCACCACAAATCCCAAGGAACACCGCCTGGAACGCTTGGCGTCCCCGACTCCTGAGGACAACCGTATCACCTTTGGCTGCATCAACGTCGCGGCCGCCTTCTATGAAGAGGTGGTGCGACCAACCTTCATGGGCACTAGCGGCGTGGTCTACATTCTGCCGGAAGCGACGTCGTTGGATGAGGTCTTCCCGTCGCTTCAAGCGAAGGCGGGCGCTGTCTCGGGGCTGTTGCCCTGACCCCCTGACGCAGGGTCGATTTCAGCTAGGATCAGCCGGCCCGCGCCCACGGACAGGCTCTCCCCGCGGGCAAGGATCACAGCGTCTTGGGCGGCAAGGTGTTCGTCGCCGGCCTTAGTCGCCTCCAGCGCCAGCACGAAGGTTGTCTCGGCCGCGCCATCAATGATCGCCGGGCCATCCACGCGCCTTACGCGGGTGACGTAGGCGCCGCGGCGGACCATCAGGTTGAGATCGCGGATGGGGCCTTGGTGAAGCGTGGCGGCGCAGGCCACGTCGCCCGGAAAGGCGAAGGGGACGGCGGCGTCGAGTGTGACGGCTGCGAGGCCCTCGACCGCCAATTCCAGGCCTGATCCCTCGATCACCGTCAGGACCCGATCGACGCCGGGGAAGGCCGAGAACGGCCCCCCTCGCGACACGTCGGCGATACTGATCCGCCAGTCGAAGGCGTCCAGGACTGCGGTTGGCGGCCAGATCGCCACCTCCCGCGTCACCCCGCCGCCGTTCTTCCACGGCGTCGGCGTGCGATCGGCGGCGCGCAGGACCCGCATCAGCCGAGGATGCCCGGCAGGTCGAGACCCTTTTCGCGAGCGACCTCGAGGGCGATCTCATAGCCGGCGTCGGCATGGCGCATGACGCCGGTCGCCGGGTCGTTCCACAGCACGCGTTCGATGCGCTTGGCGGCGGCCTGGGTGCCGTCGCAGACGATGACCATGCCCGAGTGTTGTGAGAAGCCCATGCCGACACCGCCGCCATGGTGCAGCGAAACCCAGGTCGCGCCCGATGCGGTGTTGAGCAGGGCGTTCAGCAGTGGCCAGTCGGACACCGCGTCGGATCCGTCGCGCATGGCCTCCGTCTCGCGGTTGGGGGATGCGACCGAGCCGCTATCCAGGTGGTCGCGGCCGATGACGATTGGCGCCTTCAGTTCGCCCGAGGCGACCATCTCGTTGAAGGCCAGGCCCAAGCGATGGCGATCGCCCAGACCGACCCAGCAAATGCGGGCGGGCAGGCCCTGGAACTTGATCTTCTTGCCGGCCATGTCGAGCCAGTTGTGCAGGTGCGGGTTGTCCGGGATCAGCTCCTTCACCTTGGCGTCGGTTCGGGCGATGTCTTCGGGATCGCCTGACAGAGCCACCCAGCGGAACGGGCCGATGCCGCGGCAGAACAGCGGGCGGATGTAGGCCGGCACGAAGCCCGGGAAATCGAAGGCGTTGGCGACGCCCTCTTCCTTGGCCATCTGGCGGATGTTGTTGCCGTAGTCGACGGTAGGAACGCCGGCGGCCTGGAAGTCCAGCATCGACCGGACATGCTCGGCCATCGAGGCGCGGGCCGCTTCGTCGACCTGTTTGGGGTCCTGCTCGCGCATGGCGGCCCAGCGCTCCAGGCTCCAGCCCTTGGGCAGGTAGCCGTTGATCGGATCGTGGGCGGAGGTCTGGTCGGTCAGCAGGTCAGGGCGCACGCCGCGCTTGAACAGTTCGGGCAGCAACTCGGCGGCGTTGCCGAGCAGGCCGACCGAGATCGGGGTCTTGTCGGCGCAGGATTGCTCGATCCAGGCCAACGCCTCGTCCAGATCCTCGGTCGCCTTGTCTAGATAGCCGGTCCGCAGGCGCATCTCGATCCGCGAGGGCTGGCACTCGATGGCCAGGCAGGAGGCCCCGGCCATTACGGCGGCCAGCGGCTGGGCGCCGCCCATGCCGCCCAGCCCGGCGGTCAGCAGCCACTTGCCCGACAGATCGCCAGCATAGTGCTGGCGGCCCATCTCGACAAAGGTCTCATAGGTGCACTGAACGATGCCCTGGGCGCCGATGTAGATCCACGAGCCGGCGGTCATCTGGCCGTACATAGCCAGACCCTTGCGATCGAGCTCGTTGAAATGCTCCCAGGTCGCCCAGCGCGGCACCAGATTGGAGTTGGCGATCAACACGCGCGGCGCGTCGGCGTGGGTGCGGAACACCCCGACCGGCTTGCCCGACTGCACCAGCAGGGTCTCGTCGTCCTCGAGCCGGCGCAGGGTCTCGACGATCTTGTCGTAGCTTTCCCAGTCGCGGGCGGCGCGGCCGATGCCGCCATAGACCACCAGTTCCTCCGGCCGCTCGGCCACGTCGGGGTGCAGGTTGTTCATCAGCATGCGCAGCGGCGCTTCGGTCAGCCAGCTCTTGGCCGAGAGCTTGGTCCCGGTGGCGGGGCGGATGACGCGGGTGGGGTCGAGGCGGGTCATGGAATGGCTCAGACTTTGGCGAAGGCGAGGCACGCCTTCAGGACATCGGTGAGGGCCGCGCGCATCGGCGCGGCCTGGATTTCGGAATAGGGGGTGGGCCAGGTCGAAGGCGTGGGCGCCGCCGCCGGGTCGTCCATGTAGCCCCGGCAGGCCAGTTCCATCTGGATGGCGTGGACGCCGTCCTTGGGCTGGCCATAGTGGCGGGTCGTCCAGCCGCCCTTGAAGCGACCGTTCGTCACGCGGCTGAACGAACTGGCGTCGCAGGCGGCTTCGACCGCGACGGTTAGGCCATCGTCGCAACTGGCTCCGGAATTGGTCCCGAGGTTGAAGTTGGGCAGCGGCCCCTCGAACAGGCGCGGGATCACCGAGCGGATCGAATGGGCCTCATACAGCACCACCTTGCCGTGGAGCCCGCGCAGCCGCGTGAGTTCGGCGGCCAGGGCGGTGTGGTAGGGCTCGAAATAGGTCATCCGCCGCCGCGCGATTTCGGCCTCGTCTGGCTCTCGGCCCAGATACAGCGGCTCGCCGTCGAAGGTGGTGGTCGGGCACAGTTCCGTCGTCGCCTGGCCCGGATAGAGCGAAGCGCCGGAGGGATCGCGGTTCACGTCGATGACGCTGCGGCTGATCGACGTGCGCACGGTGGTGGCGCCTAGCTCGCGGGCGAAGCCGTAGAGCCTGTGGATCCACCAGTCGGCGTCTTTGCGGGCCAACCAGGGCGAGATCAGCTGCGCCTCGACGTCTGCGGGGAGCTCGGTTCCCGTGTGCGGGAAGCTGACCACCAGCGGCGCGTCGCCGCGATGCACCTCCAGCCAGTCCATCACGCGACGCCGGGCAGGGCGGCGCCGTTGGCGGCGTCGCAGACCGCGCCGGAACGCACCAGCAGGTTGGCCGCTTCGATATCGGGGTGGAAGTGACGGTCGTCGGTCAGGTGCGGGACCTTGGCGCGCAGCAGGGCGCGCACCGATTCCAGCGCCGGGCTGGAGGTCAGGGGGGCGTGGAAGTCGCAGCCCTGGGCCGCCGCCAGCAGTTCGATGCCGATCACGGCGGTGGCGTTCTCGACCATCGCGAGCAGCCGGCGCGCGCCGTGGGCGGCCATCGAGACGTGGTCTTCCTGGTTGGCCGAGGTCGGGATCGAGTCGACGCTGGCCGGATAGGCCCGTTGCTTGTTCTCCGAGACCAGGGCGGCGGCCGTGACCTGCGGGATCATGAAGCCGGAGTTGAGGCCAGGCTTGGGCGTCAGGAACGCCGGCAGGCCCG
>NZ_JAURWM010000112.1 GCF_030654915.1 Phenylobacterium sp. | reverse complement strand
AAGCGGCGTCGCCAACACCAACATCCTGTTCCACGCTGGCCGGCTGCTGGCGCTGGAAGAGGCCCATGCTCCGTTCGAGATGGCCGAGCGCACCTTGGAATCCAAGGGCTACGCCACCGAGTACAACGGCAGGGTCACCGCTCACCCGAAGATCGACCCGAAGACCGGCGAGATGGTCTGGTTCGGCTATGGCGTCGGCGACATGCCCCTATCCGCGGGCATGAGCTATGGCGTCACCGACGCCACCGGCAAGGTAGTCCGCCGCGACGACTTCCAGGCCCCGTTCTCCTCGATGGTCCACGACTTCCTGGTCACCGAGAACTACGCCCTGTTCCCGATCCTGCCCCTGACCGGCAGCCTGGACCGGGCGATGAAGGGCCTGCCGGCCTATGCGTGGGAGCCGGACAAGGGCAGCCATGTCGGGGTCATGCGCCGCGATGGCGAGGTCGCCTCGATCCGCTGGTTCAACGCCCCGCCGTCCTATGTCTTCCACCCGATGAACGCCTGGGAGGAGGGCGGCAAGATCATCGCCGACGTCTTCCGCTATGACACCGCGCCACTGTTCCCCAACGCCGACGGCTCGCCGGGCCAGCGCAGCGCCGCGCGCATGGTGCGCTGGACTTTCGATCTCGAGGGAAACAGCGACGCCATCAAGGAAGAAGCCATCGACGACCTGGACGGCGAGTTTCCGCGCTTCGACGAACGCTATGCGGGTTCGGCCCACCGCCACGGCTGGTACGCGGCCGATCCCGGCAACGCCAAGACCATCAAGCAGACCGCTATCGCTCACCTCGATCTGGTGACCGGCAAGCGCCAGGTCTACGAGTTGACCGGCGGCGACATGACATCCGAACCGGTCTTCACACCGCGTTCGGCCGACGCGGCTGAAGGCGACGGCTGGGTCACCGCGGTGGTCTGGCGGGCGGCCGAGGACCGCAGCGACCTCTTGGTCTTCGAGGCGCTCGACATCGCCAAGGGGCCGATCGCCGTGGCCGAATTGCCCCGCCGGGTGCCGTTCGGCTTCCACGGCAACTGGGTGGCGGGCTAGACTTCTCCTCGCTCCGCTCATCGGAGCGAGTGGGAGGGGCACATGAAAGCCATTTGGTACGACCGCACGGGTCCGGCCCGCGAGGTCCTGCAATACGGCGATCTGCCGACACCAGCGCCTGGCCAGGGTCAGGCGCTGGTTCGCATCAAGGCCTCGGGCGTCAATCCGTCCGATGTGGGGATGCGCGGCGGTCCCGCGTCCATGGCCTATCCCCGCATCACACCCAACAGCGACGGAGCCGGAATCGTCGAGGCGGTGGGGCCTGGCGTCTCCTCATCTTGGGTGGGCAAGCGGGTGTGGTTCTACAACGGCCAGCGCAACGGTCGGGCGTTCGGCTCGGCGGCCGAGTACATCGAGCTCGACACCGATCTGCTCAGCGTCCTGCCTGACAGCGTGTCCTTTGCGCAGGGCGCGACGCTGGGTATCCCCTGCATGACCGCCCATCGCGCGCTGTTCCTGGCCGGCCCGGTCCAGGGCCGCACGGTGCTGGTCACCGGCGGGGCGGGGGCGGTCGGCCACTATGCGGTGCAACTCGCCGCCTGGGCCGGCGCCACGGTGATCGCCACCGTCAGCTCGGAGGAAAAGGCCGAGCGCGCCCGCGCGGGCGGCGCCCATCACGTCATCGACTATCGCCGCGAAGACGTCGCCGCCCGGGTGCGCGAGCTGACGGACGGCCAGGGCGTTCATCACGTGGTCGAGGTCGACTTCGGCGGCAACATCGCCTCCACCCTCGCCAGCATCGCCATGAACGGCTCGCTCGCCTATTACGCCACCAAGGGTTCGCGCGAACCGGTCGTGCCGGCCGGCGCGGCCATGGGGCTGAACCTGATGATCCACGGGGTCTATCTGCCGGTTTCGCCGCATGAGGCCCGCAAGCGCGCGCAGCAGGACATCACCCGCTGGATCGGGACGGGCGAGCGTATCCTGTCGGTCGCCGGGCGCTTCCCGCTGGCCGATTGCGCCGGCGCTCACGAATTGGTCGAGTCCGGCGGCAAGGTGGGTACGGCGGTGGTCGAACCGTGACGACGCCGCAGGACGCCATCCGCGCCCGGCGCAAGCTGACCAACAAGATCATCGCTGCTCATGACGCGGGGCGGCTCGCGCCGTTCTTCGACAGCCAAGTGAACCTGATCTCGGGCGAGGGCGGCTTGCTGATGGGCGCCCAGGCGGTGCTGGCGGCCTTCCAGGCGCAGTTCGCCGATCCCAGCTTCGTCACCTACGCCCGTATCACCGAAAGCGTCACCCTGGACGCTGAGGGGCAGCGCGCCGCCGAGACTGGAACCTGGGTCGCCACCTGGAAAGACGCCACTTCATCAGGCCCCTATCTGGCGGTCTGGAAGAAGTCGGTCGGCCAATGGGTGATCGAGAGCGAGACCTTCGTGACCTTGGCGTAGGTGCGTCCTTCTCCTCGCCCCCGCTTGCGGGGGAGAGGTCGGGTGAGGGGGAACAGCCTTGACGCATCAATGTCTTCGCCGATCGCAGCGCCGCTTCGCGGCCCCCTCACCTAACCTCTCCCGAGGGAGAGGAAGGGACCTACTTATCGCGTCAAAAAGAACTCCACCGGCGTCGAAACCTCGATCCGCTCGCCGCGCACCGAATGCGGGGCGCCGGGGAAGGGATTGGAGCGGTCGAGCATGGCCATCGCCTCGGCGTCCAGGCTGGCGAAGCCGGAGGTGCTGACGACGTCGCCGCGCAGTAGCCGCCCGTCGCGGTCCACGGCGAAGTGGACATGCACAACGCCCTCCTCACGCCGCATGCGCGCCCGTTTGGGATAGGTCTTGTGAGCTTCCAGCCAGGCCCGCAGGCGCGAGGCGTAGTCGAGGCTTGCGCCGCCCGGCGCATCGATGTCCAGGCCCTCCCGCGTCCCGGCGCGCTGCGGCGGCGTGCTCGCGCGCTGGGCGGCGGCCGAAGGGGCTGGCATCGATGCGGATGAGGTCGGCGCCGAGGCGGCATCCGACAGGGGCGCGGACGCCGCCGCCGGGGGCCGGGGAGCCTGCGACGGCGTTTGCGGCAAGGTCGGCGCTGGCGAGGTAGGCGCCGGCGCAGGCTCCCGAGGAGGGGAGGAAGGAGCCTGCGCCGACTGGCTCGGGGCGTGCGTCTCTCCGCCCCGAACTTGAACCAGTTCCGCCATCACCACAGTTTCGTCCCATACAGGCGGGGCCTCCGCGCCGGGCCGCATGACCAGCGCGATCAGCCCGACATTGAAGGCGGTCGAGACCGCCGCCGCCGTCACGCGTGTACGGGTGAGCTTCACCCTAGAACGTCCGCGCCAGGGTGAGCTTGACGGTGCGGCCTTCCGCGTCGAGTGACGACAGGTGGCGGCGGAATTGCTTGTCGAACAGGTTATCGACCGCAGCCCTCACCTCCAGGCCCGAAAGGGCGCCGTCCTGCGGCGTCCAGGTCACGAACAGGTTGTGGACCCCATAGCCGCCGGTGCGCCGGCCACCTGGCCCGATGTCCTCCTGATCGGCGGCGAACTCGCCGCGCCAGCCGGCCTGCAGGTTCAGGTCGGTGAAGCGGTAGCCGACGGTCATGTCCAGTTCGTCGGCCGGGATGGTGTTCAGCGGATTGCCGGTGGTGCGGTTCTCGCCGTCGATCAGCGAGAGGCCGGCGCGGGCGAACAGGCCACGCGAGGCGTATTCCGCCTCGACCTCGACGCCCTTGAATCGCGACTCCCCGACATTGACGAAATAGGGCGAGTTGGCCGTGCCCCGCGTGATCAGGTTGGAGACGTCGTTGCGGAAGGCGGTGACCTTGACACGCACGGCGTCGCCCTGGGTCGCCACGTCGTCGAAGGACAGGGTGATCCCGCCCTCGAAGTTGTCCGATTCTTCCGGCTTCAGGTTGAGGCTGAAGTTCGAGGCCGTGGCGCTGGTGCGGCTGAAGACCTCGTCCAGCACCGGCATGCGCACGGTGCGGGCGACCGAACCGAACACCGAGACGTTGTCAGTCAGCGAATAGAGCACGGCCAGCTTTGGCGAGGCGGCGGTGTCCTCGACGCTTTGGCGCGTGGCGACGCCGGCGCCGGGCTTTAGCTTGGTCTTGTCGACCCGGACGCCCGGAATGATGGTCAGCTTGTCGGACCAGACGAGCTCGGCCTGGGCGTAGGCGCCGTACTTGTCCATGTCGCCTTCCGGGTGGGTCGCGGCCCCCGGATTGGTCACGCCCGCGGCGTTCACGCGCGGATTGCGGCGCTCCTGGGTGTAGGCCTGCACGCCGACGAACAGGAAGCCGGCCCAGTCGTCGCCCCAGTTGAAGCGCGAGGTGTTCTGGATACGGCCCTGCCAGGTCTCGTAGGAGAATTCCGAATAGGTCAGGCCGGGGAGGAAGGTGGTTTCGCGCTGTTCGACCTTGGAGTTGGCGTAGGAGCCTTGGGCCTCGAGGTTGAAGATCTTGCTCCCGCCGAAGTCGTTTTCGTAGCCGATGACCGCGGTGAGGTCGTCGACCTTGCGGCGCACGGGCGTGGTGCCGAAGGCCTCGGCCTGGTCGTACATCTGGGTGCTGTCGGACCGCCAGTTCTGGTACGAGGCCCAGATGCTGTGCTGTTTGTCGCCGCCGACATAGTAGCGGCCCTTCAGCAGGTAGGAGCTGGACTTCACCCCGGACGGATCGACCTCCGTCCCGTCGCCGCTGCTGTAGTTTCCGGCGTCGCGGGCGGTGTAGACGCCTAGCAGGTCGAGGTTCTCGGCTGGCTTGCCGGCCACGATCACCGAGCCGGCCAGGCCCTCGGAGTTGCTCTCATAGCCGCCCTTGAGGCGCACCGCGAAGCGGTCGTCGCCTTTCAGGAAGTCCGAGGCGTCCTTGGTGGTGAAGTTGACCACCCCGGCCAGGGCGCCGGCGCCATAGAGGGTCGAGGAGGCTGGGCCGCGCAGCACCTCGACGCGCTTGTAGAGCTCAGGCTCGCTGAACAGCGCGCCCATCCGGTACTGTTCGTAGAACTTCGTCACCCCGTCGATTTGGGTGAGGATGCGGCTGTCGGAATCGGCGATCCCGGTGCCCATGCCGCGGATGTTGAAGCCTTGGCCCAGAGCCGAGACGCCCCCGACCACGCTGACGCCGGGAATGGCCTCCAGCAGATCGCCCATGGTCGTCGCTTGGGCCTGGTCGATGTCTTCCTGGTCGAGCGCGGTCACCGCCTGGGGCGTGTCGATGGCGACCTTCTCAGCGCCGGCCGAGACCACGATCCGGCCAAGCGACAGCTGGGCGGCGGCGCTGTCAGGGCGCCCTTGCGCTTCCTGAGCCTGGGCCGTTCCGGCCATCAACAGGCAGGAGGTCCCGGCCAGAAGCGCTGCTCGGCTCCACCACATCGATCGCCCCATAGAACTCTCCGTACTTGTATGCAAATGCGAGTTAGTCGCATATTTGTCGCGCAACGCCCCCCGTGGGCGGTCGGCGACGTCGTCAATGCGCCATCGGAAACTCAATTGCAAGTGAGTCGCAATTGCATTATTCGAGTTTCAGTTTTGAGAACGAAGAACGGGGAATCTATGGGGCGATTGGGATTTGCGGCGCTTGCGAGCGCTGGACTTTTAGCGGCCGCGCCGGGCGTGGCCTTGGCGCACATGCCGTTCATGCTGCCCAACATGTTCGACCTGACCGACCGTGATCACGTCACCGTCCAGGCCGGCTTCGCCGAGGAGCCGTTCGTGTCCGAGGTGGTGATGAAGTCCGACGCCTTCCACACCCAAGGTCCTGGCGGTGCGACGACGCCGATCAAAGAAGTCACCTACCTGCGCGACCTGGCGGTGTTCGAGGCCCAGGTTCCGGCCAAGGGCACCTATCGTATCTCGTCGGGCGAGCGTTTTGGCCGCAAGGGCAAGATGTACAAGTCGGCCGCCGGCGAATGGGTGATCGGCGAGGGGGCGGAAAAGCCCGCCGGCGTTCAAATGGTCGATGTCCAGAGCATGACCCTGGCCGAGGTCTATGTGACCCGCGGGGCTCCGACCAAGGACGCCTTGGCGCCGACCGGCAAGAGCCTGGAGCTTCGACCCATCACCCATCCCAGCGAGATCTTCGCCGCCCAGCCGGCGACCTTCGAGCTGCTGTTCGAGGGCAAGCCCGTCGCTGGCGCCAATGTCGAGGTCTATCGCGCCGCCGGGAACTACGACGGCAAGAAGAAGATTGAAGGCCAGATCAAGACCGACGCCTCCGGCAAGTTCTCGATCACCGCGCCGGACGCCGGGACCTATCTGGCCCTGATCCGCCACCGCACGGCTTCGCCGGCCGGCGCCGAGACCCCGTACCGCAGCTACAGCTACACCCTCACCTTCGAAGCGACCGAATAGGACAGCCCATGACCGCTTTGCGTCTTCCCCTCGCCCTCACCGCGGCCCTGCTGGCTATTGGCGCGGCCTCGGCCCACGCCGCGCCGCACGAGCACTCGGCCTTCATCACCGACTATGACATCGACAAGGACGGCAAGGTCACCGCCGCCGAGTTCAAGACCATCCGCGACCAGCGCTTCGCGGCGATGGACCTCAACAAGGACGGCTTCGTCGACGAGGCCGAATATGTCAGCGAGTACCAGGGCCGGCTGAGCGCCCAACTGGCGGCCTCGAGTGACACCGTCGAACACAAGGCCGAGGAAGAGGTGCGCCAGATCCGTCAGGCCCACGTCCGCTTCGGCGTCCTCGACAGCGACAAGGACAAGAAGATGTCGGCCGAAGAGTTCGCGGCCTCCGGCGCGCGCGCCTTCGCCGAGCAGGATGGCGACGGGGACGGCGTCGTCTCGGCTGGCGAGAAGAAGAAGGGCGAGTAGGGCGGCTCGCAGGCGGCCCGGCGGGCCGCCTGTTTCCTAATGCGTCAGCCGGCGCTTGATCCGGCGGGCGAGTTTGCGAACGGCGCTCTCGGCAGGCGCCGGCGTTGGGGCCACGTCGCCCGACAGATCGGGCAGGCCATTTTTCCGCGAGACCAGCACCTCGATGTACTCGGCCTGGATGCCGCGGCCCGGATCGTCGATTGTGAAGATCGTCGTTGAGAGGCCGCTGACGGCGTCCCAATAGGCGGCGATGTCGTAACCCCAGTCGACGGTGACCAGAGATCCATTTGGATCCATCGGATTGCCGTGGAACACGGGTTCCAGCAGGTGCTCGACTGTTCCGTCCGCCATGCGTCGCGCGCGACGGACCGACGGGGCTTCCTTGTTGACGATGGGGACGGTGCAGATGTGCATTCCGCCCGGCTTCAGGGTGCGGGCGATCTCGCGCATGGCCCGGTCGGGGGCGAAGACATGCTCCATGACGTCCTGGGTGATGACCAGGTCGAAGCTTGCGTCGGCGAAGGTCTGCCGTTCCAGGTCTTCCGAGCGCCACCCACGTTCATGGGTCGATCCCCAGGGGATCGAGGGGTCGTACTGGCTGGCCAAGTAGCCGGACGCCTGGTCTTGCAGGCGTCGGCTGGCCGCGGTGCCCGGCGAGCTTTCGTGGATCGCCAGCTTGCGCCAGTCGGGGCGCAACTGGGTCAGCACGGAGAACAGCGCCCGCTCACGTGGCTGGGAGTTACAGTTCAGGCACAGGAAGTGATCGCGCAGCCATGGGTCCTTGGCGGCGAACGTGCTGTCCTGCTCGCAAACAGGGCAGAAGCCGTCGACCTTGAGGACGTAGTCGCCCTGGGCCGTCGTCACCTAGATCAACGCCCCGTGGCAATGCTTGAACTTCTTGCCCGAGCCGCAGGGGCAGGCCTGATTGCGGCCGGTGTTCTCCCAGCCGTCCGGCAGGGCGGTGATCGGCAGGGCCTCGCGCTGTTCGGCCGATAGGCCGTCGGGCAGCGCCCCCATCTGGGCGATGTTCTCGCCGGTCAGCGGGTCCATGTGCACTTCGGTCAGGCCGGCGAGCGGCGCGACCGGTTCCGGCTCGGCGAACGCGAACTCCACCGTCATCAGCCAGCGGGTGACGTTCTGGCGCAGATCGACCAGCAGCTTCTCGAACAGCGAGAAGGCCTCTGTCTTGTACTCGTTCAGCGGGTCGCGCTGACCATAGCCGCGCAGGCCGATGACGTTGCGCAGGTGGTCGAGGTGCATCAGGTGCTCGCGCCATTGCAGATCGATCATCTGCAGCAGGAAGCTCTTCTCGATGTTGCGCATCTGATCGGGGCTGATCATCTGCTCGCGCTCGGCGGCGCGGGCGTCGGCGGCCTTCTGCAGGCGCTCCTGAATCTCTTCGTTGGCGATGCCGTCTTCGGCCGCCCACTGAGCGAGCGGCAGGTCCATCCCGAGCAGCTCGGTGACGCGCTCGGTCAGGCCGGCGATGTCCCACTGCTCGGCATAGGCCTTGGGCGGCAGGTGGCGATTGACCAGGTCCTCGATGGTGTCCTGACGCATCTCGCCGATGACGTCCGACAGGTCGGCGGAGGTCATGAACTCGGCGCGCTGCTCGAACACGGCCTTGCGTTGGTCGTTCACGACGTCGTCGTACTTGAGCAGGTTCTTACGGATTTCGTAGTTGCGCTGCTCGACGCGCTTCTGGGCCTTCTCGATGGCGGCGTTCAGCCACTTGTGGGTGATCGCCTCGCCTTCCTGGACGCCGAAGGTGCGCATGATCGAATCCAGGCGCTCGCCCGCGAAGATCCGCAGCAGGTCGTCTTCGCAGGACAGGAAGAACTTGGAGTGGCCAGGGTCGCCCTGACGGCCGGTCCGGCCGCGCAGCTGGTTGTCGATCCGGCGGCTCTCGTGACGCTCGGTGCCCAGGACGTAGAGGCCGCCGGCGGCGAGCGAGGTTTCCTTCAGGGCCTTGGTGTCGGCCTCGATCCGAGCGCGCTCTTCAGCGGCCGCTTCGGGCGTGACTTCGATGCCCAGGCCCTTTTGCTCCTCGCGCCATTTCAGCACGCGCAGGTCGATGTTGCCGCCGAGCTGAATGTCGGTGCCGCGGCCGGCCATGTTGGTGGCGATGGTGACGGCGCCGGGGATGCCGGCGTCGGCCACGATCATGGCTTCCTGTTCGTGATAGCGCGCGTTCAGGACGTTGTGCGGGATGCCGGTGACGGTCTTTCCCTCGTGCTCGAACTTGTGGAGCTTCATCAGTTCGGAGAGTTGTTCCGACTTCTCGATGGAGACGGTGCCGACCAGGATCGGCTGGCCGCGGACATAGCAGTCCGCCACTTGCTTCAGGATCGACTGGTTCTTCTCGGCGTTGGTCCGATAGACCTCGTCGTCGTCGTCCTTCCGGGCGACCGGCCGGTTGGTCGGGATCTCGGCCACGTCCATCTTGTAGATGTCGCCAAATTCCTGCGCCTCTGTGGCGGCGGTCCCGGTCATGCCCGACAGCTTGCTGTAGAGGCGGAAGTAGTTCTGGATGGTGACCGAGGCCAGGGTCTGGTTCTCGGGCTGGATCTGGGCGCCTTCCTTGGCCTCGATGGCCTGGTGCAGGCCCTCGGACAGGCGGCGGCCCTGCATCATCCGGCCGGTGAACTCGTCGATCAGGATCACTTCGCCGGCGCGGACGATGTAGTCCTTCTCGCGGGCGTAGAGGACGTTGGCGCGCAGCGCCTGGTTCACGTGGTGGACGATCGAGACGTTGGCGGCGTCGTAGAGGCCAGCCGAATCCTCTTCCAGATGCCCGCCAGTGGCCAGCATCTCCTCGACGATCTCCGAGCCCTCTTCGGTCAGGATCACCTGCCGCTGCTTCTCGTCATGGTCGAAGGTCTTGGGGTTCTTGATCAGCTCTTTCACGACCAGGTCGATGGTCTTGTAGAGCTCGCTGCGGTCCTCGGTCGGACCAGAGATGATCAGCGGCGTACGGGCTTCGTCGATCAGGATGGAGTCGACCTCGTCGACGATCACGAAGTGGTGGCCGCGCTGGACCATTTCCTCGGGGTCATAGACCAGGTTGTCGCGCAGGTAGTCGAAGCCGAACTCGTTGTTCGTTCCGTAGGTGATGTCGGCCTCGTAGGCCGCCTTGCGCTGGTTCTGCGACAGGCCGTGAACAATGGTGCCGGTCGAAAGGCCCAGGAACGCATAGACCTGGCCCATCCAGTCGCCGTGCAACTGAGCCAGGTAGTCGTTCACGGTGATGACGTGGACGCCCTTGCCCGACAGCGCGTTCAGATAGGTCGGCGAGGTGGCGACCAGGGTCTTGCCTTCGCCGGTCCGCATCTCGGCGATCCCGCCGCCGTGCAGGACCATGCCGCCGACCAGCTGGACGTCGAAATGTCGTTGGCCAAGCACGCGCTTGGCGGCTTCGCGAACCACCGCGAAGGCTTCTTCCAGCAGGTCCTCAAGCGTTTCGCCCTTGGCGAGCCGGTCCTTGAATTCCTGGGTCTTGGCGCGAAGTTCGTCGTCGGACAGCGCCTGGATCTTTGGCTCGAAGGCGTTGATTTTCGCGACCCGCGAGGCCATCGCCTTGACCTTGCGGTCGTTGGAAGAGCCGAAGAAGCGTTGGAAGATGCTCAAGGGAAACGTTCCGGATCTGCGGGGTAGGGCCGGCGACGGCCTTGTCCAGCCCTTCGCCTGCCCGGAAATTCCGCTCTTTTAGGGGCGCGCGAGACTTAAGCAGCGGCCATGCCAGTGTCAACGCGGCTGGGGTGACGGGTGCGTGAGCCGCACGCGAATTCCACAAATGAAAAGGCCCTCCCGGTGAGGGGAGGGCCAAATCGCTTAGTATCTGATCGTCTTAGAAGATTTCGATCAGGCCGGCCGCGCCCATGCCGCCGCCGATGCACATCGACACAACGCCCCATTTGGCGCCGCGACGCTTGCCTTCTTGCAGGATGTGGCCGGTCAGACGGGCGCCGGTCATGCCGTAGGGGTGGCCAATGGCGATCGAGCCGCCGTTGACGTTGTACTTTTCCGGATCGATGCCGAGCTTGTCGCGCGAGTAGAGGCACTGCGAGGCGAAGGCTTCGTTCAGTTCCCAGAGATCGATGTCCTGGATCTTCAGGCCATGACGTTCCAGCAGGCGCGGCACAGCGAAGATCGGGCCGATGCCCATTTCGTCAGGAGCGCAACCGGCCACGGCCCAGCCGCGGAAGGCGCCGAGCGGGTTCAGGCCGGCCTTGGAGGCGGCCTTGGCTTCCATCAGCACGACGGCCGCGCCGCCGTCCGACAGTTGCGAGGCGTTGCCGGCGGTGATGAACTTGCCTTCGCCGCGAACCGGCTGGAGCTTGGCCAGGCCTTCCAGCGTGGTGTCCGGACGATTGCACTCGTCGCGATCGACGATGTAGTCGACGATGGATTCTTCCTTCGTCTCCTTGTTGACGACCTTCATCTTGGTCGCCATCGGGACGATTTCGTCCTTGAACTTACCGGCTTGTTGCGCGGCGGCCATACGGCGCTGGGATTCCAGGCTGTATTCGTCCTGGGCTTCACGGCTGACCTTGTAGCGCTCGGCCACGATGTCGGCGGTGTCGATCATCGGCATGAACAGGGCCGGGTATTGGGCGCTGAGGTTGCGGTCGAAGTTGTCGCCGCCGCCGCCGCCGCCCGGGAAGGACAGGGATTCGACGCCCGCGCCGATCGCCACTTCGGCGCCGTCGTTGCGGATGTAGTTGGCGGCCGTGGCGATCGTTTGCAGGCCCGAGGAGCAGAAGCGGTTGACGGTCACGCCCGAGGTCGTGATCGGCAGGCCGGCCAGCAGAGCGGCCTGACGGCCCAGGTTGCCGGCGCCGTGCGCCACGTTGCCCAGGATGACATCTTCGACGGCGGCCTTGTCGACGCCCGAGCGCTCGACAGCGTGCTTGATCGCGTGAGCAGCCATGGTGACGGTCGGGGTCATGTTGAACCCGCCACGGCCCGACTTGGCCATGCCCGTCCGGGCATAGGAAACGATTACGGCTTCACGCGTCATGAATATGTTCTCCGTCAAAAATTAGGACCACCACGGCATTATGAGATCCGTAGGGTGTTTGATCGGGCGCGACCTTTGCATCCCAGCGCTTAGTTGGCTAGGGACGGGCGAACGCTCGCGAGCCGTTTTTGCATTCGAGGTACGTCCCCTATGACGCACTCAAGCTTCCATCGTCTCCCCCGCGCCCTGGGCGTCTTCGTGGTCATGCTGAGCGCCAGCCTGATGCTCGTCGCCTGTGGTGATCGCGGCGGGACCGAGGGCGCGCCTCAGGCCGGCGACACCGCCGTGGCCAAGGTGGACGGCAAGACCGTCTGGGCGTCCGACGTCAAACGTGAGGCGGTGGCTCAAGGCTTGATCGGCGAGGGCGAGCCGCTCGATATCTCGTCGGACCTGTTCCGCCGGGTGCTGGACGAGGTGATCGACCAAAAGCTGCTGGCGGCCGAGGCCGTCGAACGCAAGCTGGACAAGGATCCGGTCGCCCAAAAGCGGCTGGCCGCCGCCCGCGAACGCATCCTCGGCGACATGCTGGTCGAGAACGTGGTTTCCGGCGCGGTCAACGACAACGCCATCCGCGGTCTCTATCAAGAGCAGCTCAAGCTCGCCAAGCAGTCCGAGGAGATCAAGGCGCGCCAGATCCTGGTCGCCACCGAGGCCGAGGCCCAGGCTATCGAGAAACTGCTCGCCACCGGCGCCTCGTTCGAGGCCCTGGCCATGGAGCGCTCTACCGACGCGGCCACTCGGTTCAACGGCGGCGATCTGGGGCACTTCACCACCGACGTCATGCCCGAGGCCTACGCCGCCAATCTGAAGACCGCCAAGGTCGGCGATATCGTCGGGCCATTCCAGACCGAGGGCGGCTGGGCGATTCTGAAGGTCGAGGATCGGCGGATGGAGCAGCCGATCACCTTGGACGCCGCGCGCCCGCAGATCGTGCGGTTCCTCACCTATGATCAGGTTCGCGATCTGCTTGAAAAGCTGCGAAGCAGGGCCAAGGTCCAGACGTTGATCGGCGCGCCGCAAGACGTGCCCGGCCAGCCCAAGGAACCCGCCGACGCTCCGCCCGCCGCTACGCCCGCCGCCCCAGCCCCGGCGCCGCCCCCCGCTCCAGCCAAAGCCGCCAAGCCATGACCAGCACGCCAGCTTCGAAGAAGACCGCCGCACCCAAGAAGAGCACGGCGGGCAAGGCCCTGGAGGTCGCCGCTAAACCCGTGGAGGCGCTGGAGCGCGCCCTGGATCCGCTGACCACCGCGATCAAGCGGGCCACGACCAAGCCCAAGCCTGAGCCCCAGCCGGCGCCCGCGCCGGCCAAGGCCGCCCTACCGGTCTCGCCGCTGGCCGTGCCGTTCCCCGAACTGCCGCCGATCGCCGGCGTCCAGCTCGCGACGGGCCGGGCCGGCTTCTACAAGACCGAGCGCGACGACCTATTGGTCATGCGCTTTGCTCGCGGCACCTCGGCCGCTGGCGTCTTCACCCGCCACGGTATCGGTTCGGCGCCTGTCGACTGGTGCAAGAAGCATCTTGAGATGACCAAGGGCGGGGACGTCCGCGCCCTGGTGGTCAACGCCGGCTGCGCCAACTCCTTCACCGGCAAACCTGGGGCCGACGCCGTGCGGCGGGTGGCCTCGGCGGTCGCCAAGCGCTTCGACTGTCGCCAGCGCGATGTGATGGTCGCCTCCACCGGCGTGATCGGCGTGTTGCTGGACGACGCCAAGATCACCCATCGACTGCCTGACGTGGACGCCAAGCTGACTGACGACGGCTGGGCCGGCGCGGCGCGGGCGATCATGACCACCGACACCTTCCCGAAGGGCGCCTACGCCGAGGCGATGATCGACGGCGAGAAGGTCCGCATCGCCGGGATCTGCAAGGGCTCGGGCATGATCGCGCCGGACATGGCGACCATGCTGGCCTTTGTCGCCACCGACGCGGCCATCTCGCCGACGGCGTTGCAAACCCTGGCCAGCCTCTACACTCGCACGACGTTCAACTGCGTCACCGTGGACGGCGACCGTTCCACCAACGACACCCTGCTGCT
>NZ_JAURWM010000111.1 GCF_030654915.1 Phenylobacterium sp. | reverse complement strand
AGGGCGAGACCATCGTGGCGGTCGACTGACCAGCCCCGCGCGCACCCGAAAGCAGCCCTCGCAATGTCTCTGAGGGGTGAAGCGGCCGAGGGAGTTTCCGGGTACACAAAGGCCGTGACCCCAGCGGCTATCATTTTCGATCTAGATGACACTCTGGCCAATCGGGCAGCGGGCTTAGCCAAGTACGCTTCGATGCTGGCGGAAGACTTTTCGGCGCACCTCCACTCTTGCAGCTTAAGCGACGTTCACGCTGCGCTTCTCGCCACGGACGACTTTGGTTCAATCAAGCAGGCGCTAGCTCTCGCAAAATCGTCGCTTTGGAGGACAGCGCCATCGGAGCACGTGCTCTTCGATCATTGGACCAGTCGCTTTGGTGCGGCTGCAACGCCGTTCCCTGGGGCGATCGAACTTCTGCAAACGATGCGTCGGCTGCGTATCAAGGGGGGACTGATCACCAACGGCGACTCGGCGATGCAGCGAAGCAAGATCGCCGCACTTGGCATTGAGCCGTTGTTGGACGTCATCGTGATTTCGTCCGAAGTAGGCGCGCAGAAGCCAGAGTCCTCGATCTTCAACTTTGCACTTGGGGAACTCGGTTGCACCGCAGCCGAGGCCTGGTTCGTTGGCGATCACCCAGATCAGGATGTGAGGGGGGCGGCAATGGCCGGTCTCCGTGCCTTCTGGGTGCCGACCGGATCGGCTCGAGACAGTAACCCGCCCGGTACCCAGCTAAACTCACTAGAGGACTTGCAAGGCTACCTTCGGCCCTTGTAGCCGCGCGAACGGCCGCAACGGGTCCATATGCGGAAGTCTCGCCGACGGCGAGTCGTGGAAGGAACATCGCCTCTACGTAGGCGCCCCCAAGCGGAACCATTCAGGCTCGCAGGCCGTTCGGGTCCGGTAATCTGGAGAGTTCCATGAAGTCTATCGCCCTGGCCGCGCTCATCGCGGCGACTTGCCTTGCTCCGTCGCTCGCCGCCGCCCAGCCCGCCGCGGCGAAGCCCGTGGCTCTGGGCCTGACCCGGCTGCAGCTCGAAGACGCCGACCTGGTCGACGTCAAGGGCCGCGAGATCGGGGAGGTCGAGCGGCTGGTGATCGATCGCAACGGCGCCGTCGTCGCCCTGATCGTCGAGATCGACCAGAACGATCCGAAGCCCGACCACATCGTCAGGATTCCGCTGACCGGCCTGGCCGCCGTCGTCGACCCCGATGACAAGGGCGAGTTCGACGTCCAGACCAACCAAAGCGTCGCGGACCTGCTGGCCCTTCCGGCGACGACCGTGCGCTAGGGCGTCAGATCGACCGCCGCGCGGAAGCCGCCATCCATATAGAACGGCACGGACTCATGGACGTGGGCGATCAGCCAGCGTCCGCCGATCCTGCGCAGGCCCAGCGTCACCCGGTTCCACACCGCGAACGGCCCGCCGTTCACCGCGGTGGCGCTGAGCCGGCTCAGGAAATGGCAGAAGGCGACATCGTCGCCGGCGGTGACGCGCAGTTGCGCGATCTCAACCCCGATCGGGCCGTCGAACGTGGCGAACCAGGCCTGGAGCGCGTCCTTGCCCCAGGCGTTGTCGCCGCTGAATTGCAACGGCGGGGCCATCACGAACTGGACCTCGTCCTCGGTGAAATGGGCCAGCACCCGGTCGGGGTCCTTGGTCCGGCGGCCCTGCGCCCAATCGTCCAGCACCGCGCGGACCTCGTGCTCGGCACGGGTTTGCTCAGTCTGCATCGTCATGATCGCCTCCTGCGGCGGTTGCGCCCCTTGGGGGGCCTCCCCAAGGACGAACCGGCGTCAGGCGAACCGACAGGCGGCGAGCAGACATGCAAAAGGGCGCAGCATAGCCACGCCCCGCACATCGGGAATCCCGGATCAGCCGCTAGGCGGCGTTTCCGGGACGACAGTCAGCCGCGCGAATGCGGCTAGACGTGTTCAGGAGCCTGGTGGGTCGCGGCGCAAATGGCGCTGAGGTGACCTTGCAGGGACCGGCTGGCGAGCAGGGCGTCGACAGCGCGGCACCCTTCTTCCTTCAGACGGGTCTTGAGTTGCGCGATGCTCGCGAATTGACCCGTGCGGGCCAGAGCGTAGGCGCGTTCAACAGTAGAGACTTCAGCCATAATAATCACCGCTTCCTAAAGGGAGGACGTTGACCACCACCAACCCGGGGGCCGTCGGTCTTGTGCCGGAAAGTAATCCGACCACGAGTCAGATCATACGGCGTCATCTCGACGATAACACGGTCCCCGACCAAGGAGCGGATTCGGTTCTTCTTCATCTTGCCGGCGGTGTAGGCCAGGATCTCATGATCGTTATCGAGCTTCACGCGGAACCGGCCCTCTGGCAGCAGTTCAATGATCAGCCCGTCGAATTCGATGAGCTCTTCCTTGGCCATACAAGGCCTCCTTTCTGCTAGGCCGCGTCTTATCCCGTAGAAATAGGATAACGCGGCAAACGAAAAAACGGGCCGGCGAATCGCCGGCCCGTCTCAACTTAGTGCAGGCTTGAAGCCTGCCGCCGTCTTAGACGGACTGGAGCTGGCCCGCGGACATCTTGCCGCTGCGCTGATCGCGCTCCAGTTCGAACGCGACCTTTTGGCCTTCGTTCAGGGTGCCCATGCCGGCACGCTCAACGGCCGAAATGTGCACGAAGACGTCCGCTCCACCTTCATCAGGTTGAATGAAGCCAAAGCCCTTGGTTCCGTTGAACCACTTCACAACGCCGGTAGCCATTTTTAGTCCCTTTCCGGGTCTAGTATATTCTCTGAGCCAAGTTCGGCCGAGAGATCAAAATTTCGGAGAGGGTCGAAGGCGGGTTCCGGATGTCCGCAGAGCGAACGAGGGATAGCGGCCGAACCACAACGATATTCGATGGGTCCTTAAATCCTATATTTGCGCGAAAAGCAAATTCTTTCGGGAAAGCTAGGCAGTAGGCTCGGCCCGACAACTAAGGTCGGAGCGAGCAGAAGCTGAAGTCAGTTCTATAGATCAAGACCTCGGAAGCCGCCCGTCCACTAGGTCCGCATCGCCTCGGCGACGAGCGTCGCCACCTCGCTCACCCGCCCGCTGGCCTTCCGCTCGCTATAGCGATCGACCAGGTAATCGGCGCGGTCGCGGGTCAGCAGCGTGAACTTCACCAACTCCTCCATCACGTCCACCACCCTGTCGTAATAGGCCGAGGGCTTCATCCGGTCGTCCTCGCCAAATTCCTTCCAGGCCATCGCCACCGAGGACTGGTTGGGAATGGTGATCATCCGCATCCAGCGGCCCAGCAGGCGCAGGGTGTTGACCGCGTTGAACGACTGCGAGCCGCCGCTGACCTGCATCACCGCCAAGGTTCGGCCCTGGGTCGGCCGCACGCTGCCGAGTTCCAGCGGGATCCAGTCGATCTGGCTCTTCATGACCCCGGTGATCGCCCCGTGCCGCTCGGGGCTGCACCAGACCTGGCCCTCCGACCACATCGACAACGCCCGCAGTTCCTGGACCTTCGGATGGTCGGCGCCCGCCCCGTCGGGCAACGGCAAGCCATGCGGATCAAAGATGCGCGTCTCGGCCCCCAGGCTTTGCAGGATGCGCGCGGCCTCCTCCGTCACCAGGCGGCTGAACGAACGCTCCCGCAGCGATCCGTAGAGCAACAGGATGCGCGGCGGATGGCTAGACATCGCGCCCGGCTCAAGCCGCTCGGCGGCTGGCTGCGACAGGAACTCAGGGCTTAGGGCGGGGAAATCGGTCACGAAACTCTCACTGGCTCGGTGTCTTCCAACCGTTACATATTTCGAATATACTGGAAATATGGAAACGAAAAGCGCTGTCGCAAGTCTGGCCGCACTCGCCCACGAAGGACGTCTCGCGGCCTTCAGGCTGCTGGTGCAGGCCGGCGGCGAGGGCCTGGCGGCCGGCGAACTGGCCCGGCGCCTGGACATGCTGCCCAACACCCTGTCGGCCAATCTCAACATCCTGAGCCACGCCGGCCTGGTGACCTCGGTCCGCGACGGCCGCTCGATCATCTACCGAGCCCAGTACGACGCCATGCGTGAGTTGCTGGGCTTCCTGGTCGAGGACTGCTGCGGCGGCTCCCCCGAGATCTGCGCCCCTCTTTTCAAAATCGCCGACGTCTGCTGCTAGAGGCCCCACCGTGTCGAAAACCTACAATCTGCTCTTCCTTTGCACCGGCAACTCCGCCCGCTCGATCATCGCCGAGGCGGTGCTCAACAAGGAGGGCGGCGGCCGCTTCAAGGCCTACTCCGCCGGCTCCATGCCCAAGGGCGAAGTCAATCCACATGCGCTCTCGCTGGTCGCGGCCCTCGGCTTCAACGCCTCCGACTTCCGATCCAAGTCATGGGACGAGTTCGCCAAGCCCGGCGCGCCGCCCTTGGATTTCGTGATCACCGTCTGCGACAACGCCGCGGGCGAGGTCTGCCCGATCTGGCCAGGCCAGCCGATGACCGCCCATTGGGGCATACCCGATCCCGCCGCCGCTGAAGGGACCGAGGCGGAGATCGCCGCGGCCTTCGCCGAGGCCGCTCGCCAGCTCGGGACCCGCATCCGCCTGTTCCTAAGCCTGCCGCACGACACCATCGACCAGCTCTCGCTGCAGACCAGATTGCGCGAGATCCACGAAGCCGCCGACACGCCTGAGCGCGCCTCGTGAGCGAGGGGCTCGTCGCCTCTGCTCCGCCGGAACCGGCGCCCATGTCGCGGTTCGAGCGCTACCTGACACTTTGGGTGGCGCTCTGCATCGTGGTCGGCGTCGGCCTTGGCCATCTGTTCCCGACCGCCTTCGAGGCGATCGGCGCGGCCGAGATCGCCAAGGTCAATCTGCCGATGGCGGTGCTGATCTGGCTGATGATCATCCCGATGTTGATGAAGATCGACTTCGGGGCCTTGGGCGCGGTCCGGCGGCACTGGCGCGGCATCGGCGTCACCCTGTTCATCAACTGGGCGGTGAAGCCGTTTTCGATGGCGGCGCTGGGCGCCTTCTTCATCGGCTACCTGTTCCGCCCCTACCTGCCGGCCGCCGAGATCGAGAGCTACATCGCCGGCCTGATCATCCTGGCCGCCGCGCCCTGCACCGCCATGGTCTTCGTCTGGAGCAACTTGACGAAGGGCGAGCCCAACTTCACGCTCAGCCAGGTGGCGCTGAACGACGCCATCATGGTCGTCGCCTTCGCCCCCATCGTCGGCCTGCTGCTCGGCCTCTCGGCGATCACCGTCCCCTGGCAGACGCTGCTGCTCTCGGTCGGGCTCTACATCGTGGCGCCGGTCATCCTCGCCCAGCTGCTGCGGGCCGCGGTCCTGAAGCGCGGCGGGGAGGCTGGCCTGCAACGCCTGCTCGGCGCCATATCGCCCCTGGCCCTGGCGGCGTTGCTCGCCACCCTCATCCTGCTGTTCGGTTTTCAGGGCGAGCAGATCATCGCCCAGCCGGCGATCATCGCCATGCTGGCCGTGCCGATCCTCATCCAGGTCTATTTCAACTCCGGCCTCGCCTATCTGCTGAACCGCATGACCGGCGAGGCCCATTGCGTCGCCGGCCCCTCGGCCCTGATCGGCGCCAGCAACTTCTTCGAACTGGCCGTCGCCGCCGCGATCAGCCTGTTCGGCTTCAAGTCCGGCGCGGCCCTGGCCACCGTGGTCGGCGTGCTGATCGAGGTGCCGGTGATGCTGTCGGTGGTCGCCATCGTGAACGCCAGCAAGTCCTGGTACGAACGCGGCCCGGCGGTGCGGCGCGTCGCGGCCCGAGGTTCTAAGGCCGCGTCGCGATCCAGATGACGTGCCGCGCGCCCTTGCCCTTGCGGTTGGCGTGGGCGCGGACCTCCTCGACCTGATAGCCGGTGGTCCGCAGCCGCTTGGCGAACTCGTTGCTGGGTCCCGAGGACCAGACCGCCAGCAATCCGCCGGGCTTCAGGGCCTTGGCCGCGGCCCGCAGGCCGTCCACCGAATAGAGGCTGTCGTTCTCCTCGCGGCTCAATCCGCCAGGGCCGTTGTCGACATCCAGCAAGATCGCGTCATAGGCGCCGCTCGCCTCGCCGATCAGCTGGCCGACGTCAGTCTCCTCGACACTGACACGCGGGTCCTCCAGGCTGCCCTCGAAGATGTGCGCCATCGGTCCGCGCGCCCAGGCGACCACCGCCGGGACCAGCTCGGCCACCACCACCTGCGCCTCCGCCGGCAAGTCGGCCAGGGCCGCGCGCAGGGTGAAGCCCATCCCCAGCCCGCCGATCAGCATCCGCACGCCCTTGCGTCCAGCCAATCGCTCGCAGGCCGCGCTGGCCAGCACCTTCTCCGAATTGCTCATGCGGCTGTTCATCAGCTCGATGCCGCCGGACATGATCGAGAACTCCTCGCCTCGCCGCATGAGGCGAAGTTCAGTCTCGCTGTCGGGAACCTGCGCGGAACCGAGATGGACCCAGGGAATCAAGAAAACCTCACCTTTTCAGCCGCTGCGCTTAACTAGAACGTCCGCCGCCATCGACCAACCGCGACATCGGGGCGACCAGAGTGGAAGCCTGCTCGCCCAAGCTGCGCTAGGATACCCCTGGCTGCGGCGGAGGACGCGCATGTTCAAGACCGACGAAACCCGCCAGGCGGCATGGCTGACCCTCGGCGTCTGGCTGCTCTCGGGCGTGCTGTTCTCGGCGACCCACGCCCTGGTCAACGAGTCGATGACCGGCCGCGTTCTGGCCACCGTCGTGGCGATGAACCTGTTCGGCTCCCTCGCCTCGATCGGCCTTTATCAGGCCGCCCTGCGCACCCGTCACCGGCCCGCGCTGATCCGGGTCGCGACCATCGCCGCCGCCGCCGTGGCCGCCGCCGCCTTTCTCGGCTTCGTCGATGTCGCGCTGATGGACCTGATCCGGCGGGTCTTCGAACCGGACGGCAAGCTGTCCAGCGTGCCGATCTGGATCCGCGCCTGCGTCAACATCGTCGCCTTCATCTGGATCTTCGGCATGCTGGGGGCGATCTATCTGACGCTGCAGGCCAACTGGACGGTGCGCGAGCGCGAACTCCAGCTCGCCGCCGCGCGCACCGCCGCCAGCGAGGCCAACGCCGCGGCCAGCGCCGCCCGGCTGGCCGCCCTTCGCTATCAGCTCAACCCGCACTTCCTGTTCAATACGCTGAACGCGGTCTCGGCCGCCGTCATCACCCATCGCACCGACGAGGCCGAGAGCATGCTCTCCAAGCTGGCCGATTTCCTGCGCGTGACCCTGGTCACCGATCCCGAGGCGATGATCCCGCTGGAAGATGAACTCGCCACTCTCCAGGCCTATCTGGAGATCGAAAGCGTCCGCTTCCGCGAGCGGCTGGCCCTGGAGTTCGTCTGCCCCGACGACCTGCGCGGCGCCCTGATCCCCAGCTTCCTGCTGCAGCCGCTGATCGAGAACGCCATCAAGCACGGCGTCGCCCCGACCAGCGAGACCGTCACCATCCGGCTGGAGATCAACCGCGACGCCGAGGACCTGGTGATCCTGGTCCAGGACGACGGCGAGGGCGGCGACGGCGAGGTCCGCCCCGGCGCGGGCCTTGGCCTGCGCAACATCCGCCTGCGGCTCGACACCCTCTACGGGCCTCGCGGCACCTTGCAGGCCACGCCCCTGGCGCGCGGCTTTCTCGCCATGATCCGCCTGCCCCTGCAGTGGCCGTCGGCCAAGACCCTGTCACAGGCCGCCTGACCCATGCGTATCCTCCTGGTCGATGACGAGCCCTCGGCGCTCGAACGCCTAAGCGCCCTGCTGGCCCAGGCGCCGGACGTGACCGTGGTAGGAACCGCCCGCAACGGCCGCGAGGCGACCCAGGCGATCGCCGCCCTGCACCCCGACCTCGTGCTGCTCGACATCCAGATGCCCGAGGCCAGCGGCTTGGCCGTGGCCGCCGCCCTTCCCCTGGAAGAACGCCCGGAGATCGTCTTCGTCACCGCCTTCGAGCTCTACGCCGCCGACGCCTTCGAGGTAGAGGCCGCCGACTACCTGCTCAAGCCCGTGCGCTTCGACCGCCTGCGCCAGGCCATTGAACGTGCTCGCCGCCGCAAGGCCCATCGCGCCGCCTTCGCGCGCGCCGAGGACGCCCTCGCCGCGCCGGCCGACGAAGATCCCGACGGCTTCTGGGTTCAGGTTCGCACCGGCTTCGTGCGGGTGCCGCTCTCCGAGATCGACTGGATCGAGGCGGCCAAGGACTATGTGCTGCTGCACACCGCCACCCGCAGCCACATCCACCGCTCCACCATGAACGCCCTGGAGCGCAAGCTGAGCCCGGCCGAACTGACCCGCGTCCACCGCTCGGCCTTCGTGCGGCCCGCCCGCGTCGCCGAGATCAAACGCCTGGGCAAGGGCCTGATCTCCCTGGTGCTGCAAGACGGCGTCAACGTCGCCGTCGGCCCGTCCTACGTGAACACCGTCACCGAACGCCTAGCCCTCCACCGGGGTTGAGGCCGCCGCCCGGCGCCTCCACCAAATTTGCAGCCCCCTGTCGGGAGCGGGCATACTCGTCCGTCCTTAGGGAGAACGAGAACCCAAATGCTCTACGCCATCCTTTGCTACAACGACGAAGCCGTCACCACCTCCTGGACCCAGGACGAGGACGCCGCCGTCATGGCCAAGCTCCAGCTGGTCCATGATCAGCTCTATGCCGACAAGCTGCTGGGCCCGGCCATCCGGCTGATGCCGACCACCACCGCCACCACCCTGCGCAAGTCCCAGGACCTGGTGATCGACGGCCCGTTCGCCGAGACCAAGGAACAGCTGCTCGGCTTCTACATCATCGACGTGACTGACCTCGAGGCGGCCCTGCAGGTCGCCCGCGACCTCGGCAAGGCCAATCCCGGTGGCGCCTATGAGCTACGGCCGATCAACATTTATCAGCCCGGAATAGAGATCAAATGAGCGACCCCGCCTGGATCGATGCGGCCCTTATCTCCGCGCGTCCCCAGGCGCTCGGCGCCCTCCTGCGCTACTTCCGCGACCTCGACACCGCCGAGGAGGCGTTTCAGGACGCCTGCCTGCGGGCGTTGAAGAACTGGCCGGTCAACGGCCCGCCGCGTGATCCGACCGCCTGGCTGATCATGGTGGGCCGCAACAGCGGCATCGACGCCGCGCGCCGCAGGTCCAAGCAGCAGGCCCTGCCCTCCGAGGATGCGATCTCCGACCTCGACGACGTCGAGGCGCCTCTGGCCGAGCGGCTGGACGGCGCCGACTACCGCGACGACATCCTGCGACTGCTGTTCATCTGCTGCCATCCAGGCCTTCCGGCGGTGCAGCAGGTGGCCGTGGCGCTGCGCATCGTCTGCGGCCTGTCGGTGGGGCAAATCGCCCGCGCCTTCCTGGTCGGCGAAAGCGCCATGGAGCAGCGGATCACCCGCGCCAAGGCCCGCATCGGCCAGGCCAAGGTCGCCTTCGAAACCCCCGGCCCGGCCGAGCGCGCCGAACGCCTCGCCGCCGTGACCGCCGTCGTCTACCTGATCTTCAACGAAGGCTATTCCTCGACCGGCGAGGAGGCCGACCGCAAGGCGCCCTTCGCGCAGGAAGCCATCCGCCTGGGCCGCTTGCTGCTGCGCCTGTTCAAGACTGAACCGGAGGTCATGGGCCTGACCGCTCTGATGCTGTTGCAGCACGCCCGCGCCGGCGCCCGCTTCGCCCCCAGCGGCGAGTTGATCCTGTTGGAAGACCAGGACCGCACCCTTTGGAACCGGGCCATGATCGCCGAGGGCCTGGCCCTCCTCGACAAGGCCCTGCGCCACGCAGCCCCCGGCCCCTATCAGGTCCAGGCCGCCATCGCCGCCCTGCACGACCGGGCGCCCCGCGCGCAGGACACCGACTGGCGTCAGATCGACGCCCTCTACGCGACGCTGGAACGCATGACGCCCTCCCCCGTCGTGACCCTCAACCGGGCCGTGGCGGTCAGCAAGGTGGCCGGACCGCAGGCCGCGCTCGCCATGATCGAGCCCTTGGCCCAGCCCCTGGCCGGCTACTTCTACTTCTACGGCGCCAAGGGCGGCTTCCTGATGCAGCTTGGCCGAGGCCGCGAAGCCCACGAAGCCTTCGACCGCGCCATCGCCCTGGCCGGAACCGCCGCCGAGGCCGCCCACATCCGCCTGCACCTGGACCGGTTAGCCAAGGACGCCGAGGCCGGCGCCCGCTGACAGCGCTCAAGAAAAAGCCCGCCTCCCAGGCCGGAGACGGGCTGTTCGCTCAGATTGGATAGCCGGATCAGGCCGCGCTGAAAGCGTTCCGGCGGCGCGACGTCCGCACCATGGAGCCCACCGCGCCAAAGCCGATGATCATCATCGCCCAGGTGGCTGGTTCGGGCACCGCCGCCATGACCGAAACATTGTCGAGCGCGGCGCCCCAACAGCAGTTGGCGGGGTCGTCGCTCGTGCCGGTGAAGACGATCTGGGTGAACGCGCCGGTCGCGACGAACGACATACTACGCGACGTCCACAACATGTTCTGCCGGCTGTTAGCCGAACTTAGCACATATTGGGTCGCGCCGATCTCAGCGCCGCCCGCACTGACGGTGATGAAACGCCCAGCGTCACGATACATGTCGGGATTGCCGGAAATGTCGAACGTCAGGTTGTAGGTCCGTCCCGCCTGGGTCGCGATGGTCTGGGCGATGACACCGCGACCGAAACCTCCGATGAGATCAAGGCTATAGCCGTCACCATCCGACGACTGCCATGCGCTGTTGGACCAATCGACATAGTTGGTGAGCACCGTCCAACCGGCAATCTGGGTGGCGCTGACAGTGGAAACGGTGGCTACTCCCCTCCCGATACTGCCCGTGAACCCACCGTTGACGACCAGTTCGGTGGCGGCGTTCGCCGACCCGGCGGTCGTGAGGGCGGCTAAAACGCCCGCCATGAGTAGTTTGAGTTTCACGGAATATTCCCCTCGATTGATCGTACGCTTGGAGAGGTTCACCCTCGCCCGCGCGGTCCCGAATCGGGACAAGCCACACTCCCAATAGCTAGGCCGATCACCACAATCAAAAGGTGCGAACGGCGACTTGTGAACCGCCGTTAACAATTCGCCGAACGGGCGAAATCCTTCGCGCCAGTCTCCCTTCACAGGGGCAAAAAGCCGAGAGGCCCGCCCCCGGGTGATGGGAGCGGGCCGATGCCGTTCGATCAGTTGGCTTGGTCAGGCGGCGCCAAGCACGTTCCGGCGGCGGTTGCTGCGGACCATCGACCCGGCCGCGCCGAAGCCGATGATCATCATCGCCCAGGTCGAGGGCTCGGGAACGCCGGCCGCCAGACTGTAGAGGTTGATCTTGCCTTGGATGAAGGCGCTGTTGCTGGCCTGCTCCTTGGTCCAGAAGCCGTCGCTCGGATTGCCGCCCACCAGGAAGCCGGCGATATCCAAGGTGTAGGTGTCCGCGCCGATCATGAAGGTGTCGGAACTCGCATTGAAGTTCATCTTCACCCGGTCGGCGCAACCATTGACGTTAATGCCGCTGTTGTTCGCCCCACCGTTCGCGCAGGTGGAATCCTGGTTCGGCGTCTCGAAGTGGGTGAAGTTGTAGGTGAAGGTGCGGTCGCCGAGATTGACGTTGTCGACGACGACTTCAGCCGTGAACAGCAAGGTGATCCCGCTGATCGAGGTTCCCGAGCTGATCGGGAAATTCAGATGCTGGAACTCGCCCATGGTGAACGCGCCCGACGAATACGGCGAGGTCACGCTGATCGGGCCGAAGTCCGATCCGATGAAGTTGTAGCCGCTCTGGCCGTACCCCTGCGGGACACCCCAACGCACCTGGGCGTTGGCGCTGTCGTTGTTCGAATAGGTCGCGCTCGATCCGATCGCATTGGACCAAGCCCCCCGGACGTTCTCGAATGACACCGTCGCGGCGGCCGCGGGCGCAGCCAGAACCGTCGTCAAAGCAAATGCCGAAATCGCGAAAGCCCGCGCAGCAACACCGATATTCTTCATGTTAATTCCCCGTTAATCAGCCCTAACAGCGCCAATAACGGCCACGAATTCAGACGTCAAATATTCGTTGATCACAATACATTAGCTGTTTCGTTTTTTCTTCTTGCAGGCGAAATTTTACATTCCGACATCACGCAAATCCCCTAGTACGGACTGCAAATCACAAATTGTATTACGAGCATCAGCGCAGCGATGACTCACATGGCAGGAAATTCAGGGCGCGCGCCCGACGCATGCTTGCCGACTATTGGCGGACCGGTCATCTAAACCAGCATCCAGGGGACAATCATGGCGACGAGCGAACTGCAGGACCTGCTTGAACAGCGGCTGACCGAGGAACTCGGCGAGACACAAGCCGCGGCGCGTTTGACCCATCAGATCCTCGACATCGCCTTGAGCTGGCGACCATCTCAAATCCCCGCCGCCCAGATCACCCGGATCGTGGCCTATGGCTTTGGCAATCGCCCGCGCGAGAGCGCCGGGCCAAACGACCTGGCCGATCCCGGCCCGGTGAACGAAGCGCTGGCGCAGGCGGTGCGGGCGATCCATCGGCTGAAACCCGTCAAGATCTATGCCCAGTGGGAGATCGCCCGCTTCCTGGCCGGCCAGCCCGGAATGGCCGACGTGGTCTCCATCGAACCGGTCTTCGCGCCCGACGGATCGCTCGAATACCTATCGACCGACGGGGTCGCCGCCGAGGTCATGCGCCAGGAAGGTGGCGCGGACGCCGCAATGGGAACGGTCGCCATCGTCGCGCACAAGGACCACGCCAAACGCTGCGTCCAGATTTCGCGCCGTCACGGAATGGACGCGCACGTCGCCGCCGAGGTCGAGCTACCCTCCGCCTACGACGCCCTCTCAGGCCAGCCCTGGACGCGGCGACGCGACATCTACCTGGCGCACGACCTGGCCGCCCAGTTCATCGCCCTGCGCGGGCAGGCGATCGCCGCCCTCGACAAGGTCTAGTTCACGGTCGGAAAAGTCGCGCCCCCTTGTCGGGACCACGCAACCTCGTTCGTCCTTGGGTCATCTGCAGCACGGACTGCGACGACTCGAAGGACGGAAACAATGGCCAGCGAAACCATGACCCCGCCGACCGTGACGGGTGTAACTCCCTACATCAACGTCCAGGGCGCCAGCGACGCCTCGGCCTTCTATCAAAAGGCTTTCGGCGCCCAGGAACTGATGCGGATGCCGGCGGAAGACGGCAAGCGCCTGATGCACTGCCATCTGCAGATCAACGGCGGCCCGTTGCTGATGAGCGATTGCTGGCCCGAGGAAGGCTACCCGCACCAGCCCTCCCACTCCTTCACCATGCACCTCCAGGTCGACGACATCGACGCTTGGTGGAAGCGCGCTGTCGAGGCCGGCGCGACCCCGGTCATGCCGGTGGCCGACATGTTCTGGGGCGACCGTTACGGCACGCTGCGCGACCCCTTCGGCGTCAACTGGTCGCTCGGCCAGTCCCCCAAGCCCTGACCCTCGCCCAGTTGGAAGCCCCCATGGTCACCATCACCGACACCGCGTCCGCCTCAACCCCTAAACTGATGCTCTGGGCGGGCCGCATCCTGACCGGCCTGGTCGTCGCCTTCATGACCTTCGACACGGTCATCAAGCTGATCGACCTGCAGGTCGTCCGCGATAGCCTGGACCAGCTCGGCTACCCCGCCGCGCTCGGCCCGACGATCGGGGCGATCGAGCTGATCTGCCTGCTGCTCTACGTCTTCCCGCGAACGGCGGTGCTGGGCGCGGTGCTGCTGACGGCGGTCATGGGCGGCGCCATCGCCAGCCACCTGCGGATCGGCGATCCCCTGCTCTCCCACACCCTATTTGGCGTCTATCTAGGCGCGGCGATCTGGGGCGGCCTCTATCTGCGCGACGCGAGGCTGCGCGCCATCTTCCCCGTCCGGCGCTAGGAAAAGCGCCGGCCGCCACGGCCGCTTCGTCGGATCCGAGCTTGGGCGGCGCGCTCCCGCCCCGGAGCAACCTTCATGACCTGCTCCGCGCGGGATTGAGACTTTCACCTGCTGGGAGCCTGACGGTGAGGGCCGATCATGGCCGCGGAGTGGTCGGGTTTCTAGGCCGCCGCCCGCACCACCGGCAGCACCTGGTCCAGGCACAGCAGCGTCACGATACCCTCGTCGGTGGAGATGATCCCCTGCACGAACTCGCGCACTTCGTCGGTTCCAACCCCGGGCGGCGGCTGCACCATGTCCTCGGTCACCGCGATGATGTCGCAGACCGCGTCGACGAGCAGCCCCACCGGCACGTCGTTGATATGGGCCACCACCACCACCGACGAGGAGTCCGGCTGACAGGCCCCCAGCCCCAGCCGAGCGCTCAGATCGACAACCGCCAGCACCACGCCGCGCAGATTGATCATCCCCACCACATAGGACGGCGCATGGGGCACCGGGGTCGAGGCGCTCCAGCCGCGGATCTCCCGTACCGCCATGATGTCGAGCGCGAACTGCTGCCCGCCGATGCGCACGCTGATCAGCTCCGCGGCGGCCGAGTTCATGTGATCGGCCATTAGAACTCTTCCCAGCTGTCGGTCGACGGGACCGCTTGCAGTTTGCGCGCCGCCCCGCCCAGAGAGATCGGGCCACGGGCCGGCCCGCCGCGGGGCGCGGGGCCGCGACGCGGCGGCTCGGCCCGCGCTCTGGCCCTCGCCTCGCCGATCTCGAACTCGTCCATCAGTTGGTCCAGCTCGCCGGCCTGATGGGCCAAGGCATGGCTCGCCGCCGTCGATTCCTCGACCATGGCGGCGTTCTGCTGGGTCATCTGGTCCATCTCGTTGATGGCGGTGTTGACCTGACCCAAGCCCACGGCCTGCTCCTGGGCCGAGGCGGCGATCTCGGTCACCAGTTCGGTGATCTTGGCCACCTCGGCGACGATCCGCTGCAGCGCCTGGCCGGTCTTGCCCACCAGTTCGACGCCGGAGCTCACCTGCGCGGTCGAGGCCGAGATCAGCGCCTTGATCTCCTTGGCCGCCTCGGCCGAGCGTTGGGCCAGGGCACGCACCTCGGAGGCGACGACCGCGAAACCTCGGCCAGCTTCCCCGGCGCGCGCGG